>CAMAYG010000037.1 GCA_945862535.1 Rickettsia typhi | reverse complement strand
AAACATTAACATCTTGATTGCTAGAAATATTTACATTATTGCCACTAATTAGGGCAGATATTACTTGCTGGCTTTGGGTTTCTTTTGTGGTGGTGGTAGAGCCAAAGAAGTCTGAGCTGGAGCGATGGTAATAAGAAGTTTTGCTATCGCTTCCTGCCTCTATTGCTATGTCTTTATTTGCATTAATTGAAATATCGCCACCCGTGGCATTGGCAATTGAAGCAAGAAGGTTTTGGTTTTTAGATTTTAGATCTGCTACTTGTTTTTGCTTATCTTTTATTTGGAGGTTTAGCGATTCTAGCTTTGCCTGCGATGATTCAGGATAGAGAAATGCCTGCATAAATTCCTCAGATTCAGGATCTTTTAATAAATTTTCCAAATCATTCTTTTGTTTTGTGAGTTTTGCAAGATCGATGTTTAAATTTTCTACTTTTTTATCGTTTTCTGCTTTTTGAATTAGTTTTGGAGTAGAATCTTGTGTTCCTGTTTGAATGATTGTATTAACAGATTTTGCCGATGTTTCTTTGGTATCGCCAGCATCAAAAGAGCTATTAGAATAGCTTGCCCCCAGACTTACACTGCCCCCAGCATTAATTGCGATATTTTTTTTTGCTTCAATTAAGGCACCCTTTGCGGTAAAATTATTATTAGCATTGATTATCAGGCTTTCTCCAGCATTAATTTTACTAACATTTTGGATTTGTGAAGATTTTGCTTTATTGGCAATTGTTAATGTTCTATTGCCAAAGAATGATAGTGGGGTTACTGTGCGCGGTTTGGTTGTGCTATCTGCTGTTAAGGCATCTAGTAAAATATTATTAGCGGTAATGCTAAGGTTTTTTCCTGCATCTATCTCGCCACCAATATTGTTAAAATCGCCTTGAGTCAGTAGGCTAAGATTGTTATTGGCACCAATATAGCCTTTGTTTGTTATATTGCCATCCGCAGTTATTATTAGGCTGTTGCCTGCAACAATTTGCCCACCCGCTTTGTTCATTTCTTGTGCTTTGGTAAGTGTGGCACCAGAATAATAAATTTGTGGCACCATCACCATTTTGCCATTTATTTCTTTTTCAAAGGGTATAATCATATCTTTTGTTAGGGTCTCAACCTGACTGTGGCTTAGCTCGTAGCCAATTTTATCTTGATTATTTTTGAGATATTCTAAGCCATTGGCATAAAGCCCGTCAATTGCACTATCGCCTAAATATTGCACCATTCCAGTTTTAGCAATAGTATCTGCAACGATTTTTCTTTCGGCAGAATGGTCACCAAGCATTATTATTTGCCTAGATGGCGAATAGTTAAGATGAGTAAAAAAATATTCAGAAGTTAGAAAATTAAGATTTTGATTAAATAACGGATTGGTTTCGTAGAGATAGCTAAAATTAATATTTTTCCCTACGATATTTTGCAAATTAATATTTGGTGCATTGTTGCTAATAGCGAAGAGGGCTGGGTTGCCAAGTGCATTAAAGTTAAGATTTGGCGAAGATATATTGCTAGAGTGCAGTTGATTCGCATTAATAAAAGTCGTGGCATAACTGCCACTATATCCCGAATTAACTCCGCCAACACTACCGCCAAGTGGAGTGTTATTTTGAAAAACCGCAGTGCCATTATCGTTAGATATCTGACTTCCGCTTATTGTAAGATTTACACCTGCGGCGATTCTTGAAGGGGTTAAGCTTGAGAAAGTATTGGTGTGGGCAGCGTTCCAGCTGTCGTGCTCGGTTGAGCAAAATAAGCCACCCATTGCAGAAGACCAGCAATCTTCATAGGTATTTGCCCAGTTTTCATTTAGTGATCTGGTGGTAAAATGGGTCACATTATTGGTGACATTGCCGTTAATAATAAGGTTGTTGCCAGCTAAAATATCTGCAGTTTGGTTAAGAATATTGCCGTTTATTAACAAAGAACCACTTGCAATAATTTGCGAATTATTTGAAGTAAGAATATTGGTAGCAACTTCTTCACTCATCATTTTGCTAGAATCCATCGGCGGATAATCCCCATAATTTACATTGGCAACATTATAAGCATTGCCTTCGGTTAATGTTGCATTATCTTTGCCGATGTTATTAATCTGATTGGCAGATATTTGCATATTACCTCGCGACTTTAAATAGGCAGCACCATTAGAACTGCCGTTGTTAAAGGTGGCAAGCGAATCGTTACCGTATCCTGCCAAAGTTAAATCGCCAACCGAAGATATTTCGGCATTACTGCCATTGCTAATTAAAATATCGGCATAAATTCTTAAGGAGCCCTTGGTAACTATTGCTGAATTTGCATTATTGGCAATACTGCCAGAGCCTATAATTTCGGCATTTCCCGTAGAATAAACAAGCCCAGTAGAGCCTCCAACATTATTATTGGCAATATTAACTCCCTGAAGCAAGAGGCTAGAGCCACTAGCAATAGTGCCGTTATTAACAATATTTCTGCGAATAAGATATTGAGAATTGGCAGTCGAGACCAGGCTTGCATTATTGGTAAATGAATTCGATAGAGCAAGATCGATAATACCAACCTTAATATTAGCATTATTAGTAAAATTTAGGGCGTTCACCTGAAAAAGATTTGCTGTTTGGAATTTTACTCCACTTCCTTCGCTAATGTCATAGCCTGCCGAGTTAAGATAAATATCGCCTTCGGCATTGATTTTCGAATTGAGATCTTGATAATTTTGATTTGCCCTAATGTTGAAAATAATATCATCTGCAGAGTTTATTTTACCGTTAGTGTTGCTAAATTGATAATTCGAATCGATAGTTACATTGCCGCCATTAGCCTGAATTAACCCGCCCGCATTGTTAAGAGCAAAGTTATTATTAGTTATAAGAACCGAAGTGCCAGATTCGAGGTATCCGCCCTGATTATTAAGATTATTTACAACAATGCTGTCAAATGCTAATAAATTAGCGAAATTTTTTAAAGCCCCAGAAAAACTACCAATAAATTTACTACCGCTTGCAATGTAAGAATTAGTTGAGTTTGTGCCATTTAAAGATGTTATTAAGGCATTGGAACTAGCCGCAATCGAGCTTGAATTGCTATTTATTAGATTTACAGCTAAAGTAATATTTAGGGCATTTGCTGTTTGAATTAACGAAGAATTACTATTTAGTAGCGAATTTGCATTTATTGTAATTGCTTTGGTGGCAATGGTTTTTGAAGCATCTTGAGTTATGTCGCCCGAGGCGGTCTGAGTAATAGTGCCTTCTGCCGAAATTAACGATGCCATCAAAGATAAATCTTTCGTTGTTAAATTGGCATCGGCATTGGTTGAAATAATAGTATTATCTAGATTTATTATATCGACAACATTGGCTGTAAAATTTTTTGTAGTAGCAAGATTAGAATTTGATAACAACAGCTTATTTGCCAATATTTTAGCTTGCCCAGAAACTTTTGCATCAAGATTTTGCAATGTGGTATCGCCCGCTGAATTTATTACCAGGTTATTGGCAAGAAGGCTAAGATTGTTAGAATTAGTAATATTGCCATTTGCCACAATTGTTACATCTCCTGCGGAAGAAATAGTGTTTCCGGCAATTGTGATATTCTTTGCACTAAGGTTTGCATTGCCTCCGAGGCTCTTTAAACTGCCGTTTTGTGTAATATTGCCGTTGTTGCTAGCGGTAATATTTGTTGTCGTTGCCGATGCAACATTATTATAAACAATATCGCCATTAGCGGTAATAATAATGCCTTGTGCCGAAGCAATAACATCGCCAGCAATATTTACACCAAGCCCTAAGTCGCTCGCCACTAATGTTGCTTTACCGGCATAAATTCCGCCCATTTCGGCAACATCAATACCAATATTTATATTTTGACTAGAATTTGAGCTTAGATTATTGCTAAATATCTTGCTAGAATTATTAAAATTGCCACTTCCTTGATAAATTGCCAATTCATCTTTTGCCCAAATTGGTGCCGAAAGTTGAATTTTCTTACTAATTATCCGAAAATAGTCGACCAAATTAGCATCAAGACCAGAGCCAGAAACCGCAAAATTACCTGCACCCATATTAATAGATGCAAGATTGCCTTCTTCGTTATAAGCACCCACACCACTAGCAAGAGTAAGGTTGCCAACATTGATAAAGCCACAACCAGCACAGCTTATGCCATTAGGGTTAAGCAAGACAAATTCTGCTTTGCCTCCTGCAATTTCAAGGTAACCTAAAAGATTAGAAGGCATATTGCCCGTAACTTCGCTAACAATTACCGATGCCTGAATGCCATTTGCTAAATGAGGATTACCATATACCCAGCCCCCAAGCTGAGTATTAGCAACAATCGCCGAGTTGTTAACTACTGCACCGCTTTGATTAACATCGAACTGGCTAAAATTATTCATCGAAGTGCCACTTGGCAATGGTGTTGCAATATTTACAACGGTAATGTTATTTGGCGAGGCTTCTGTTGTTGTGTTGGTTGTGCCGTCAGGGATAATATTCGACAAGCTTGCCATGGCCAAGCTACAGAATATCGATTGCAACATTAAAGAAAATATTATTACAATAACCAATATCTGCTTTAAAACATTAGCAAAACCAAGGGTCAAAACCTTGCTAATTTTCATAATAATTGTGGCTACGATTTAGAATCGAGTTTAAATTTAATCTCTTTACCTTTTAGACTCTTTTTAGCTAAATTCTCTGTTTCTTCTTGAAAAACTTGAGCCATAAAAATATTTTTTACTTTGTCATAAGGTTCGATATGGACTGGCTTAATTTTCTCGACTGTTACAATGTGGTAACCCAGTTTTGTTTTAAATGGCTTTATTAATGTATTAGCTTTAGCATTTTTAAGGTGTGGAACGAAATCTTCTGGCAATTTAACTTCGGCAATAGTGCCAACCAAGCCCCCATTTTTAGCAGTTGCCGTATCTAGCGATTTTTCTTTCGCTAATTTTTTAAAATCAGATTTCCAATTTGCCGAAGCGGATAGATTTTTATAGATATTATTTGCTTCCGATTCCTCTTTAACTAAGATGTGAGATAAGGTGTAAGTCTTTTTCCCTTTTAATGCTAAAGATGCTTCGTTATATTTCTTTTTAGCTAAGGATTCAATATCGCCTAAATGTTTTTCAATATATTTAGCAACAATAATTGCCCTAATCGCCATTACAATTTCTTCTTGTTCGGTAAATTTTTCCTTTTTTGCTAATTCTTCGATAACTTTGTCGTTGATTAATTTTTTCACTATAACTTTTTTACTATCGACAGGAAGATTGTTAAAATCAGCTAGTCCTGCCATTTTTGTTGCAAATTCCGCCTCTTTTTTTGTTATTTCTTGCTTGCCGACCGAGGCAATAACATCGGAGGCATAAGATGTTGTTATAAATAAAAAAGAGAAAATAATAGAAATTATCAGGCAAAAGATTTTTGGCATATTAGTTTTTGGCATATTTATTAAAATTGGTTAAAAGCAAAGCTAAAGTAAAATTAAGTATAGATTGCAAAATTCTTTACCGCATGATGTTAAAAAACAAAGCAGTAACAATGAAAAATCTGGCAAATAGCCCAATACATAATCACAAACACTAATTTAGACACAGGGCTATCTAATAAAAGGCTAAACAAAATGTCAAATAGAAAAAAATAAATAATTAAAATTGTTTCATTTTAGGAAAAGAGACATCGTAACTATCGCAATAGGTCGGCATTAAAGTAAAAAAGTTGCGAAGATTCACCTCAATCGTCATCTTCGCTGCGAAGACGATGGATGAATCTGTAGATCCTGCAACTTCGTGCAGGATGACGGTTCTAGGGAGTGCCGTTATTAACTAAGGCTCCTCGAAAGCTTCGAGGAAAGGATGACGATGTGTCGAGATTTATATCGACTTGCTACTTTTCTCTTCTTCTTTACACTTTAGATTAGTGAGCTCTGGATTACCAACATTTGCAGATTCGGGAGTAAACACCTTTAACTCCCTTGATTTCCCAGAGCCATCTGTGCCAAGAGTTACTGCGGTAAGTCTTTCAGTGCCACCATCTGTTTTACTCACCTTGATTCCACTTGCACATACTCTATCTTCTGGTGCAGATCTAACTTTTACAACCACTTCATGTTCTTTTACAAAATCTTGTGCCACTTTAAGGAAGTGGTAAGCAGTGCCTCCGTTGCAGGCGAGGTCTGATATTGTAATCTCTTTGAATTTTGCATCGGCAAGATTTTCCAGTATTTTTTTTGCAGATTCTGAGTCGATCGACATATCATTACCTCCTTCCCTACCGCCATGTTGATCAAACACAATTCTGCATTTTGAATTTTCTTCTGTGGGTTTTTCTTTTTTTTCTTTGATGAATTGCTCAATTGCGGCAAGAGATCCTGCTGAATCTTTGCAGACTTTAACTGCAACTGGTTCGCCACCCGTAAATTTATCATTTTCGTATTTTGCAGGCCTATTTGCTTCGTCAATTTCCAATGAACGAAGCAATAATGTTGGAATTTTGTTCTTTTCTTTAGATTTATTTGACAACTTCATCATTTCACCATTTTTAAACTCTCCTTTGTATATGAGGCCGTTTGCATAAGTGCGTGTTCCTTGGCCATCTCTTTTACCATTTTTCCAATCTCCATCGTATTTTTCGCCGTCTGGATAAGTGAGTGTTCCTTTGCCATCTCTTTTACCATATTTCCAATCTCCATCGTATTTTCCGCCGTCTGGATAAGTGAATGTTCCTTTGCCGTGTCTTGCATCATATTGCCACTCTCCCTCGAATTTGCTACCGTCTGCACCAGTGAATGCTCCAAAGCCATTTCTTAGACCATCTTTCCACCCTCCCTCGTATCTGTCGTCGTTTGCACAAGTGTATGTTCCATGCCCATGGAATTTATTATCTAAAAACTCTCCTTCGTATTTGTCGCCGTTTGCACAAGTGTATGTTCCTTTGCCATGTTGTTTATCATCTTTCCAATATCCTTCGTATTCGTCGCCGTTTGCAGAAGTGAGTGTTCCATGCCCATGGAATTTATTATCTAAAAACTCTCCTTCGTATATGTCGCCGTTTGCATAAGTGAGTGTTCCTTTGCCATGTTGTTTACCATCTTTCCAATCTCCTTCGTATTTTCCGCCGTTTGCACAAGTGAATGTTCCTTTGCCATGGAATTTATTATCTTTCCAATATCCTTCGTATTTGTCGCCGTTTGCAGAAGTGAATGTTCCTTTGCCATGGAATTTATTATCTAAAAACTCTCCATTGTATTTATCGTCTTTATATAAGCCATCTGTAAACTTTCCAGATCCTAAAACAAGTTGACCTAAACCGTCTACGAATTGACCATCGGATTCTGTCTGAAACGTTGCTAGCTCTTCTTGAGATTGAACTGTTATTTTGAATAAATCAGATTTTTCTTGAAATGTTATTTTTATTTCTAGTTCTTTTCCTCTTTTAAGTGCCCAGTTTCCGATAGGAGTGCCATCCTTACTACATGATCCACTATATTTATTGTCGCCTACGGTAATTTCTGCAGAAAAATTTTCCTCTGAATCTGAATCTTTAGTAATGTTGAATTGAGATCTTGCAGGAAAAAGGTTCTTTAGTTTTTGTAGTGCATCTGCATTTGGGTCTTGCGATACATCTTGAGGCATATCTAATATTATTTCTTCCGCTTTTATTGGGTTTTTGTATTGTTGTTCCATGGTTTAATTATGTTGTTTATTATTTATATATTTGAAAAACAAAGT
>CAMAYG010000036.1 GCA_945862535.1 Rickettsia typhi | reverse complement strand
ATAATGGCAGTTATCCAACAAAAGAAGAAAATCAGAATATTTATCAATGGACAGTCCTTCAAAGAACAAACAAGAATTCTAATAAATTAAGCTCAGAACGAATTAATAAATTAAACGAAATTAATTTTATTTGGGATTGGCAAGAAAATTCTTGGAATGAAAAATATCAAAAATTAATTGATTGGAAAAATAGCAACCCCGATCCATTAAAATGGCCATCTCAAGCAAGCAAAGAGCCAATTGAGCAAGAGTTGGCAGTTTGGCTTGGAAATCAAAGAATCCGCAGAAGTGCCAACAAATTAAGCTCGGAGCGAATTAATAAATTAAACGAAATTAATTTTATTTGGGATTGGCAAGAAAATTCTTGGAATGAAAAATATCAAAAATTAATTGATTGGAAAAATAGCAACCTCGATCCATTAAAATGGCCATCTCAAAAAAGCAAAGAACCAATTGAGCACGAGTTGGCAGTTTGGTTTTTAGAACTTAGGAACGGTTATAAAAAAGGAGAAATTAAGGAGGAAAGATTTTATAAATTAGTGGCAATTGATTTTCCATTTGAGCCTAATTCGGATAAATGGACTAGATACCATGAAAGGTTGGCAGAGTTTATTCAAAAAAATCAAAGATTGCCAAAGCTTGATCTTGGTCAAGATGAATATAATATATATTCCTGGCTCATTAACCAAAGAAGTGCTTTTAGAAAAAATGAACTTGAAAAAGATCGGGTTGATTTATTGTTAATGTCGGAACTTGTTAATGATTTTTTTCAATTGGAAGATGGGAAAAGGCAGAAAAGGCAGATGAGAAGTTTAAGAACACCGCATAAATCTTGGCAAGATAATTACAACAAAACTTTAGAACTTCTAAAAAATGGCGATACATTAGATAAAAAATATTATAATTGGCTCGCCAATCAAAGATTTTTTTTAAAGAGGGGAAAATTAGATTTAGATAAAAAACAAAAAATAGAATCTTTAGAATCCTTAAGAAAAAGCAAATAAAAAAGTAAGCGGTTTTGATATTGCTAATAATATTCCCGATGAATCAACTATTTGTAGGTTTAGGAATAAGTTAATTAAGAATAATTTATTAGAAAAATTACTAAAAATAGCCAAAATAACACCTATCTTTAACCAAAAACCCAAGAAAAACCAAAAATAACCCTCTCTAAAAGCCAAAATGCAACTAGACTAGGAAAGTTCTAGGCGATGTGCAGTGGCCTTAACGGAAAGTTTAAGGAAAGCTTATAGAAGGGGCCGTAAATAGGCCAGACAGCAACTTTAAAGCGATATTTAGCACGGCTTTTGGTTGGTAGATAAAACTTGGCGAATAAAGCGAGTAAATTATTTGAAATTTTGGAAATTAGCAGAAAGAAGAAGTTGATTGATTTTGTATTTTCTAAGCTTTCTTTAGGGGATGCAGAGCTATAATATAACTTGTGGAAAACCGCTTGATGCGATAGTAAATTAGCCAACTACTTTAGTTGGCTCCTCGGGAGGGATTCGAACCCCCGACCAATTGATTAACAGTCAACTGCTCTACCACTGAGCTACCAAGGAAAATGGATTTTAGAAAATATATTTTGAAAAATAGATTTTAAATAATTATGTTGCCAAATTGTTATGTTAAAAAACTAATTTGCAAGTGTTTTTTGGTATTTTTATGAAAATTTTAAAAAAATATTGCCTCTACGGCATTTCTTATTTTGTAAATCTTGTTTTAGGCGATAAGGCTAGATGCTCTTTAAAATGAAATAACCAATAATTGCAACGATAATTCTATATATCCCAAAAATAATAAAACTATTGTTGCTGACAAATTTAATTAGCCATTTAATGACAACCAAACTACTAAAGAAGGCGGTAATAATGCCGATAGCCAATAAGCCAATATCGCTAAATTTTATTAATTGGTAATTTTTCATTAAATCGAACAATGTTGCGGCACCAATTGTTGGAATAGCTAGCAAAAAGGAAAATTCTGTTGCCTCCCTTCGCTTTAGGCCAATTGCTACACCGCCAATAATTGTTGCCGCTGACCGCGAAACTCCGGGAATCATTGCTAGGCATTGTAAAAAGCCTATTGCCAGAGCTTGCTTTTTGCTAATATTGCTAAGATTATCGCCACCGGCCACAAAAGAATCTTGCTCTTGCTTGCTGTTTTTGTTGTGACAGATTTTTTCAACAAGAATAATTGCCACTCCGCCCAAAAAAAGAGCAATTAAAATAACAAAATTATTGTTAAGAAGCTGTTTAATTATCGAATGAAGAAAAAGCCCAATAAAAACTGCGGGCATAAAGCCAATAATAACTTTTGTTATCAAATCGAGCTGTGCTTTTTGGCGAAAATTAACAATAATTTGCCATAATTTAATGCGATAATAAAATATAACGGCAAAAATTGCTCCAATTTGAATGGTGATTTCAAAGGTTTTATTGGCGACATCGTGAAAATTAATTATTTGCGAAGCGATAATTAGATGGGCGGTAGAAGAAACCGGGATAAATTCTGTTGCCCCCTCAACTATGCCAAGCAATATCGCTTTTAGAAACAGAGAAAGATCGGCGAACTGCATTTGAGACATTTAACGATATTGTAACATTGATATTAGGTAATTTCTAGGCTAATGTCTAGAGCATTAACTGAATGAGTGAGGGAGCCAATAGAGATAAAATCGACATCGCAATTGCGGTAATTAGCGATATTTTGTAAATTAACCCCGCCAGAAACTTCAATTTTAATCGACAAGCCATGTTCCTGAGAAAATTGGTGTATTAAGGCCGATGATTTGTTAATGTTTTCTACGGTCATGTTGTCGAGCATTATTATGTCTGGCTGGCTTTTTAATATTATTGGCAACTGCTCTATTTCATCGCATTCTATTTCGATCTTTTTGCCATTTTGGCGAGCATTATGAATGAGATTTGGTAGATCTGCCAATGTTAAATATTGCGACAGAACCGCTAGATGATTGTCTTTAAACATCATCATCGACGATAAATCGTGGCGATGATTAACCCCTCCGCCAATTGTCACGGCATATTTTTGTAAATATCGTAAATTTGGCAGAGTTTTTCTGGTATCAAGAATGGCGATTTTGGGATTATTTAAAGCCTGAACATAGCTTTTGGTTTTAGTGGCAATACCGCTTAAATGCTGGACTAGATTAAGAATAATTCTTTCGGCAGAAAATAACAAAGCAATATTAGCCTCGCCACTTGCTACAACTTGATTATTTGCAATATTATTGCCGTCGAGATTATGAGATGAAAAAGAGAATAATTTACTTTTAAGGTTTTGATAATATTGATTCGTTGCTACTTGATTTGTTACTTCTGGCTTAATTATCGCTTCTTGGTTGCCGTTTTGTAAGGACAGAGACTCTATTATCAGAAAAGTAATTGGCACGATATCTAGCCCTGCCAAAACTCCCGCTTCTTTAAAAATAAGATGAAACTTAGCAAAGTGCAATTTGTTGTTATTTTTGCTAAAATCCGAGCTCGATTTAGAGTTTTTGACAATAAATTCTAATAAAGAAGAAGTTGTAAGATCGCCACTTGGCAAGTCTTCTGCTATTGCTTGCTTGATTAAGCTTTCTATTTGTAGATAATCGATTGACATTTTCTTGCTATTGACATTTTCTTGGATCAAATCCTTGTTTTTTAAATTTTTCGACACTGCTTTTGATATATCCCCGCATAAAATCTATCTCGGTGCTATTAATTTTATAGTTTTTTGCCGATTCCTGCTGAAGCAAATTGTTAATAATCGTAAAAGATAAGCAATTTGAATCGATCTTTCGGTGTTGCATTTTTAATTTTGTTGCCACTAATTTTACCCATAATGGGGCATTGTTAAAAGACCCTTGCGATATTTTTTCTGCAACTTCAATCGCTCTTTCATTATCGGGAATTCTTAAAGAAATATCAACCGCCTGAAATAGCCACCACCAACTATTGGCAGGGTCAAATTGAGCATGTTCTTCGAGATAGTTAACGATATGATATTTATCTGAGCTATTTTGTGAATTAGCAAAATAATACGAGGCAACGGAAGGGGCAAAACTACTTTTAGAATCTAGGAAGTCAAGAATTTTTAACCATCCATAGACACGACTATAATCATATTGCTTAAGAGGCAAGAATCCAGCAAATACATCGCCGGTATTTTGCACCTTAGTTGCCATTAGGCGAAATAGGAATTGTTCATCGCCAAAAGAAACGATTTTAGCAAAAAGTTGAGTTGGGGCTGGCGAAACTATCTGATCTTTCGAGCGGTGACTGTAGAATTTTTGACCAAAGAATATTTGCAGTGATATTAATATTGCAAACAGCCCAAGGAAGATGTATTGCAAATAGACATTATAGACAAGTTTTAAAGAATCGATAAAACTGCCAAAAGATTGCCCAAAGGATTGATTTTTAATAGGTGACATCGTAGTTAGAATTGTTTTTTTCTAAAATCGTGAAATGACATAATGATTAGTAGCGGTAAATAAATAAGAAATTGATAAATAACAATCTTGATAAAGGAAAAATTGTCAATACCGTAGACTAGCCACTTACTTTGAGCGAAAAGATCTAGCCTAGGAAAGACCGCAGACATTGTTTGTAAGATAAATTTACACATTATGACTAGGCGATTATCATGTGCTTGCAAAACATTGCTTAGGGTCTGATCTATCGACATGGTAAACATTGCCATTAGCCGAGAAATGATATAAAAGCCACAAGAGGCAAAAATAGCATTAAAATTACTGCGAAGAATAAGCGAAGACAAGATTGCAAAGCAAATGAGCAATAGAGTCTCGCCAAAAAATGTACTTGCCCAAATGGCAAAGCCTAGATAATCCATTTTGCAAAGCAAAAACATAATGATAAAAAGCGGAATAACAACAAGCAAAGCAACAACAGCGAAACCAAGGAAATAAGATAAGATGAATCTTTCCCGCGATATAGATTTAGAAATAACAAATTCTACCTCTTTATTTTCAAATGCTCGATTTACCGCCAAGCAACAAAATAATATTAAGCCAAATTGCACAACTAAACGACTAATCCCCGCAACATAAACCGTTGCAAATTGTTGCTGTTCAACAAAAGCTGTGGTCGAAAGAAAAACAGCAAAAGCAATTGACAGAATCAAAAACAGATTCAAACCAAGAAAAACTCTATTTCTTACTGCATTTAGCACCAAATATTTAATGATACCTTTCATAACTTGTTGTAAATTAATTGATTAAAATTTTTGATAAAGATTTCTAGTGAAAATTTTCTAGCGAAATCATCTCTAAAAAGCTTGGTCTACGACGAATAATTTTAAAATCTTCACCGTCGACTAAAACTTCGGGAATTAGCGGTCGGCAATTATATTGACTAGACATTGCTGAACCATAAGCCCCCGCAGTTAGAAAAACTAATAGATCGTTAGGATTTAGAGGCGGAAGAAGCCTAGATTTTGCCAGCACATCTGTCGATTCGCATACTGGCCCAGCAAGATTAGTTAAAACCGCCTCTTGATTAATGCTAAAATCTTTGACACAAGGCAATACTTCGTGATAAGAGCCATAAAGGCCCGGTCTTGCTAAATCGTTCATCGAGGCATCGATAATGGTAAAGTTTTTGTCGCCTGTGTTTTTTAATAAAATAACCGAGGAAACCAATATTCCCGCAGAGGCAACCAGAGATCTGCCGGGGGCAATAACAATTTTTGCATTAAATTTTGCCGCCGTTTCCTTGATGAGGCTAATGTATTCTTTTAGATCTATCAACACTTCGTCTTTATAAAAAACACCAATTCCACCACCAAAATCTAGCTGTTTGATTTCAATGTTGTGATTTTTTAATTTATAAGCCAAATCGGCCATTTTGGCAAATGCCTTTCTAAAAGGCTCGATTGTGGTGATTTGCGAACCAATATGCATCGAAATTCCGTGTATTTCTATTGCGGGCAAATGCTTTGCTAATAAGTAGATCTCTTCTGCAAGCTCGATATCAACACCAAATTTATCACCTTTGCGACCGGTGCTAATATTGCTATGAGTTTTGGCATCGATGTCGGGGTTAACCCTTAGAGAAAATTTAGCAATTTTGCCAATTTTTGCCGCTACTTGGCTAATCATAAAGAGCTCGGCCTGAGATTCGACAGAAAATTCGTGGACCCCTAATTTTAGAGCGGATTCTATTTCTACAAAAGTCTTGCCAACTCCAGCAAAAATTATTTTTTCTGGACTAGTGCCGACACAAATCGCTCGCTCGATTTCGCCAATAGAGACGGCATCTATCCCCGCCCCTAATTTTGCAAAAATCGAGGCGATATGAAGGTTTTGATTAGCTTTTATTGCATAACAAATTTGATAATCACTAACTTGCTGACGATTAAATTCGGCAACAAAATTATGAAAATTGTTGATTAAATTTTGCTTTGAATAGCAGTAAAACGGGGTTTTAACCACATTAGCAATGCTGTCGATTGATAATTTTTCGATAAATAGTTGCTGAAATCGGTCTTTAGTGTTGCGATAAGTTAAATCTTGCATTGTATTAATTTAAATTGTTGCAACGATGAAGAATTTTTGAAGCCCTAGCAATTGCATTACTCAAATAAAAACTTTCATTGCTATTAATTGCAATCTGAAAATGGCTAATGATTTGCTGTAGCTCGATTTTTTTGGCAAGCTCGAAGTGCTTTTTACCTTGATGCAAAGGCGAAAAAGATTCAAAAAGATGTGGATATTGTTTTAACAATTTGTGATGATAATTTTCTTCTGCAGTAAAATTAAGCTTGCTAAGCAATTGCAGAAATACCGTTTCTGTGGTTAAGGCATCGCCAATTGGAGCGGTAGCAATCTTTGTTTGTTGCGCCCTGCCCTCGGCATTAACATAAGTTGCAACCTGCTCAATATAGGCGGGGGTTGGTAAAATTACCGAGGCATATTCTACCGCTTTATCGGCATGAGAACCCAAGTAAATGACAAAAGAATTTTTTAATAGTGAAAAATCTATGTCGTCGTCGACACCAAGCAAAAAGACAGTTTTTATTTGCTGATTAGTAATTTTGTGCAAAATGTTTTTTATTCCATCTTTGGCAGTAAAATTAAGCTCTAAACCATTAATTAGACCAGTATTTTTTAGCAAAAAATTAACCCCAGACCATTCGCTATTTTGCAAATTAAAAACTTCTGACATTTTGTAAATAAGCCCTAGTAACAGCGAGGCATTATTACCAATTAAGGCATCTTCGCCAATTATAATAACTGGTTTCTTTGCCGATTCTAAAGATTTGGCAAAAATATGTTGTTTGCTAATTATTTGCTCTAACACCAAGGAATTAGTGCCAAGATTTTGATATTGATAAGTAAGGTTATATTCTGGCGGGAGCCCTATTGTAGCAATATTATTGGGCTTTTTTGCAAAAGATTTTCTTAACCGAGCATTAATTAACGGGGCATCTTTTACAATATCGCAACCAATAATTAAACAAAGATCTGCTTCTTCTAGGCTAGAAATACCGCTATTTAGCAGAAAATTAGCTCGTGAATCTGGGTTAATAACTTGGTCGGCAAGGCGAGATTCGTAATTATTAATACCTAGGATATTGGCAAATTCTTTGGCAGCAAAAATATCTTCAACACTAGAAAGCCTACCGCTAAGAATTGCAACCTCTTGCGAATTGGTATTTTTTAAACGATTAGCAATAACATTAAGAGCAAAGTCAACACTAGCAGGCTCTAATGTTTTGTTAGATTTAACAAATGCCTGATCTATTCTTTGGTATTTTAAGCCGTCGTAGCAAAAGCGAGATTTATCGCTAAGCCATTCTTCGTTTATTTCTTCATTTAAGCGAGGCAGTATTCTTAAAACTTCGGCTCCGCGAGTATCGACCCTGATATTACTGCAAGTAGAATCCATAATGTCGACGGTTTCGGTTTTGCTAAGCTCCCAACTGCGAGCCTTAGAAGAATAAGGCTTCGAGGTTAATGCTCCAACGGGGCAAAGATCGATAATATTACCAGATAAGTTAGACTTAATCCCATGTTCGATATAGGTAGTTATTTCGGCTTTTTCGCCACGATTTGCAACACCTAATTCTACACTTCCTGCAATATCTTCGATAAAACGAACACAGCGAGTGCAGTGTATACATCGTGTCATGGTGGTTTTAACGAGGGGGCCAAAGTCTTTATTGGCAACAGCTCTTTTATTTTCATCAAAATCGCTACCGCCCTTGCCATAATGATATGCCTGATCTTGCAAGTCGCACTCGCCACCCTGATCGCACACTGGGCAGTCGAGAGGATGATTGATAAGCAAAAACTCCATCGCCCCTTCCCTAGCTTTTTGAACCATTGGAGTTGTAGTAAAGATTTGCATTCCTTCGGCAACATTCATTGCACAAGATGCTACGGGCTTTGGCGGACCGCCAACGACCTCGACTAAACACATACGGCAATTTCCAGCAATTGCCAACCTTTCATGATAGCAAAAGCGAGGGATTTCTATGCCTGCAATTTCGCAGGCCTGAATAATTGTAATGCCTGCAGGAACCAGATATTCGCTATTGTCGATTGATATTTTCATCGTTATTGATAAGTTTATGCCCCAAAATAACTTTAGATAAAATTTTAATCTAAAGTTATAAGGCAAAGTTGAAACTATTAAATAAGCAAAAAAATAAATAAATAAGATTTAAAGTCAATAATCTTTTGGCAATAATCTTTTGGCAATAATCTTTTGGCAATAATCTTTTGGCAATAATCTTTTGGCAATAATCTTTTGGCAATAATCTTTTGGCAATAATCTTTTGGCAATAATCTTTTGGCAATAATCTTTTGGC
>CAMAYG010000035.1 GCA_945862535.1 Rickettsia typhi | reverse complement strand
CAAGTTTTATGTTGCTGTTGCAAGAGATGATTTTCATTTTGATTATAAAATTAACCTTTTTTGATTGGCGAGATAAACTATTTAAATAGTAAGTGACAATCTACTTTTCTTTTTTTAAAAATCAATTATTTATCTTTGAAATTTTTCTTAGGTAAATAATGAGAGCAATAATTGCTGTTGGGGTAATTCCGGCAATCTTACTTGCTGTGGCAATTGTTGTTGGGCGAATATTGCTAAGCTTTTCTCTTACTTCATTTGATAGGCTTTCGATTTTATAGTAATCTAAATCTCGCGGTATAAGGCTTTGCTGTTCTTTCTTGAGTAGTAAAACATCGGCCTCTTGTCTTTTTAAATAATGATAATATAGCCCATCTATCTCTAGTTGTTTTGCAGTTTCTTCGGTTATTTCTTTTGTTTCCTCTGGCCATATTTTACTAATAATGCCGAAATTTATTTCTGGTAAAGCAAGGAGGTCGAATCCACTGCGATAAGAGCCATCTAGACTGATATTAATACCGTGTTTATTAAGTTCGCTAGGAGATATTTTTAAAGATTGCAATAATTTAGTTTGCGAGATAATGTTTTCTTGTCTTTTGACAAATGTTTCGGCCCTGTTCTTTGTGGCAATACCAAGGTCAATTGCAATAGGTGTTAGCCTAAGATCGGCATTATCTGCCCTAATGTGTAGGCGATATTCTGCTCTCGAGGTAAGCATTCTGTATGGTTCGTTGGTACCAAGAGTTGTTAAGTCGTCAATCATAACCCCAATATAAGAAGAAAAGCGATCGAGAATAAGTTGTTTTTCTGGTGCTAATTTTAGAATATTTTTTGCTTTTAGCCCAAGATTAATTCCGGCAACTATTCCTTGTCCTGCGGCCTCCTCATAGCCTGTAGTGCCGTTTATTTGCCCAGCAAGAAACAAATTTAGAATTTTCTTTGTTTCTAAGGTTGGCAATAATTCTCGCGGATCGACGAAGTCGTATTCAATAGCATAGCCAGCCTGAGTTATTATTGCTTTTTCTAGACCGTTAATAGACCTGACAAATTCTTCCTGAATTGAAAGCGGTAAAGATGTCGAAATGCCATTTGGGTAAATAATGTCGCTGTCTAGCCCTTCTGGCTCAAGAAAAACCTGATGCCTTTCTTTGTCGGCAAAGCGATTTATTTTATCTTCTATCGATGGACAATAGCGAGGCCCTCTGCCACTAATTTGCCCTCCGTACATTGCCGATTTTTCTAGATTATCGGCAATAATTTTATGGGTATTTTGATTGGTGTAAGTTATAAAGCAATCAATCTGGGGAATGTTGATTTTGCTGTTGAGATAAGAAAATGGCCTTGGCGGGTTGTCACTTTTTTGTGTTTCAAGGTTTTGCCAATTTATTGAATGACGATCTATTCTTGGTGGAGTTCCGGTTTTTAACCTCGAGATCGAGAATTCTAGCTCTTTAAGCCTATTGGCAAGCTTTAGGCTTGGTTTTTCGCTAATTCTACCGCCAGATGTGGTTTCTTTACCGCAATGAATTGTGCCGTTAAGAAATGTGCCCGTTGTTATTACTGCACCAAAGCAAAATATTTGATATTTATTGCTGGATTGCGACTGTGGTGGTAAAATTTCCTTAATTGCTGGGTGATTTTTAAGCAAGTTTTGAGCTTTTATTATAGCATTTTCTTCGAGTTGATTTGCGGAGGCAAAATTTGTTTCCTTTTTTTCTCTTGGGACTTCGATAATTAGCGAATCTATTTTATTGCCTATTATGTTAAAATCTATGGCCTCGCCAATAATTATATGTAGATTTTTGTAGTTAGAAACCAAATTTTGCACCGCAGATTTATATAATTTGCGATCTGCCTGTGCCCTAGGAGAATGGACCGCCGGGCCTTTCGAAATATTGAGAATTTTAAAATGGATGCCAGCACAATCAATTGCCTCGCCCATAACCCCGCCTAAAGCATCTACTTCACGAACTATTGTGCCTTTTGCTACACCGCCAATTGCAGGATTGCAAGACATTTCGCCAATATTGCCGAATTTCTTAGTTATTAATAGTGTTTCGATACCGATTCTTGCTGAAGCTGTTGCGGCTTCTACTCCGGCATGGCCACCGCCAATAACAATATTGACTCGTGAATTATTTTGCTGTGCCGTTAAATTGTTATTTAATAAGATATCGCTTGTCATTTTATTTTACTTTGTTGATTGCAGTTTTTAACTCTTTTTTATTTAATATTTCTGATGTTATTATTGGCTTGGTAACTTTTGGCCCATAAACCGCATTAAATGGAATGGCAAAGCGATTATTTTCTTTCATAAAATCGATAATTTCTTGATTATTTTTCGTAATATCTCCTTGAATCATGATAATGTTTTTCTCTTTGATGATTTTTATAATTTCTTTATCTTGAAACACTCTTATTTTGTTGATTTTGCAAGTTATACACCAATCGGCAGTAATATCTATTATAACAATATTATCTTTCGCTAGTTGTGCTAAATTTTTACGATCAAATTTTTGCCAATTTATTTGATTATTTTCTAGTTCTGTGCCTCGATCTTTGTTAAAAATCTTCGAATTAACTTGCCAAATAAGATCGTCCAAGAGTTTTATCTTGCCTGATATTGCGGGTAGGGTGAAAAGTAGCAATATATTAGCCAGAAGCAATATTTGTAGAATATTTTTACTAATTTTTGAAGATGATGTAGTTAATTTTTGTAATTTTAGTAGCAATGTCGTTGTAGCAAAGATTGCCAATATTAAGATCCCAGAAATGTATCCGAGGTTTTGAGTAATTAAATAAGTAATCCATAAGGTAGTTATGATTAGCGATATTACCATTATTTTTTTAATATTTAGCATCCACTTACCGGGCTTTGGCAGTAAGCAAACTAACTTCGGGTTGATTGCGACAAGTAAGTACGGGGTGCAGAATCCTAGGCCTATTAACATAACAATAGTAAAAATTGTAATTTCGTTCTGGGTTAAGGCAAAAGAAATTGCCGTTCCAAGGAAGGGCGCTGAGCATGGAGTGGCAAGCATTACCGCTAAAATCCCAGAAAAAAAATTGCTGATGAAGATTTTTCTGCGGTGCAGATTTTTTTCGCTATGAAGATTATTAAGATTTTGATGGTGCGATTTTTTATTAAGCCAATTAACAGCAAAGATATCGACATTAATTGTTAATAAATCTAGTAATGTTAAAATAAAAAATACTAATATAACAAGCAGAAATATTAAAAAATAAGGGTTTTGAAATTGCAATCCCCAACCTAAATAGCTTCCTGTGCTTTTAATTGCTATCGCAACAACAGAGAAAACAAAAAATGAAGAAATTATCCCGATAATTATTGCTAAAAATGCAAATCTTACCTCTTCTGTTGTAGATTTTCCGTATTTAATAAAAGATAAAATCTTGATTGATAATATTGGTAAGACACACGGCATAATATTTAAAATCATTCCCCCGATTATGGCAAAAAAGCAAAATAGCATCAGTTGAGATTTTGTAATTTCTTCTTTTGCAGAAGTTGGCGATGCTGTTTTATTGATATTTGTAGCCAATTCTATAGTGTTTGATTGCGGTAGTTCGATGTTAAAATCTTGAGTAACAAAGGCACATATTTCTTTACATATCGCCAAATTTATATTAAGTTCTAAATTTTCTTTTGAATCGACTTCTTTGCTGTTGATAGCAACTGGAATTGTAACTAAATCTTTGTAGAAAGAATATTTATAAATCTCGTTGCCAATTTTTTCTTCCGCCGGCTTTGCTTCTGGCCATAAAATTGTAATTTTATCAGATAAATCCTTGTCTTTTTGCTTGAAATAAAATTTTGGCGGTGTGCCTATTGACGAGCTTTCTTGACCATAAATTTTCCAATCTTTGGCAATTTTAAATGTTATTGCAATAATAAAATCTTTACTGTTATCGGTGCTGTTTTTAGAATTAACGATGCTATTTGCCAGATTCACTGCTACTGCCTCGTTTATTTGATGCCATTCCTCACTAGATTTGTTGGAAATTTTAATTGCTGAATTATTACCGCCAAGGCCGTTGTTCGCCAATGCCTCTAATGGATAATAATTAGAAGTTAGCGAAATTAAAAGCCCGAACAAAGCTAAAATTTTTAAGACAATTGGTTTCATTTGCTGTTATTTAAATATTTTAATGAATTTAGTTAATTTTGGTTGTAAAATAAAAAAAGACTAATAGTTTGTTGGTATTGAATCTAGTTTTAGTTAATTGGTTTGTTTAAATCTAGATCGTTAAAAATATAACTCAAAACTTATTTAACTTAAGGTTATTTAGCAAAAGCTGTTAATAAAATATAGAAAATATAACTTAACTGCAGAATTATCAAGAAGTAAAATAAATTTTCAATTTAAAAATTTAAAATTAATGTAATGCCAACACCAAAAAACATTGGTAAGAAGATAGATGTTGCAATTTTTATATCAGGAAGAGGTTCTAATATGCAGGCAATTATCAATTCTTGCGAAGAACAAAGCTTTCCAGCTAGAGTAAAACTGGTTATTTCTAATAATCCAAATGCTCAAGGTCTAGAATTTGCTAGAAATAAAAAAATTAATACTGCCATAATCAATCATAATAACTTTAACAGTAAAGCAGAATTTGAAAGTGAAATAATCGCAGAACTCAACAAAAACAACATAAAACTTGTTTGCCTTGCGGGTTTTATGCGGATCTTATCGCCGTTTTTTGTAAATGAAGTCAGTATGCCAGTTATCAATATTCACCCTTCTTTATTGCCAGATTTTAAGGGCGCTAATGCCGTAGAAGATGCCATAAAATCAAAAGCAAAAATCAGCGGTTGCACCACTCATTTCGTTAATGCAGAGGTCGATAGCGGAGAAATAATCATGCAAAAACAAGTTAATATCGAAGATTACGACGATGCAGAAACCTTAGCTCGTAAAATTTTAGCTCTTGAGCACAAGATATATCCAGAAACTTTGTTTTTAGTGGCGAATCAATTAATCAATAATTCAAACTAAGTCAAATGTCTACAGATCTAAATAATTTAAAATTAATAATTGCACCAAATCCATTACTGAACAAAATATCTAAATCGGTAGAATTTTTCGATTCTACACTTCAAAGCCTGTTAGATAAAATGCTCGAAGTGATGTATGAAGAGCAGGGAATAGGCTTAGCAGCGGTGCAAATCGGAGTTTTATCCAGAGTCTTGGTTACTGATACCTCTTATAGCCTAGTCCACGACGATAACCACAGCCACGATCACCATAACAGCAAATGCAGTCACTACAAAGCGGTTAATAAAAATCCTCAATGTTTTATTAATCCAGAAATTATAGAATTTGACGATGAAAAAGTTTTGTTTAAAGAGGGTTGTTTGTCTGTTCCAGAGCAAAAAATAGAAGTAAAAAGATTCAAAAAAATCAAAGTAAAGTATTTAGACTATAATTTCTCCGAGCAAATTAAAGTTTTTGAAGGTTTGGAATCTATTTGTTTGCAACACGAGATAGACCATCTGAATGGCATTACAATTGTTGAAAAACTATCTCCTTTAAAGGCCCAAATTTTGAAGAAAAAACTAACAAAATTTTATCATTAAATGAATCGCTACAACTACAAAGCAATAGACCAAAACGGACAATATGTGAAGGGCGATATTTTAGCTGATAATCCTATAGAATTAAGCAATATTCTTAGTAAACAAGGCCTAGAGTTAGTAAAATACAGTGCCCAAAGCCTATTATTGTCAAAATTTTTTGCCGGAATGGTTGGTCAAAAAGATGTGATCGAGATTTTTATTCATTTAGAGCAGATGGAGAAAGCTGGTATTTCAATAATCGATTCGATAACAGATCTTCGTGACGGAGTTTCTTCTTCGGCGGTAAAAAACTTAACAACCGAGGTTTTGGCTTCTATTGAGGAGGGTTTAATGTTTTCCGATGCCTTAGCCAAATATCCAAAAACTTTTAATAAAGTCTATATCGGATTAATTCGCTCTGGTGAAAAAACAGGAAGTTTATCTACGGCTTTTAATAGCATTATCGAAGATATCAAATGGAACATGGATATAAAAAGAAAAATTAGAAAGGCAACGTTTGGCCCTTTATTTGGTGTTTTTATGATGTTTATGGTTGTTGGTGTTATGACAACTTTGGTGGTGCCAAAAATTACTAGCTTTTTAAAGGAGCAAAATATAGAATTACCTCTTGCGACAATTGCTCTTATCGTTTTTTCTGATTTTATGCAGAAGTTTTGGCATTTAATGCTTATAGCGCCAGTAATAATTTTTGTTTTAATAAAACTTTTACGAAGAATATCTTTAATTAACTTCATCTTAGATAAATTTTGGTTAAAAATGCCAATTTTTAGTACGATAATTATTAAAATTAACTCGGCAAAGTTTTGTCAGTTTTTTGGTATTACTTTTAAAAGCGGATTAAGTGTTGTCGAGTGCCTTGATTCTGCTGGTGGAGTTATTAAGAATGCAGCGATTCGCCAGAGTATAGAAGTTGTTAAACATCAAATTACCGATGGTAAAACTTTAACAGAGGGTATTAAAAGCTCTGGTTATTTCCCTAATTTGGTGGTCCGTATGTTCAAGATAGGCGAAGAATCTGGTAACATGGAAGAATCCTTAAAGAATATAAAATTCTTTTACGATAAAGAAATCAATGATTCTATTGATAGAATTATTGGTTTAATTCAACCTACACTAACTTTGATAATGGGGGGTATGGTCGCATGGATTGCAATTTCAGTTTTTGGACCAATTTATGCCTCATTTTCAAAAAGTGCAGGATTTTAACTAACGATATTTCTTATATTTAAAACAAATTATAGCAAAATATTTTTCAAGATAAAAAACTTAAAAGCAATGCGGTATTATATACAGCTTCTGGCTTTTTGAAGATTTTTAACCAAAAATGTAGTTAGAATTTGATTAACTCAATATAAATTTAAATACAAGGAATATTACAAGGTGGGTTTTAGTGATATGGTGATGTCAATTTTCGAGATTTTAACGATTAATTAATATTAATTTTTAGCTATTCTTAACCTCTTGATTTACTTTTAGCAAATTTCTTTTTGTAAATTTGCTTTTATTTATCTAAATCTTACCTATTTTCAATTTAAAAAAAAATATAATGCAACAAAATTCAAAAACCTTTGCCGATCTTGGCATTTCAGCAAAAACACTTAAATCGCTGGAAAGTAAAGGTTTTGTTAATCCGACTCCCATTCAAGAGCAGGCGATTCCTTTCTTACTTACTTCAGAGCAAGATTTAATTGGTAAAGCCCAAACTGGAACTGGCAAAACCGCAGCTTTCGGTATACCAATTATCGATTTATTACAGCCAGGTCAAAGAAATATTCAGGCTCTGATTCTTGCTCCAACTCGTGAGCTTGCTATTCAGGTTTCTCAAGAGATCCAATCTTTTTCTCAAGAAAAAATTAAAGTATTGCCAATTTACGGTGGTCAGCCAATTGAAAAACAAATTAGTGACATTCGTCGTGGTGCTGAAATTATTGTTGGCACTCCTGGTAGAGTTATCGATCACCTAGATCGCAAAACTCTAGACATTAGCCAAATAAGTTTCTTAGTTCTCGACGAGGCAGATGAAATGTTAAATATGGGCTTTATTGACGATATCGAAAAAATTCTTAGAAAGGCTCCAGATAATCGCAGAACAATTCTTTTTTCTGCAACTATGCCTCCGCATATTGAAAATCTTGCAAAAAAATACATGAATAATTACCATATTATTTCTGTAATAACTAATCAAAAGTCGGCAAAAAATATCGAACAAATCTATTACGAAGTTAGTAGCAGAGACAAATTCGACACTTTAGCCAGAATAATTGATGTCGAAACTGGTTTTTACGGAATGGTATTTTGTAAAACTAAAATCGATACCGATGAAGTTGCGATGCAACTTAACCAAAAAGGTTTCTTTGCCGAAGCTTTGCATGGCAACGTTTCTCAGTCCCAAAGAGAAAAAATCTTGCATAAATTTAGAAATAAAAAGCTTAATATTTTAGTTGCAACCGATGTTGCGGCAAGGGGTATCGATGTAGAAAATCTAACCCATGTTGTTAATTATTCATTGCCTCAAGATATAGAAAATTATGTCCATCGTATTGGTAGAACAGGTAGAGCTGGTAAAAATGGTATTGCGATTAGCATTATTAGCGGTAGCGAAAGCCGTAAATTGCAACAAATTCAAAAAGCTATTAATCAAAAAATCGAAAAAAGATCGATTCCAGATGTAGCAAGTTTAATTGCTGCCAAAAAGTCTAAAATTACCGATTTAGTGCTAAATAATCAAAAATATCTCGATAATTCCTTTATTTTTGACCTTGCTAGAGAATTTATTAGTAATTTTGAAGATCATCAAGAGAATCTAGTTGCTAATTTGCTTGATTTAGCTTTTGGTGACCAGCTTAATTCTGCTAAATATCATGAAATATCTTCTAAATTTAGCGACAGATCTTCTGACCGCGATTACCAAAGCTCAGACCGTCCTTCTCGTGCTTATAGCGAAGATTCTTCCGACGATTCTTTGGTTGAACTATTTATTGCTAAAGGTAGAAACGAAGATATTAACGAGGCAAAATTAGCACATTTTATTGCTGGCGAAACTGGCCTATCTGCTGAAGAGATTACACAAATTAAAATGTTCGATCAATTCTCATTTTTTAAAACCACTCCGGAAAATGCTAGCCAAATACTTGATATTTTTCAAGGACAATCTGGAAATGGCGGAAAATCTTTAGTTACAAAAGCAAAAGGTAATAATAAGAAATCTCAAGGTGGTAGCGGTGGCTATTCTTCACAAAGCTATTCAAAATCAAGACCTTTTGGTGGCGGCGGCAATTCTTCTGGTGGTTACAGAGGCGGACAAAGAAGCGATAGCAGAGAAAGAAGCGATAGCAGAGACTTTAGAAGATCTGGAAAACGTTAATAATAAAACAACACTTAAATAAAGCTATAATATTTATTTAGCAGAAATAGCATAATGCCGTTTCTGCTAAATAAAGAAATAGTCACGAGTTTCGCTTTATACAAAGATTTTTGGTTAAAAATCTTCAAAAATCTTTGGATTATGGTTACCTGTCGCTTGCGTTAGCACGACAAGAAATCCTGTCGCTTGCGTTAGCACGACAAGAAATCCTGTCGCTTGCGTTAGCACGACAAGAAATCCTGTCGCTTGCGTTAGCACGACAAGAAATCCTGTCGCTTGCGTTAGCACGACAAGAAATAACCTCGCTTGCGTTA
>CAMAYG010000034.1 GCA_945862535.1 Rickettsia typhi | reverse complement strand
CAAACTCGCTTTGCTCTGGCTCGATATATAGATTAATTCTGCCAGAAGATGGCAGGAAGCCACGAGAAGGGTCTTCGGCATAGATTCGCGATTCTATCGCATGGCCTTTTAATTTGATGTCTTCCTGAGAAAATGGTAATTTTTCATTTAGGGCAATTTTTATCATAAGTTCCACAAGGTCTAGTCCAGTGATTAACTCTGTTACTGGGTGCTCTACTTGCAGACGAGTATTCATTTCTAGGAAGTAGAAGTTTTTTTGATTATCCATAATATATTCAATGGTTCCTGCCGAAAAATAACCAACTCTCTTTGCCAAGGCTTTCGATTGGGCATACATTTTTTGTCTGGTTGCTTCGTCGACAAATGAACTCGGGGCTTCTTCAATAACTTTTTGATTATTTCTTTGAATCGAGCATTCTCTTTCGCCTAAGCAAACAATATTGCCAAATTTATCGGCAATGATTTGGATTTCGATATGGCGAGGGTTTTCAATGAATTTTTCGATAAAGATTCGATCGTCGGAAAAGCTATTTCTTGCTTCGTTACTTGCGGAAAGAAAGCTTTCAGCAACATCTTGAGACTGATGGGCGATTCGCATTCCTTTACCGCCACCGCCAGCAGAGGCTTTAATCATTACTGGATAGCCAATTTTTTCGGCAATTTCAATTGCCTCTTCTGCCGATTTTACCACTCCTAAATGACCAGGAACACTGCTTACTTTTGCCTCGATAGCAATTTTTTTTGACTCGATTTTGTCGCCCATCATTTCAATTGAAGCAACGGAAGGCCCTACGAATATCACTCCTGCTTTTTCAAGAGCATGGGCAAAATTGCTATTTTCCGAAAGGAAGCCGTAACCAGGATGCACCATAGTTGCCCCAGTTTTTTTAATTGCGGCAAGAATTTTGTCGACATTAAGATAGCTCTGAGAAGAGGGGGAGTGGCCAATATTAATGGCTTCGTCTGCCATGCGAACAAAAAGCGAGTTTGAGTCGGCATCGGAATAAGCGGCAACAGTTTTGATGCCTAATCTACGGCAGGTTTTGATAATTCTGCAAGCTATTTCTCCGCGGTTGGCAATGAGTAGTTTATGATTATTCATATTGATTTTAGTTGAGGTTTTTAACAATTTCTTCGGTCACTTTTTTGGCATCGCCAAAAGTTATTAAAGTATTTTCGCTGTAGAGCAATTGATTTTCTACCCCAGCATAGCCAGGAGACATCGATCTTTTAACGAAGACCACTGTTTTTGCTTCGGATACTTCAAGAATTGGCATACCGTAAATCGGGCTATTTTTGTCGCTTTTAGCCGCGGGGTTGGTAATGTCATTTGCCCCAATAATAAAGACCATATCGGCACTGCGGAAGCTAGAATTTATCTCTTCTAATTCAAATATTTTATCGTAATCGATATTTGCTTCGGCAAGAAGAACATTCATGTGACCAGGCATTCTGCCAGCAACGGGGTGAATGGCAAAAGAAACTTCAATACCCTTTTTTTCTAGCTTATTGGCAAGTTCGGCAACAACATGTTGAGCCGTTGCAACCGCCATGCCATAGCCCGGAACAATAATAATTTTCTGGCAATTAGCCATAATGCTGGCAATATCTTCGGCATTTGCCTGCTTTATTGCCTGTTTGGTTTGTTTTGAATTAGTTGTTGCTATTGAGTCGCTGGTGGTAGATTCGCTTTCTAGCCCAGCAAATAAAACTTTAATAATTGAGCGGTTCATGGCTTTACACATTATGTAACTAAGTATTGCCCCGCTTACTCCAACAAGAGCTCCAGTAATTATTAGTAGGTTGTTATTTAGAGTAAAGCCAACCCCAACTGTAGCAAAACCAGAATAAGAATTTAGCATCGAGACAATAACGGGCATATCTGCTCCGCCAACACCAGCAACCAAAAAGAAGCCAATAATTAGTGATAATATTAGCAGTAAGATAAAAATAAATTTGCTGGCAGTTAAGATAAAAAGCAGTGTTAAGGCAATTGTGGCAATGGCAATAATTTTTGAGAATTTTTGAGAGCTGTTAAAAAATCTGATAATTTTATTCGATTGCATTTGCTGAAAATTGCCATTTAGCTTTAGGAAGGCAACGATAGATCCGCTAAAAGTTATTGCACCAATTAACAAGCCGATAGCAACTTCGGTTAAGCTAGAAAATTTAATTCCTTTCGAGGTGATAATGCCAAAATTTTCTGGGTTATATATGGCATTGGTGGCAATAAGCACCGCCGCAAGCCCAACAAAAGAATGAAAACCCGCAACTAATTGAGGCAAAGCGGTAATGGCAATTTTTTTAGTAATAATAATGCCAATTATACCACCAATTGCTATTCCTGCGATAATAAGTGGCAGATTTTGCACATGAGGAAGCATCAGGGTGGCGGTTATCGCAAGGATCATGGCGATAATTCCAGCATAATTGCCGTTTTTTGCTGTTTTAGGCGACGACAGGCTATAAAGAGAATAGATGAATAGCACAGAAGCGACAAGATAGATAAGGGCAATAAATTGAAGCATTTTATTGGTTAATGTTTATTATTTTTGAAAATTAGGCTTTGATTTAGTTCTTAATTTAAGACAATTTACAGCATCAACCTATTTCTAGAAACAAAATATTTGTCTTTTTCAAAAAAAGCAAGCTTATTTTTAGTTTGCGATGCAGTATTGCTATTTCACCTTCTTAAACACTAGCTACGATATTGATTTTATTACCGCAGATCCTTAGCTTCGTGCGGAGGTGACAATGGATGGTAGATCCCGCGACTTTGTACGAAGATGAAAAAGAAGGTATAACTTTGCGATCTTCGCAGAAAGGATGACGATGGCACTGTCGCAAAACTACCCCAATATTTAGCAAAAACTATTTTTTAACATCAACTCCTACAGCCTGAGAAATATTGCTAAAACCATCTCTTTCAACCATTAAACTGAGTTGCTTTTTTATTTTTTCAACAAGGCCAAAACCTTGATAGATAAAAGCCGAATAAATTTGCACTAAATTTGCCCCGTGACGAATTTTGCAATAAGCATCTTCCGCCGAAGCAACACCGCCAACGGCAATTAGCGGAATCTTGCCTCCGGTTTCACGATAAAAATTAGCCAAAACCTCGGTTGATTTTTTCATTAGCAACTCGCCACTAAGCCCGCCATTATAAAATTGCTCTTTTGTTAAATAACTAGGAACCTCGAGATTAAAACGATCGACGGTAGTATTGGCAATAATTAGCCCATCGATCTGATATTTTACGGCAATGCTAGCAACGGCTTTCTGTTGCTCTAAACTAAGGTCTGGGGCTACTTTTAGCAGAAGGGGAGTTTTTTTGACTTGATTGTTTCGAGATTCTATTTTGGCTTTTTCTTCCACCATAAGCGAAATAAAGCCGTCAAGAATCTCGGCTTGTTGAATTTGTCTTAGATTAGTGGTATTTGGTGAAGAAATATTAACCACCAAATAGTCGGCAACAAAATAACAGCGACCAATTAACTCGAGATAATCGTCTGCATCATTAATACTATCTTTGTTTTTGCCAATATTAATGCCGATTTTTAAGCTAGAATTGCCAATTTTTGCTTTTTGCTCGGCAATATTAGTTAAAAAACATTCTATTCCCAAATTGTTAAAGCCCAATTGATTAATAATGGCAGATTTTTCCTTAAGGCGGAATATTCTTGGCTTGACATTTCCCTGTTGTGGCTTTGGAGTTACCGTGCCACATTCAACAAAGCCAAAGCCAACATTTTTTAAAGCAGCAACCGCTACTGCATTTTTATCGAAACCGCCAGCCAAGCCAATGGGGTTTTCAAACTCTCTTTGCCACAATTGCTGAGCAAGATTTTCATAGAACTTTTTATAATAAAACAAAGCAAATAGTTGCGGAAAATAATATAATATTTTGATTGCTAAATTATGAGCTTTTTCGGCATCGATTCTAAAAAGAATCGGAGCAATAAATTGACGGTAAATATTCATGAAACTGCAATAATTATTGTAATAGATTTAGAAAAATATAGCTTTAATTAACCGCCCCACAAAAGAAATAATTTTGGGAGCAATGTTGATAAGAAGAATAATAATCGAAGTGAACATGATTGCAATAATGCAAAATTTAATTATGCTAGAGACGATCATCAATGCCATCATTTTACCCTTATCGTATTGTTCGGTTTTTCCGCTTGCTTGAGTATTGACTTGCCTTAACTCCTCTAGCACCATACCTTCCCTCTTGTCTTTTTCTTCTTTTTTACGACTTTCTAAAGCCTTAACTCTTTCGCTCTCCTCTTCTGGCTGTTGATTTTTGGTAAAAAAGGTAAATTTATTTATTTTATTCATTGCATTATCTTTGATTTTATTTGCGGCAAGATTGATTATAGAACATAAATCTAATTAATAATTTTACCAAATAATTTACCACTTTTATAATTGCAAATTTCTACTTTGATAAACTTACCACTTAAATCTTGCTCTGTTAAATTTTTTTCTGGCAATGCTTCGAGAGCCTTTTTATTTTCTTCTTGTATTAAATCGACAACAACGGTTGCAAAATTTGCTGCTCTGCCGATAATTTTACCTTCGGCAACTTTATTATTTTTTGTTATTTTGCCCTGCTCGACCAAAATTTCTAGCCTGCCACCTATTTGTTTTTCTAAAAAAATATCGAGATTTTTTGCCACTTCTAGCCTCATTAACGATGCTCTTTTTTTGATAATATCCTTTGGCAATTGTGGCATCTTGGCTGCTGGAGTGCCACTTCGTGGCGAATAAGGAAAAATATGCCCGTAGACCAATGGTATTTCACCAATTAAACTAAGGCTATTATTAAAAGCTAAATCGTCTTCCGTTGGGAATCCGGCAATAATATCGGCACCAAAAGCAATTTCTGGCCTTGCTTTTTTTGCCAAATTACAAAAATCGACAATTTGTTTGCGGTTATGACGGCGAGCCATTCTTTTTAATATCAAATCGTCGCCCGATTGCACACTTAGATGAAGATAAGGCATCAAGCGAGGCTCTTCTGCCAATAGCGAACAAAAATCTTCGCCAAGTTCGGCAACATCAACAGAAGAAAGTCTTAACCTTTTTAATTGAGGCAATAATTTTAACATTCTTCTTAACATTTGGGTAAGATTTAGCGGAGATGGCAAATCTTTACCATAATCGGTAATATCTACACCCGTAAGAACTATTTCGTTATGACCGGCAAGAATCATTTTTTCTGCCCGATCGATAATTTCGCCAAAAGCTACAGAACGGCTGTTCCCACGGCCATATGGAATAATGCAAAATGTGCATCGATGATTGCAACCATTTTGAATTTCAAGGAAGGCTCTGGTTTTGTTGTCGAAATAAGAAACCAATTGTGGAGCAGTGTCCCTTACCGACATAATATCATTTACCAATATTTTCGCTTCTTCGTTGCTATTTAGCAATTCTCGATGATGATTTTTAGTAAAATTTCTATCTTGATGAAGGTTGTTGTGGCTATGGTTAACGATCTTTTCTTCTGCTAAAATTCGAGAATCTGCATTGGCTATAGTTAGAGATTCCTGCTTTGCCAATTTTTGCCCCGATTTTTGTTCCGATTTTTGTTCAGCTTGGCTTTGATTGCTTAAAATAAAATCAAAAGCGGAGCTTGTAGTTTTTTCTTGATTACCAATAACTGCAGAAACTTCTGGCATTTTGGCATATTTTTGTGGATTAATCTGAGCGGCACAGCCTGTTACCACAATTTTAATATTGGGATTTTTCTTTTTATATTGTTTAATTTTGGTTATCAGCTCTTTTTCGGCATTGGCAGTTACCGCACAACTATTAAATACCGCTAAATTATTAACATCGGACTGGCTTTGATTTAGGGCTATTCTAATCGATTCGCTTTCTGCAATATTTAACCTACAACCAAAAGTAAAGATTGTGGCACCGTTATTTTTAGCATTATCGTCACTGCCATTATTTTGCAAGTTGCTATTTGGCACATTGCCTTTATTACTGTTATTGATGTTTTGTGTATTATTTTGCATTTTTGTTAATGATGGCACTATTTTACAACAACAAGGTGGCTTACAACTTTCTTTACACCGCTTGCAGTTGCCATTACTTCAATAATATTCTCAACCTCGTTACGGCTATTTACTTCGCCAAAAATATAGGCAATTCCTTGATTGGTGATAATTTTATGATTAGCACTGCGAACATTGGTAGCTAGAGCTAATTTTAGGCGAATATTGGCGGTAATAGCACTGTCAAAAAAACTATCCTTAAGGTTTCGCTTCCAAATAACCATTTTTTTTGCCGGAAGAATATTAATTTCGTCGATAACTTCTTTAACTCCTGACACTTCCCAAGCCAATTCCTGAGCTTTTTTGGCAAGCTTAACACTGCTACTGGTTCCTGTTAGCAACACCCTGCCGTTTTTAGTATTGGCAGAAATGTTAATATTTAACGACTTCATTTGGTTTTGCATTAATTTTAATGTAACTGTTGAAGTAATTTTAACATCTCGTGCTTTTTGCGAAAAAGCTTTTGCAACCGGCTTTTTTTGACTAATTGCCACACCGGTAGCAATAGTGCCAACAGCAATTGTCTCGACACAGCTCGTTAAAACAAGGCTTGCCAAAAGAAAGGTGGCGATAGAAAGGGATCTATTAATTTTATTAATAATTTGAAACATATAACTTAAAAACTTACCAAGGAAATACTAAATATTAAAAACTAACATCTGCGAAAAAGACATAATAAAGACATGATATTGTTATTTTCTTAATATTGCAAATTATTTTTAATTTTTACTTGCAAAATAATATTTTAATGTTTTTATTTTAGCAAATGTTAATATTATAAATCATTCTAGCGAAAATTATTACAATTATAGTAAAATAATAATAAAATTTAAAAGCAAGTTAGTATATATCTAATTTTGCGGGCGTAGCTCAGTGGTAGAGTGCAACCTTGCCAAGGTTGATGTCGAGGGTTCGAATCCCTTCGCCCGCTCCATATTTTTATAACAATGCATTCCTAGCTACAGCTCAATAATGCTTAGAAAATAGTATTATTACAGAAAAACAACACAAGACATAACAGCATATATTCATTCCTTACAGTTGCGAAGATCCATAGAAAGTAAATACATTTTGGCGGAGCACTACTCAATTAAGCCAGTTTACAAAACAACATCGACCAGCTCGCCGTCGCCACATTCAATAGAATCGACATCTTTATTGCCACAGAAACAACGGTTTTGTCTTGAGTTTTAATTAGAGTAACACCTTGAGTATTACGGCTAGTAATACGAATTGCAGTAACTTCGGTGCGAATCAAAGTGCCTTTGCTAGCAATTATAATTTTGCAAAATTTGCGACAATTTTGCACTTTATAGCAATATTTTGCAATAAATTTACTTGACAAATATTATATTATTATTAACATTAACTTTACAATATATAAACATATATAATAATAATAATAATAATAATAATAATAATAATATAATATAACATAAATCATGGAATCGCAACAAAAAGAAAGCACATTAGAACTGGGCGAAATAGAATTAAATATAGATCCAGATGTGCCACAAAAACTAAAAGACCTCTTTCCTGCAGAATCTCAATTCAAAATTACTAAAGTTTCAACTGAAGGTTCAGAGGCAGATTTTTCCGTAGAAATTACCGTAGGTGAAAATAAATATAGTGGATTATGTATTAAGGATGGCACTCCTATCGAACAATGGGAACTTGAAAGAGGTGGAGAAAAAATATCAATAACATTTCAAAAAAAATCTGATTTATTCGAAATGATAGGTCAATCTCAAGAAGAGCTAGCAAAGTTTCAGACAGAACTCGATGGTCAATTCGTAGACGGTTTAGGTCAACTTGTTTTAGGATCTGGAAAGTTTACAGATGGCTTATATCAAAACAATAAATACAATGGAGAGTTTTTAGATAATAAATTCCATGGCCAAGGAATACGCACTTATGCAAACGGCGAAATATACGAAGGATATTGGAAAAATAATAAACAACATGGCAAAGGAAAATACACTTTTAAAAACGGCACAATATACGAAGGAGATTGGGAAGATGGTGAACGAAATGGCCAAGGAACATGCACTTATACAATCGGCAGAAAATACGAAGGAGATTGGAAAGATGGTGAACAACATGGCCAAGGAAAATACACTTATGCAGGCGGCAACATATACGAAGGAGAGTGGAAATATGGTAAAAGAGATGGCAAAGGAACATTCACTTATACAAACGGCAACATATACGACGGAGATTGGCAAGGTGGTGTAGAACACGGCAAAGGAACATTCACTTATCCAGACGGCGAAATATACGACGGAGAGTGGAAATATGGTGCAGAACACGGCCAAGGAAAATACACTTTTAAAAACGGCACAATATACGAAGGAGATTGGGAAGATGGTGAACGAAATGGCCAAGGAACATGCACTTATGCAAGCGGCGACATATACAACGGAGAGTGGCAAGGTGGTGCAGAACACGGCCAAGGAACATGCACTTTTGCAAACGGCCTCAAATACGCAGGAGAGTTTAAAGAGGGTAAAATGATGAAGTTGTCAAATAAACATAAAGAAAATAACAAAATTGAAACATTATTGCTTCGTTCATCGGAAATGAACGAAGAAAATAGGCCTCTAAAATACGAAAATGATAAATTTCTTGATGGTGGCAAGCCAGTTAAAGCTGTAGTCTGCGAAGATTCAAAAGCAGTCCTTACTGAGGTTAATCAATTCATCAAAAACAACAAAGAAAAACCCACAGAAAAAAATTCAAAATGCAGAATTGTGTTTGATCAACATGGCGATAAGGAAGGAGATAATAATATGTCGATCGACTCAAAATCTGCAAAAAAAATACTGGAAAATCTTGCCGATGCAGGATTCAAAGAGATTACAATATCAGACCTCGCCTGCCATGGAGGCACTGCTTACCACTTCCTTAAAGTGGCACAAGATTTTGTAAAAGAACATGAAGTGGTTGTAAAAGTTAGATCTGCACCAAAAGATAGAGTATGTATAAATGGAATCAAGGTGAATAATAATGACGAGAAAAGATTTACTATGGTGACTATTGGCAAAGACGGTTCGGGGAAATCAAGGGATGTAAAAGTGTTTGAGCCCCAACCCAAATCTACAGAGGTCAGTAATCCAAACTGTAAAGAAGAAGAAAAACAGAGTATCTTGAAGAAGTAAATCTCGACACATCGCCATCCTTCGCGGGGGCGAAGTCGCGGAAAGATCCATGCTTCCCCCGTAGTCACCTTCGCTGCGAAGTTGCATGGTCTAGAGAAAGTAAATGCATTTTAGCGAACTTTCGTTTAATATTGATTTTATTACCATAGATCCTGCAACTTCGTGCGGAGGTGACAAGGGAGGCGGATCTTCGCACGAAAGCTACAAAATCTGCACACAATAAAGCAATAAATATATTACTCGCAACAATTTTGCACTTTATAGCAATATTTT
>CAMAYG010000033.1 GCA_945862535.1 Rickettsia typhi | reverse complement strand
CCTCGCTTGCGTTAGCACGACAAGAAATAACCTCGCTTGCGTTAGCACGACAAGAAATAACCTCGCTTGCGTTAGCACGACAAGAAATCCTGTCGCTTGTGTTAGCACGACAAGAAATCCTGTCGCTTGCGTTAGCACGACAAGAAATCCTGTCGCTTGCGTTAGTAAGGTAAATTATATTTTAGATAAAGTGTTTATTATTTTTTGGAAATAGTGTTATTACTGCTTTATGCCGTAACCTTTTTTAATAAGAAAGTAGAGGGTTGTTATTAGAATTATATTAATTAAAACCAAGTAGCATGCACCGAAAGCAATATTACCATCGGAAAAACCTGTTATAGAGTAGCGAAATCCGTCTATCATCTGAAAAAAAGGGTTGTAATGAGCAACTTTTTGCCAAAAAACCGGTAGAGAGCTAATAGAATAAAATGTTCCAGACAAAAAGGTGAGGGGAGTTATTAAATAGCTGGTTACTGCAGACATCTGATCGAAGCTATTTGCAATTAATCCGCATAAAATGCCCATCATACCTAAAAAACTACAAGCAAAAACCAAATAAAATGCTAGTAAATAAAAATTAAAGATGCTAAGTTTTATAAATAGAGATATGGTAATGAATGACACTATTGCAACTGCTAGGCCTCGTAATATTGCCCCAATGGTAAAGGCAATAATTATTTCCCAAGCATTAAGTGGTGGAATTATATAATCAACTATATGACCCATTACTTTACTCATTACAAAAGAAGAAGAGCTATTAGCAAAAGAATTTTGCATCGCCGCCATCATTATTAGTCCGGAGGCAACAAAAACATTGAAGCTAACATGACCAATGCTAGTTAGGTGATTGCCAACTGATAAGCTAAATACAGTAAGAAAAAGTAAGATATTAACTACAGGAGAAAAAATTGTCTGATGATAGACTTTACAAAAACGATAAAGCTCTTTTTTTAGTAGGCTATAGCAACCAAACCAATTAATTAACATATGACAGAAAGTGAAATAAAAGAAAGTAAAATAAGCGAAGAGCAAATTATTACAGATTTAAAAAGAGATATTGCAAAATTGCAAGAAGATTTTAAAGAAAACATTAACAATAGTGGCATAAACTCCTCTGTTGCTGGTGTCGAGGAGATTCGAGTTAAGTTTTTAGGAAAATCTTCGCTAATTAATCGTTTTTTCGTAACCCTTAAAACACTTTCTTTCGATCGAAAAAAACTTGCAGGCGACATTATAAATTCTCTCCGACAAGATTTCGACCACCAGATTGAAACTTTAAAGAAAGATTTGCTTGAAAAACAGCTACAAATATCGCTAGAAAAAGAACAGGCAGATCTTACCTTGCCTGCCAGATCAAGAAATTTGGGGGTGATACATCCTTTAAGCAAGGTAATTATTGAAATTAAACAAATACTTTCGGAGTTGGGTTTTGATTTATGTTACGGTTGCGAAATAGAAGACGATTTTCATAATTTTACCGCGCTTAATATTCCTAAGCATCATCCAGCGAGACAGATGCAAGATACTTTTTATCTTGCTAATTCCGAGCTCTTGCTTAGAACTCATACATCTAATGTGCAAATAAGGCAAATGAAAAATGCACAACCTCCTTTTCGTGTTGCTTCCGTTGGTAAGGTTTTTCGTGCAGATTCGGACCAAACTCATACCCCAATGTTTCATCAATTGGAAGGTCTTTTAGTAGATGAAAACATTAATTTTTCTCATCTTAAATGGGTAATCGAACAATTTTTACAAAAGTTTTTTGAAGTAGATAATTTAAAAATCCGCCTTCGGCCAAGTTTTTTCCCTTTTACCGAGCCTTCCGCAGAAGTTGACATAGGATATAAATCAGAAAATGGCACGATTAAAATTGGCGATGGCGATAAATTCCTTGAAATACTTGGTTGTGGAATGGTTCACCCCGCGGTTCTTGACAATTGCAATATCGATTCTGCTAAATATTCTGGCTTTGCTTTTGGCATCGGCATAGAAAGGCTTGCAATGTTAAAATATGGAGTTAATGACTTAAGAATGTTTTTTGAAAACGATTTACGGTTTCTGAGTAATTATGGCTTTGCTTCTCACCAATTTTAATTGCTGGTTTTAATAAATTTAATTAATTTGTAAGTGATAAAAGTAGATTCACCCCATAATCAATACTGCCTAGCAAGTTTTGCTACTAAATCTTGCAGTGTTAAAGATAGGCTTTACTGCGAAGAAGATTTTTCAACAATAGCAGTGGCAAAATTCTTACCTAAAGCCCCAGATTTTAACGACGATTTCTTGATTGATCATTTTCGGGTGGTTGCTAGCAATAGTTTTCGTCGATTACAATATAAAACTCAGGTTTTTGTTAATCACGAAGGAGATCATTACCGAACCAGACTTACCCATAGCTTAGAAGTTGCCCACATTGCAAGACAAATTGCTACAAGCCTTAATTTAAATTCTACTTTAGCCGAAGTAATATCTTTGGCTCACGATATAGGTCATGCCCCATTTGGCCATGCTGGTGAAACCGCCTTGCAAAATAAGTTAAAGGAAATTAGCGATAATAACCCTAATTTTATTTCAAAAAACAGTTTAAATAATAAAAATCAAGAACAAAAATTTAGCGACGACTTTCTTTTTGGTTTTTGTCACAATGCTCATAGTTTAAAATTATTAACCAAAATAGAATTATATTCTACCAAATTTAGCGGTTTAAATCTATCTTGGGAAGTTCTTGAGGGTTTAGTAAAACATAATGGTCCAATTACTAAAATGGGCAACAATCAGCAATATATCGCAAAATATAACGAAATACACGATCTTAATTTATCTAATTATCCGTCCTTAGAAGCTCAAATTGCTGCTATCGCCGATGATTTGGCCTATAATAATCACGATTTAGAAGATGGTTTAAGAGCTGGTCTTTTTGCCGTTGAAGATTTATACGATCTGCCTTTGGTGGGCGATATTTATCGTTTTATTGTTAAAAATAATCCCTATTTAAAAAGAGAATTATTGGTAAATCAGGCTAAGCAATATATTACGAAACATATGATTAGCGATGTTGTTAGCAATAGTTTAAAGATGCTAGCCCATCATCATATTACCAATGTCGAAGCTGTTCGCAAATGTCAGGTTGCTTTAATTAATTTTAGTGACGAATTTAGCGAGATCCATTGCAGTATTAAAAATTTTTTACGACAAAGAATGTATTTTCATCCACAGGTGAATAAAATGACTAGCAATGCCTTTATGATTGTTGGTAAATTATTCGATTTCTATTGGTCTAGCCCAGATTTATTGCCAGAAGATTTGTTTATCGACTATCAAAATTATTGCAATAAAGTAAATTACAAAGATTTATCCCAATCTGCTTTGGCGGAAGTAATTGTAGATTATATTGCTGGTATGACAGACCGCTTTGCAATTTTGCAATACGAACAACTAAATTAATTTTATCTCAAATGTTCGAGGCTTTTTTGTTACTACCTTTGCTGTTAATTATTGCAACCAGTATAATTTTTGGCACTCTTGGAACTTGTGTTTTGTGGCATCGCCTAACTTATTTTGGCGATGCTTTAGCTCATGCGATGTTGTTGGCAATAGCAATTTCTCTTTCTTTTGATTGTCATTATGTTTTAGCAACACTAATTCTTGTTGTTTTTTTCGTTTTAATGTTTTTTTATCTATCTTCATATTCTGCTTTTAATAAAGATAATCTTTTGGCAATTGTAACTTATACCGCAGTCGCTCTAGCTATTGTTATTAGAGATTTAGGTGGTAATATAGATTTTAACCACTATTTCTTTGGAGAAATATTTGCTGTTACGAAAAAAGATATCTATCTTGTTTTGTTTTGTGCTTTATTTGTTCTGATTTATGTTCGTTTGTATTTTAAAAAACTGCTAATTCTGCAAATTAGTCGAGAGCTTTCGCAAGTAAATCGTATCGCTAGTAACCATCTATATTTGGTTTTCTTATTCATTCTTGCAATAAATGTTGCAATATTGTTAGAATTTATTGGTATTTTTCTTACAACAGCACTGCTAATAATGCCGGCATCAATTGCCAGATGTTATGCAAAAACACCATCTTCAATGATTATTATTGCTACATTAGTGTCGCTATTGGTGTCGTTAATATCTTTTGCTTTGTCGGTTAATTTCGACTTAACACTTGCTGCGGTTAATGTTGCAGCATTGTCTGTGGTGTTTTTTTGTAGCCTAAGATTCTTAAAACTTTAATCAATAATGAAAAATCTTGTGTTTATTCTAATTTGGCAAAAATTACTTGTTGCGATAAAGCAAATACGATATTTTTGCGAATTTATCATCTTATGTCTTTTTTTGTTAGCTTGTCGCTTCTTAGGAATGTCTTTGGTTGCCAATTTTTCTGCAATGACTGCAATTTTTATAGGTAAAAAATTATCTGTTCACCGCCTCGCTGATAGCAACTTATCTCAGTCAATGCCAAATCTTAATGATTTAGAAAAAAACAATATCTTAACAAAAATGTGGGATAATCTAGGAAGAGTTATTGGCGAATATTACTTCATTGCAACTTCCAAGGTAACTCAAATTAGTAAATTTAAATATCTCATAGGTAAAAAAATCAACATTTCTTTTTTTAACGAAGAATCGCAGTTTGTGTTAGAAAAATTAGTCAATATTACAAAAAGTAATAACAATTCTGGCAAAACCGGGGACAAAACCAAGGGAGCAATTATATTTTCTGGTCATTTGGGCAATTGGGAAATTGGCCCAAAGTTCTTATCTTCTTTCGGACTAGAAGTTGCAACGGTTTATCGCCCGCTCAATAATCCTTTGGTTGAAATTGTTACCGCCAAGATGCGAGGAGGGGTGTTGATTCCTAAGGGTGTAGCTGGCAGTAGAAAAATTATCGAAGTAATAAAAAGTGGCGGTATTGTGATTATAATGGCAGATCAAAAAATATCCGAAGGAATTCCTATTCCTTTTTTTAACCGTTTGGCAACTACAGCTACTGCAATTGCAAGAATTGCTACTAAGTACAATGTTCCAGTAATTCCCGCAAGAGTAATACGGCTAGGGGAAGCTAATTTTGCGGTCGAAATAAAGCAGGCCATAGATATTGATATTTTAAAAGAAACAAGTCTAGAAGGCTATAATTATAAAGATTCGCAAGAAAAATTAATTTCTAATATTACTAAAAAAATTAACCAACAGCTGGAAGAGTGGATTTGTGAATACCCAGAGCAGTGGTTTTGGGTTCATAACCGCTGGAAATAATGTAATTTTCGATTAACAGCCATTAATATTTTAAAAATCACTCAAACAATATGTCGATAATTCTCTTATCAAATCAAAGTCTTGTTTCAATAGTAGGTCAAGATAATTTTCGTTTTATCCAAGGTTTAATTACTAACGATATAGAGCTAGCTAGAGAGCAGTTGGTTTATAGTGCGATGCTAAATAGCTCGGGTCGTTTTTTTTGCGACTTTTTTATCTTTTCTCGGCTTAGTAAAAAATTTAGCAACGAGGGTTTAAGCGATATATTTATTGATGTTAATAAGGCTAATTTAGAACATCTTATCGCTAAACTAAAATCATATCTTCTTCGTCAAAAAATTGAAATCAAAGATAATTGGCAAATTATAGTTTTGCAAATATTGCCACCAATTCACGATTTTACAAAAGCACAATCAGCAAAAAACATCTCCAAGGAAAATAAACCATTAGATCTTGAAAATATTAGCTGTAATATCGAAAAATCTTCTCAATTATTACTCGAATTCTGTAAGAAAAAAAATATCGAGGTGCAAATAAGCAACGATCCCCGTTGTTATGCAATGGGTAAGAGGGCTTATTTATTTTTACCAGATAACGATAAAGAGCAGTTAATGGCAGATTTAGAGCCTTTATTATATAAAGACGATGCCCTTTACCATTATCAGCGAATTATGTCGCTAATTCCCGAAGGTTACGAAGATTTAAAGCAAGAAAAATCTATCATTAACAATTATAACTTTGATTCTTTGCAAGCAATTAGCTACAACAAAGGCTGTTACATTGGGCAGGAGTTAGTTGCAAGAACTCACAATCTTGGGGTGGTTCGTAAGATTTTGATTGCAGGAGAATTGACTGTTAAACCAAATGATTTACCCGAATTTTTAGCGATAAACCATGGAGAATCTTTGCAAAAACATTGGAAGAATTTACCAATTTATCAGCAAGTAAATTACGGCAATATGTCTAGTAAGGTAAAAATTGGCAAGACTTTATCTGTTGTTATTTTTAATGGCAACATATATTTATTGATGTTATTAGAGATTCCTCTTGATTTAATCGACAATAATGTCGAGAAAAACCTTGCACTTAATATAGCAAATAATAATTTTAGAAACGATTTATCTGAATCATCTATTACGATTGCCGATTTGCCAATTAAAATTATTCAATAGTTTAATTTATGAATATCTATCTACCTATCGCCGAAATCCCAGTAAATATATTTCTAATATTGTCCTTGGGGATGTTTGCAGGTGTTTTGGCTGGTTTATTTGGCATAGGTGGGGGTTTTATTGCTACTCCGTTATTAATATTTATTGGAGTGCCTCCAGCGGTTGCTGTTTCGACATCGGCAAATCAAATTATCTCATCTTCAGTATCTGGAGTTTTGGCACATTTAAAACGAAATAATGTCGATTTACAGCTCGGTTGGTTCTTGGTAATTGGTGGCTTTATTGGCTCTAGCCTCGGAGTTTCAATATTTTCTATTCTCCAGAAAAAAGGTTATATCGACTTAACAGTATCTATTCTTTATGTTTTAGTATTGGGTTTAATAAGCATTCTTATGCTTGCTGCGAATTTTAAAAATTTATTTGAAAAGAAATTTAACATTATCTTGAATAGAAAAGTTTCGCTTAAATTTCGTCAATTATTAGTAAAAATCGACAAACTACCTTTGCAAATATATTTTACCAAATCGCAAATCAGAGTTAGTGTTATAGTGCCAATATTTCTTAGCGCTGTCATTGGTGTGATGGTAACATTAATGGGAGTTGGTGGTGGTTTTATGATGATTCCGGCGATGATTTATATATTAAGAATGCCATCCAACTTAATTGTTGGAACTTCACTTTTTCAAATTATTTTTATCGCTGCTAATGCCACATTTTTGCAAGCTGTCACCAATCAAACTGTCGACATCACTTTGGCATTTTTAATGATTATTAGCTCGGTTATTGGAGCACAAATCGGCACCAGATTAAGTTATAAATTAGATGCAGACAAATTAAGGGTTGGTTTGGCATTGCTAATATTTTGTGTCTGTTTCAAGATGTTTTGTTCAATTTTTACCACTCCAGAACAAGTTTTTATCGTCGAGCAAATCAAAGAATAAGATGAAAATATTTAATTTAACCATAATAGCCAAAGCCGTTACCTATTGTGCTCTAATCTTATCTTGTTGTAATGTCTTGGCGAATCCTGTTGTTTCTGGTATTTCGACTAATGAAATCAAGATAAATAGCGATTTTAATGGCACAAAGATTTTATTATTTGGAGCAAAGGGAGATGCTGGAGATATTATTATTGCGGTTCGCGGTCCTAAGAAAAAATTCATCATCACGCAAAAAGAAAAATTCTTTGGTATTTGGCATAGTGGAAAGAAGGTTGTGGTAAATGATATTTACAGTTATTATGCATTATTTTCCACCTTTAACAATATAGACGAAACCAAGGAAATATTAGAAAATCTTGAACTCGGTAAGAATAACCTAGATTTCAAAGCCTCGGCCAATCTTAAAGATTTTCGTGATGTCAATGAAGGCTTAGAAATTAACAATCAGCATTATTCACAATTAAAAAATAGCGAATTGCAAAAGTTATACGATCAATTTATCGAAAATTTTGAAAATAGTCAGCTTTATACTGTTGCCCCTAGTAAAATAGAGTTTCTTGACGAAACTTTATTTAAAGTCTTTATTAATTTTCCAAAAAACATTATTCAAGGCACCTATATTGTAGAGATTTACCTTATCCGCGACGATGTTTTGCTTTCTTTTCAATCTATTCCAATTTATGTAAGTCAAGTTGGTATAAATGCTAAAATTACCGATTTTGCCTTTAATCAACCTGTTGTCTATGGCATCTTAGCAATTGCTCTTGCCTTGTTTTTTGGCTGGCTAGCAAATACTATTTTTGTTAAAATTTTTAGTCGTTAATATGCAACAAATTAATTCACCTCAGATACCACTAATTATTTTATGTGTCGATACTAATAATATTTCAACTAATGCAGTAAAAACCGCATGTTACGAAGCGCAAAGGCAGGAATGTCATTTGCAAATTCTTAGTGTTATCGAGGCATCTCACCGCAATTTTATTTTTGGCTCGAAAGCAATTGGTGGCGAAAAACGGCGACAAATAGAGAATCAGCTTAAGTTTATTAGTGAAGCATTTTTTGCCGAAACTGCAATAACCCCAATAATATCAATAAGAGAAGGCGATACTTTAACAGAAATTATTAGCGAACTAAAGTCTAACCCTAATTGCATTACCTTAATTTTAAGTAAGAGCTACAACACTATGTCCGACAACAGTTTGTTGCCAAAATTAGTTGGGCAAATTGGTAATAAAATAAAAGTTCCAGTAAAAATAATTCCAGAAATCAAACAATAATGTTAGTTAATAACAATATCGCAAAAACATTCTTGCCAAATGATATTCGTGGCGAATATCGATTTAATGCTAAAATTATCAATTGGTTTGCAATAGATTCAATTGCCGAAGTCCTATTTAAGCCTCTTGATTTTGCAGATTTGCAATATTTTCTACAAAATATTCCACAAGAAGTAAGAATTAATATTCTGGGTTCCGCATCTAATGTTATAATTAAAGAACCTATCTTAAATGGAGTGTTGATTCGACTAGGTAAAAACTTCGATGTAATCACAGTTGAGGACTTAGTGCAAAATAACGCAGATGAAGTAATGGTTACGATAGGGGCGGGAGCATTGTGTAATAATGCTTCTTTGTATTTGGCAAATAACGGAATTTCTGGTTTAGAATTTTTTAGTGGAATACCGGGTAATGTTGGTGGTGCAATCTTTATGAATGCAGGTTGTTACGAAGGCGAAGTTTCTCATTCTTTAATATCGATTACAGCTACAGATTATCAAGGAAATTTGCAAGTTTTCACTAAAGAGCAATGTGGTTTTTCTTATCGCCTTAACAAATTGATGCAAGAAAAGAAATTAATTATTTTAGAGGCAAAATTTTTGCTAAAAAAAGGTAAAAGCACAGAAATACTAGAGAAAATTAAGCAATTACAGCAAAAAAGACAAGATTCTCAGCCAATTAGGGCAAAAACTGGTGGTAGCACGTTTAAAAATCCAATAAATTCTCATAAAAAAGCTTGGCAATTAATCGACGAATCTGGTTGCAGGGGCTTGTCTTATAACGATGCTAAAATATCGGAAAAACATTGCAATTTCTTAATCAATCAAAATAATTCTTCGGCCGCAGATATTCTAACCCTCATAGAAACGGTTCAGCTAAAGGTTTTTGCTAAAACTAAAATTATGCTAGAATTAGAAATTAAAATCATTAGCAACTAGCAAAATTTCCAAAAAATAACGAGCTACTTGAAGACCTGCTTTATCAATCTTTTTGGCTAATATTTTCTAAGAAGCTTTGTTTTTTAAAGATCATGTCGTTTGCGGATAGCACGACCAAAGATGTGTCGTTGCGCCAGTCGTTGCGGATAGCACGACTAAAAATTTATCTTTGCGCCAGTCGTTGCGGATAGCACGACAAGAATAAAGCTAGCACGACTAAAAATAGCCTCATCTATTGATTTTTTATTGCTTCTGACCTTCGCAACTTGGCGCGAAACTTGGTGCGAAGGTAATAATCCTAGCTTGTAAGCACGACCAGAAGTTATTTTACTGATATTGCTGTTCTAATATTTGATTTTGTAGCAATTGTTCTTCTGGTAGTTGTTGATCTAATGCCTTATCTGCGAACACTTGCTTCTCTATTTCTTGGTAGCGAAATATTTGATCTTGTTGTT
>CAMAYG010000032.1 GCA_945862535.1 Rickettsia typhi | reverse complement strand
TGATCATATGCTCTTTTCTCTGCCATACCTCTTTTAGAGAGATAGGAAGTAATAGCGGCAGTCAGAGTTGTTTTACCATGATCGACGTGACCTATAGTGCCGATATTAACATGGGGTTTATTGCGTTCGAATTTAGCTTTGGACATATTCAACTATGTTATAATTTATAAAATAAAATTATCAAAAATGATTACTTATTAACGATTTTCTTAGATGTATCTAATTAATTATTTAATTAATTTTTACAAGATTTTGTATTTTGCAAGATACAAAATTATTTTGCAAGCATTATTTTTAAAATAATGCTTGTTTTTAAGCAGATTTCTTTGCTCTTATTTCTTCGGCAACATAATTTGGAACTGATTCATAGCATTCAAAATCCATACTGTAGCTTGCACGACCTTGAGAGAGAGATCTTAGGCTATTAACATAGCCAAACATCGCAGCGAGTGGAATTTTTGCAGTAATGACTTGTAAATTGTCTCTGGACTCTAAGTTTAGGATTTGACCTCTGCGAGAATTTATATCACCTATAACATCGCCCATATATTCTTCTGGGGTAACTACTTCTACTTTCATTATAGGCTCTAAAATTATTGGCCCAGCTTTTTCCATTGCCTCTCTAAACGCAGATCTTGCGGCGATTTCGAAAGCCAAGACACTCGAATCTACATCGTGATATGCTCCATCAATTAGCCTTGTTTTCAACCTTACAACCGGAAAGCCCGCTAAAAATCCATTTTCTTTTGCAGAATTTAAGCCCTTTTCAACACCAGGAATATATTCTTTCGGAACTCTACCACCAACAACTTCGCTCTCAAAAACAAAGTTAGCTTCACTGTCTGCTGGAAGAGGTTCAAAAATAATTTTGACTTTAGCAAATTGACCAGCACCGCCACTTTGCTTCTTATGAGTGTAGTCTATTTCAACTGATTTTGTGATAGTTTCACGATAAGCAACTTTTGGCTGACCGATGTTAGCATCAACCTTGAATTCTCTTTTCATCCTGTCTATAATGATTTCTAAATGCAACTCGCCCATTCCTCTTAAGATAGTTTGCCCTGACTCTTTGTCGGATTCTATTCTTAGAGAAGGATCTTCTGATGCCAATCTAGAAAGAGCTATGCCCATTTTTTCTTGATCTGCTGTCGACTTAGGCTCTACAGAAACCTCGATTACAGGGTCTGGGAATTCCATTTTTTCTAATATGACATGGTGATCTTGCTCAACTAGAGAGTCTCCGGTAGTTGTATTTTTTAAACCAGCAAGAGCAACAATGTCTCCGGCAAAAGCTTCTTTAATATCTTCACGATTATTTGCATGCATAAGCAAAATACGACCTACTCTCTCTTTATTGCCTTTTGTGGTGTTTATAACCGTTACTCCACCATTCAAAACTCCAGAATATATTCTAACGAAAGTTAAAGAACCAACAAAAGGATCGGTCATTATTTTAAATGCTAAACCGGCAAATTTTTTACCCTCGCAATTGATCGAAATAATTTCGCCAGTTTTAGAATCTATTGCAGGAATTGATTTTATGTCATTTGGCGAAGGAAGATAGTCTACAACTGCATCTAATAAAGTTTGAACACCTTTATTTTTAAAGGCTGTGCCATTTAACACTGGAACAAAACTTCCACTAATTGTTGCCTTACGAATACATTTTTTTAAGGAATCTTCATCAATTTCCTCGCCAGAGAGATACTTCTCCATTAGGAAGTCGTCTTGCTCGACGGCAGCTTCAACAAGAATTTCTCGATACTGTTGTGCTTTTTCGGCAAGGTGAGAGGGGATTTCTTGATAAGTGAAATCTGAGCCCATAGCTTCGTCTTTCCAGACTACCGCCTTCATTTTTACAAGATCGATAAGACCTCCGTAGTTTTCCGCTTCATCAATTGGAAGCTGAATAGGTATAGCTCTGGCAGCAAGACGATTTTTCATCATCTCGACACAGCGATAGAAATTTGCACCAATCCTGTCCATTTTATTTACAAAACAGATTCTTGGCACCTTGTATTTATTTGCTTGTCTCCAAACGGTTTCTGATTGAGGCTCTACCCCAGCTACAGAATCAAAAACCGCAACAGCACCATCAAGAACTCTGAGAGATCTTTCTACCTCAATAGTGAAGTCGACGTGCCCCGGGGTGTCGATAATGTTAATGCGATGCTCATTCCAAAAACATGTTGTTGCAGCGGAAGTTATTGTAATGCCTCTTTCTTGCTCTTGCTCCATCCAGTCCATGGTTGCAGCACCATCATGAACTTCACCAATTTTATGCGATCTGCCAGTGTAATATAATATACGCTCAGTAGTGGTTGTTTTTCCAGCATCTATATGAGCCATAATTCCTATGTTGCGATATTTTTCAATTTCGATTTGTCTTGACATAATTTTTGTATTAAGATTTTAGAGTTCTTTTATTGTTTTCCTTAAATGGTATTTTTAATCAAATACACCTAGCTTATAAAGATTGCCACTAATATAAAAATTAATTAAATATTCTTTATACAGACAATCAGTAAAACATATTGATTCACAACAGCCTTATTAGTAAACTTAATTAAAAAAGTTTTATGAATAGCCGAACAATATAAAACCATTTTTATAAATCACAAGTAAATTTTTTAATTTTAATAACAAATAGCAAAATATATATAAGCATATTGACATATCAACAACAAACAAAAATAATCAATAAAACTGTTGCAAATAAAACAATCTGCTTTAGAATTTTTTCTAAAATTAGAGATTAGCTAAAAGCAAAAATGTTTTAGTTAAGCGATTCTAGATTATTTGTTTTTAAGAACTTACAGATATCAAATAAGCAAACAGTCATAATGTTTAAACATCATAATAAAATTGAAAAAAACTCGATATTGCTTCTTGTTCTAACACTTATTTTTATTTCGGTTGGTGGAATTGTTGAGATCGTTCCGTTATTTCGCTTAGAAACCACAATAGAAAAAGTTGAAGGGATTCGCCCATATTCCCCTTTAGAGCTACTTGGATCAAAAATTTATAAAAGAGAGGGCTGTTATTCGTGCCACTCTCAACAGGTAAGAGTATTAAATGACGAGGTTGAAAGATACGGGCATTACTCCTTAGCAGCAGAAAGCATGTATGACTACCCGTTTCAATGGGGGTCAAAAAGAACTGGTCCAGATTTAGCAAGAATTGGCAATAAATATTCCGATGAATGGCACAGGGCTCATCTTCACAACCCCAGATCTGTTGTTTTTGGATCAATAATGCCTCGATATTCTTTTCTTGAAAAGAAAGAAGCTGACCTCGTTGCTATTGCTAGAGATATGAAGGCTTTAAAAATATTGGGAGTCCCTTATAGTGAGGAAATGATACAAAACTCTTATAGTGACGCAGTAACTCAGGCAACTAACGAAGGAGAATCTGACGGAATTAAACGAAGATACGGAGATAAAATAAACATTAGAGATTTTGACGGAAATCCTTACAAAATATCTGAGATGGATGCCCTAATTTCCTACCTACAAGTAATAGGAACATTTGTAGACTTTCAGAAATACGAAAAGTTTGAGAATCAAAATCAATAACCTAGCAACCCAATAAACTAACAACTTTTACAAACTAACTAAAATGCAATTTAACATCAGTCAAAACCTGCCAACTTTGGTAACACTAATATTCTTTACAATATTTTGTTTTATATTATTCGCTATTTTTAAAAAAGGCAGTAAAAAGAAAATGAAAGAATATGCGAAAATTCCATTAAAAGATGAAGAAAGAAACTCGAACAACGGCAGAAACTCTCAGAATAGAAGGTACAACAACAGAAGCGGCAAAAGACCATCCTCTGATAAATCTAGCTTTAATAATAACAACAGAAACAGAAGTAGAGGTTTCGATAACAAAGAAGAAAACAGTAGCAAAAGCAACAGTGGTTACAAAGGAGCGCGTTATCTTGGCAACGACTCAAAAAATAAAGAAAGAACACAAGATGTTAAAAATTAGAAATATTAAATCTAACAGCTAAAACTCAAAGATAAATCAAAAATGAAAATTGACGATAGTTCATCTAATAAAGAAATATCAACACCCGAAGATGTTAGCAAAGTAAATAAGAATAAAACCACAACTCATAAATGGGACAACATTAAAGAATATGACATCCCTGCCCCTAGATGGTGGCTAATAACTTGGCTAATATGTATATTTTGGGCATTTATTTACTGGATTTTTTATCCTAGCTGGCCTTCCTACAACGGCAATATCACCGGATCCCTTAACTGGACTGCAAAAACACAATTAAGGACAGATCAAAACAAAAACTTAACCCTAAAGAAAGATAAATTAGACTCAATAAATCAAAAAAATTTTAACGAAATAGCGACAGATTCCGAGCTATATCAATTTGCTCTTGCTGGCGGAGAGGCTTTATTTAAGGAAAATTGTGCAGCTTGCCACGGAAGTGCAGCACAAGGAGGAAAAGGTTATCCTAATCTTAATGATGACGACTGGCTTTGGGGTGGAACATTAGAGGATATATATCAAACATTGCTTTACGGAATAAGATCTGGCCATGAAAAATCTCGTCAAAATCAAATGCCATCTTTTGGTAAAGATAAAATACTCAACAAAGAGCAAATAAACCAACTTTCAGAATATCTAATTTCATTATCAGGTAATAGCCAAGATGCTCCTGAAAACCGTAAAGACTATTCTTCGGCAATAAAACTATTTGCTGAAAATTGTAGCTCTTGCCATGGTAAAAATGGCGAAGGAAATCAATCTTTAGGAGCTCCTAGGCTTAATGATAAAATTTGGCTCTACGGAGGAGATAAAGAATCTATAACATATAGTATTTACAATGCTCGAGCAGGGGTTATGCCTTACTGGTCTCACCGACTAAACGATACTTCAATTAAACAGCTTTCACTTTATGTTCATTCGCTTGGCGGTGGGCAATAATTGTAATTAATATGAAACATTTTGATAACCACCAGATAAAATGAAAAAAGATCCACTAATAATTAACGGTAAAGAATTTTTTTCTCGACTACTAGTTGGCACCGGTAAATACAAAAATCTAGAAGAGACTGCCGATGCAATATCTGCATCGGGAGCAGAAATAGTAACTGTAGCCGTAAGAAGAGTAAATATTGAAAACAGGAATCAGCCAATGTTGCAAGATTACCTAGATCCTAAAAAATTTACCTATCTGCCAAATACCGCAGGATGCTACACCGCTGAGCAGGCTTTAAGAACCCTAAGGCTAGCAAGAGAAGCCGGGGGCTGGAATTTAGTAAAGCTAGAAGTTTTGTCGGAAGAAAAAACTCTTTATCCAAAAATTACCGAAACAATTAAAGCTGCAGAAGTTCTTGTTAAAGAAGGTTTTGAGGTAATGGTTTACACCTCCGACGACCCAATAGTGGCTTTTGAATTAGAATCTATTGGCTGTTGTGCAATAATGCCACTTGGTGCCCCAATAGGATCTGGCTTAGGAATTCAGAATCGATTAAATATCGAGCTAATTGTTGAAAGGGCAAAAGTTCCTATTTTGATTGATGCAGGAGTTGGGACGGCATCGGATGCATCAATTGCAATGGAAATAGGATGCGATGGGGTGCTAATGAATAGCGCGATAGCAAATGCTAATAATCCAATTTTAATGGCTGAAGCAATGAAAAATGCGGTAATTTCTGGAAGACAGGCATTTCTTGCTGGTCGCATGGCAAAGAAACAATACGGCGAAGCTTCGTCATCAAATTTTGGCAAGATATAATAGTTAACAATTATAATTAATTGCATTCGTAGCTCAATTGGATAGAGTATTGCTTTCCGAAGGCAAGGGTTGTGGGTTCGATTCCCGCCGAATGCACCATTTATTAAGATAGCTAATTTAAAGACAGCACTAACAAATCAATTTAATATGACTCAAGACTACTCTAGCAACAAAATCACCGCCGCATTTTTAATAATTGGCAACGAAATTCTTTCGGGAAGAACCGACGACAAAAACCTCAATCATCTAGCTAAAGAGCTAACTTTAATGGGCATAGATCTTTGCGAGGTAAGGGTTGTTGCCGATCTAGAGCAAGAAATTATTGAGGCAACTAACCAGTTACGAAAAAAATATAATTATCTATTTACCAGCGGAGGAATAGGCCCCACTCACGACGACATAACAACAGAATCAATAACTAAAGCATTTAACGACAATCTTATTGAAAATCAGGAAGCTAAAGATTTGTTAATAGATTACTACGGCATAGAAAATCTTAATTTAGCTAGGCTTAAAATGGCAAAAACCCCTTCAAAAGCTTTGTTAATAAATAACAAAATCTCTGGTGCTCCAGGATTTTACATCGAAAATGTTTTTGTCATGGCCGGTATTCCAAGAATTTTTCAGGCAATGCTCGATGCCGCAAAGCCCTATTTAAAACAAGGTAAAAGAGTTGAATCTATAGAAATAAAAATAAGACTAACCGAAAGTATCATTGCCAAACCTTTAACAGATCTTCAAGAAAAATACCAAGATATTTCAATGGGAAGCTATCCATTTGAAGGAGGAACTTCATTGGTATTCCGTAGCTCCAACATCGAAACATTGAGGCAGGTAGCATTGGAAATGAAAACAATTTTGACCGCACTCACTAGCGAAACGATAGAATAATCTTAATAAAAAAACAATGTCTATTGTCAACACTTCAATAAATCGACCGATATTCACAACTTGTGTAATGATGACTATAATCTTTCTTGGTTATAGTTCATTTAAAAAGATGAGTGTTGACTTATTTCCAAATGTTAATATTCCAGTTATCTTTATTATGACTGGCTACGAGGGAGCTGGCCCAGCCGAGATAGAATCGCTTGTTACAAAACCGATAGAAGAAGAAATTAGTACCATTTCTGGAATAAAAAGACTAAACTCTCGCAGTCTTAAGGATTCGAGTCAGGTTATAGTTACTTTCTATCAAAATGTCGATATGAAATATGCTGAACAGCAAATACGAGATCGTATAAACCGTGCAAAATATCAATTACCAGAAGATATAAAGGAGCCTATAATCCGCAAAGTGGACCCAGCAGATCAGCCAATTATGACTATTGCTATTGATAGCCTTTTATCAGAAGGGGAGAAGTTCGATCTTGCAGACGAGTTCATTAAACCGAGAATTGAGCAAGCAAAAGATGTTGGGCTAGTTGAAATAATTGGGGCAAGAAAAAGAGAAATTCATATTCTTTTAGATAATTTGAAGATGAAGGCACGGAATATCAGCATCTCTCAATTACAAAAACAACTCGCAATTTCTGGGAAAAAAGTTGGGATTGGCACAAGAGATTTGGGCGAAAAAGAGCTATTTTTTACTAGCGATAACGAATTTACCAATCTAAAACAAATAGAAGAAACCGTTATTAGTTTTACTGGCAACGAAACCCCAACCAGAATTAAAGATATTGCAACGGTAGAGGATAGCCTTGCAGATAGTAAATCGCGGGCCTTTATTGATGGTAAAAAAACTATTTTTCTTGAAATATATCGCCAATCAGATTCAAATCTTATTGAGGTGGTTGATTCCGTAAAGGAGCAACTAGCTCAAATTAATCAACAACTAGCAAAATCTCCGGATCAGAGCAAGATTACTATCGTTAAAGATGCGAGTAAATATATTAAAGATAATGTTAGTGATGTTTACGAGGCAATTGCCATATCTCTCGTTCTTACTATTTTAGTAGTTTTTATATTTTTAGCAAATTGGCGATCGACAATAATTACCGCTATCTCTTTACCAATTGCATTAATTAGCTCTTTCATTTTAATGAAAGTGGCAGGTTTTTCGCTAAATGTTATATCTTTGCTTGCCATTAGCCTAGCTGTAGGTTTATTGGTTGATGATGCTATCGTTGTAACGGAAAATATATATCGCAAAATTGAAGATGGTTATTCGCCAAAAAGGGCTGCTATCGAAGGAACAAACGAGATTCTAATGGCGGTTATTGCTATCACCTTAGTAGTGATTTCGGTTTTTACCCCTGTTGCTTTCATGAAGGGAACCGTTGGCGAATTTATGAAACAATTCGGCTTAACGATGTCCTTTTCTATGGCGGTAAGTTTTATTATTTCAATTACATTAATTCCCATGATGTGCGCCTATTTAGGCAAAGCAAAAAGCCCAGCAGTGACGACAGGTAAAAAAAATGTTTTTACCAAAAAGATCAATGCAATTAAAGCAAAAATCTACTTATTAGAAAAAACACTCACGAATAAATATCGCAAAATTCTTATCTTTTCCGTAGAGCGACCAGCTGTAATAATTTCCATCGTTCTCTTGGTTTTTATAGCCAGCATATTTTCTCTTAAATTTGTTCCAAAAAACTTTTTACCAGAAAATGACAACGGTGAAATTGTTATTTCTCTAGAGCTAGATGCAGATTCTAACCTCGACAATACCGAAAAAGTTTCCAAAGAGGTAGATTCTGTTATTCGTAAAAATAAAGAAGTGTTACTAACATCTTATAACGTTGGCTATTATGGCTCCAGCCAGTCAAATAGAGCTAATTTTTACATTAAATTAAAGCCTAGCAAAGAAAGAGACATTAATAGCACCGCTTTTAAACAAGTTCTGCGAGATCAGCTTAAAAACTTTAAAAGTGCCAACCCCATAGTTAAAGACTACGATCCTGCGGGCACTGGCTTTCGTGGACAGCCGTTAAACTTAGTGCTAATTTCTACTAATCAAAATTTATTAGAACAAAATGCTAAGAAAATTCTGGAAATATTTAAGCTAGACCCAAGATTCAAAGATGTAGACACTAATAACAAAAGTACTCGCACGGAATATAAAATCGAATCAAAAACTAATGAATCTTTAGCCTACGGCATTAATCCACAAATAGTTGGCAACGAGTTAAGAGGTTATGTAGAAGGCTATACTCCAACTAAATTTCGTAGCAACGACAAAGAATATGACATTCGCATAAGGCTAAAAGAAGAACAAAGAGACTTGCAGCAAAATTTCTCTCAACTTTATGTTAGCAATATTAATCAAAAATTTATTAACCTTGATAATATAGCCACAATTAATACCACTAGGGCTCCAGCCGATATTAATCGTCAGGATCGCGGTCGATTTATTTCGATTAGTGCAAGCCTTGCTCCTGGTATTGGTCTTGGCAATATTATCGACGAAATCAGTAAAAGACTTAACGACGGAGACTTGGCACTGCCCAGCGACATTCGCTTTACTTTTGTTGGAGAATCGGAAAATATGAAAGACCTGCAAGAATCAACATTTTTTGTGCTATCGGCAGCGATATTATTTATATATTTGATATTGAGTAGTCTCTACGAATCTTTTATAACCCCAATTACTATAATGCTAGCACTACCTCTAGCACTATCTGGAGCATTTGTTGCCCTCTTCATAACACAGCAAAATTTTAATATTTTTACTATTTTAGGAATATTTTTACTTATTGGAGTTGCTGGCAAAAACTCGATTCTTCTTGTTGATTTTGCCAGCCAAGCAATTGCCAAAGGAATGGACCGCAAAACGGCACTAATTAATGCCGGCCTTACCCGATTAAGACCAATCATTATGACATCTATTGCACTTATCGCAGGCACAATTCCAATTGCTATTGGCCTTAGCGAAGCATCTAAACCAAGAGTAGCAATGGGTATCGCCATTATTGGAGGCATGATTTCTTCAACCATACTTAGTTTAATAATTGTCCCTGCGGTATTTAGTTATGTAGATCGCTTCCGACTATTTTGCCAAAAGAATCTTGCCAAGCTAATAAAATAGTGGTAAGTGCATTTAGGAATCCACAGATCCTGCAACTTCGCTTCGTTCCGCGCAGGATGACGACGGGGGAACCGTCGATCTTCGCAAGCTTTCGTGCAGGATGACGACGGATGGTAGATCCCGCGACTTTGTACGAAGATGAAAAAGAAGGTATAACTTTGCGATCTTCGCAGAAAGGATGACGATGGCACTGTCGCAAAACTACCCCAATATTACCAATAGATCTTAAAAAATATTCAGGAATTCCTTGTTAATTAACCTAGTTTATTTAAAAGAATAACTAGCTGAAGCTTTTGTTTATATACTTCTAACAAGGTTTTGTAAAAAAGTTATTTTAACAAATTTAGTCTGGTGTAATGCAAATAGAAATA
>CAMAYG010000031.1 GCA_945862535.1 Rickettsia typhi | reverse complement strand
ACCGACACTTGCGCTCTGATTGATAAAGATCAGCAAGCCCCACCGCCAAACTATCCCAAGGAATCAGGCGGGATAAAATCATCATCTCGTGTTTGTGCCAGAATTTAATTGAGTTCATTGCTCAATCTTCCTCTAAAAATATCTTCCTGACGATTATCAATTTTAGCTGACTGCATGGATTTCTATCAATTTTTACTGAATTTATTTGCCAGAAAATGAAGGGCGAACCCTCAATTTCTGGTAAAAAGAGATAGTTAAAAAGTTCTGCGAAGGCAAGTGGAGTATGGGTTAGAGAGGTATTTCAGGATGGACTAAATAGCCTAAGATCTTCTTTCTATTATTGCAACGGTTTCAAAATGTTCATTTCCGTAGAATTGATCAACGGCAATAAATTTTGTTATCCTAAAATTATATTCTTCTAGTTTTTGCATGTCGCGAACAAAACTGTTTAAATTACACGATATATAAACTAAATTTTTTATCTTACTTTTGCCAATTTCAACTATTTGTAATAATGCTCCATGGCGAGGAGGGTTAATAATTAATAAGCGAAAGCTGTTAATTTGGTAAGAGTTTATGGGGTTTGAAAATAGGTCAACAACCTTTCCGCAGACATTAGATTGTAGTAAATTACTGTTATTATTTAATAAATCAATCATGGGTTTAGCACTGTCAAATGCTTCGATTTTTTTTGCCAGATCTGCAACTGCGAAGCTATAATTACCAAATCCAGAGAAGATATCTGCGATATTAAATTTACTATTCTGAGCTGGAAATATTGGTGATTCTTGCATTAATTCTAAAATGTGACTTCGTAATATTTTAACTATTTCTTTTGTCGCTTCTTTATTTGCTTGCAAAAAAACATTGCCATCTAGAGAGACATTATATTCGGTGTAGTTAATTTGCGGTATTTTTGAAATATGAATTTTAGTGGCTTCTTGATAGCGGCCGCTAATATTGCAAGAAAAGTTACTTACATTCTCTCGACAAAAACTATTAATAATTTCTAACTCGCCAATATTTGGATATTCTAAAACGCTTGCATTTATATCGATAACATTGTCAAATTTTGCTATTGATAAATCTTTAATTTTTAATTGATTTAATTTTTTTACTAAATCCTCTATTTTGGGCAAGAAGTTATTAATTGACACTTCTGCAACAAGGCAATTATTAATAGGAATAAGACCTTGATTTTTCTTGCTAGAAAAACAAAGTTGTTTTTTATGATTCACCTTAAGATTGACCCTTCTTCGACCTCTAGAATCTTCGCCAAGCCATTGGTAAGATATTGTTTTTGTGTCGAATTTTAGTTTCTTTAAAAGATTTTCCGTGCTAGTTTTTTTAAATTCACGATATTCTAATTGCCCTAGATTGATAATTGAGCATCCACCGCATCCTTCTGTAAAGTGAAGACATTTTGTGGTGCATTTGCTTTCTGTCATAGATTGTGCGGGGCTAGACATTAAAACGAAAATGAAAAATATCGCCGTCTTTTACAATGTAATCTTTGCCTTCTAATCTTAATTTGCCAGCATTTTTCGCCCCTTCCTCACCTTGGTGTTTCATAAAATCTTCAAATGAAATTGTTTCCGCTCTAATAAAACCTTTCTCAAAATCGGTATGAATAACTCCGGCAGCCTGTGGAGCGGTTGATTCTGCTTTGAGCATCCATGCATGACATTCTTTCTCGCCGACGGTAAAAAATGTAATTAGATTTAGAAGTTTGTAAGAGCAACTGATGATTTTTGCTAAGCCTGTCTCGGAAAGACCTAATTCTTTTAGAAATTCTTGCTTTTCTTCTGGCGAAGGCAAATTGGCAATTTCTGACTCTATTTTTGCTGAAATATTTGTGCTTAAAGATAGGCTTTTTTTAGTGAACTCCTCAACTGCTTTTGAATAATGATTCCCTTCAAGTTGATTTTCTGGAAGGTTGCAGACATATAATTGAGGCTTTGCAGTGATAAGCTGTAGATTCTTCATTGCCTTTTTCTCTTCTGGATCTGTTGTCGAGAAGTTAATTGCAGGTTGGTATTTTTTAAGAATTTCAACGATCTCTTTGGCAATTTTTAGCTGTAAAGCAGATTCCTTGTCGCTTTTAGATTTTTTTTCTAGGTTTGGTAGTCTTTTTTCCAGACTGTCAAGATCTGCAATTATTAGCTCTAGTTGAATTAATTCGATATCTCTTATTGGGTTAGTTTCTCCTTCGACATGGGTTATATTTTCGTCATCGAAACATCTAACGACATTGATTATTGCATCAACTTCGCGAATATGGCCAAGAAATTGATTGCCTAAACCTTCTCCTTTACTTGCGCCACGAACCAGCCCAGCAATATCAACAAACTCTATTTGCACAGGAATTATAACTTTTGATTTCGATATTGCGGTTAGCTGATGGAGTCTGATATCGGGGACATTAACTTTGCCAATATTTGGCTCTATGGTGCAAAATGGATAATTTGCTGCTTCCGCCGCCACTGTTTGAGTTAGGGCATTAAACAGAGTTGATTTCCCAACATTTGGCAACCCTACAATTCCGCATTTGAAAGACATATTGAAATTAGTTATAAGTTTGTGTTAATTATTGCAGGTTAAGCGATATTCTTAAATTGTAGCAATTTTTAAGTCGATAATGGCTCTAGTTAGAGTTTTTTTGATATTCTTTTAATGTAGCCAAAATATCTTCTACATGGCCTTTAACCGAAACATTTCGCCAGATAGCGATAATTTTACCGATTTTATCGATAAGAAAGGTGCTCCGATCTATACCGAGATACTTCTTCCCAAACATTGACTTTTCTTTTATAACCATATATTTATTGCATATTTCGTTATCCACATCTGCGATAAGGCTAAAGTTTATTTGATATTTGTCGATAAATTTACAGTGACTGGCAACAGAATCCCTAGAAACCCCTAGGACGAAGCAGTCTAGTCCAGCAAAATCCTCGAGTTTCTTTGAAAAATCTTGAGCCTCGATTGTACAACCTGGAGTATCATCTTTTGGATAGAAATACAATACAACATTTTTGCCTCTTAGATTTTGTAAGGCGATGTTTCCGTTATTAGTAACTGCCTCAAAAAGCGGTGCTAAGCTTTGAATTTTGAGTTCTGTCTTGCTGTTGCTCATCGATTACCCCTTTTAAATTGTTTTGTTTTTTTGCATTTCGATTTGCTCCGCTGCTATTCTGCTTCTTTCCTTTGCCTTTTCTATTGCCTGATTAAGTTGGGATTGGGTGCAAAAACCTAGCAGTATTACATCTCTGGGGCGAATGTTTTTGATGTCCCAGTGAGTTTTGTTTTTAATTGCATTAGCTGTGGTGTCTGTTGTGCCTATTAGTTTTTTAATGTCGTCAATAGACAGCTCTGGATGGTATTTTAATAAAAATGCTATAGCATCTGGCTTGTCCTGTCTGCGAGCTATAGGAGTATATTTCGTCTCTTTTTTGGTTTTTTTCTGTGGTAAGTCGAAATAGATACTAGGATTGAGTTTTAATTTTGCATTAACATCATTCTCGCACCTTTTTATTTCTTGCTGAGTTAACTGTCCAGTTAAGGAAGGGTCTTGCCCTATCATTTCGCTAGCAACATCTCCATCGGCAATTCCCTGAATCTCGATTTCGTGCATTCCGCAGAAATTAGCAATCTGGGAAAATGTTAAACCAGTGTTCTCTATAAGCCAAATTGCTGTTGCTTTACGCATTAACGGAAATTCTTGTGTCATAATTTTAGTAGTTGTCAATATTTATAATTAAGAATGCCGTGTAGATATATAATTTTTAGCACCGCATCGATATTTTGGTAAATTTTTTAGAAATATAAATCTCTAAAAATAATTTTCAAGCAAAATATAATATAATGCTATTTTCACTAAACAATGGCACTTAGCCAAAAATAATGAATTACGAAAAAACCCGTAATCGACTTATTGTTTAACAATATAACTCCACTTTTATGTTTAAATATATGTTAAATTGAGTCAAATTCTAGCAACATCTTCTGAGATAGTAGTATTTTATTTTGCATTACGGAGGTTGTTAAAAATTAATAAATTCAAAAATTTCAATACCATAGCCATCTAGCCCTGCAACGGCTTTAGCATTGTTGGTTAGTAATTTGAGTTTATTAATCTGAAGATCATTTAGTATCTGGGCTCCAATTCCATAGTTTCTAAGAACATTGTTGGATCGTTTTTCGTTGTTATTTTGTATTAGATTTTCTAGCGATTCATTTGTTTGTCTAATAATTACAATCACACCCTTGCCCTCGTTGTCGATTATTTTCATTGCCTTGCTAATGTTGCTTGGCATAGATTCGCTAATATTTATTGCATCGCTAAATATGTTAAAATGTTGCATTCTTACTATTGTAGGGGAATCGGATGTTAATTCTCCCTTGAAAATAGCCAAATGTTCGCTGTTATCAATTAAATTCTTGTAAATCGCAATTTTAAAATTGCTAAAAACCTGATTTTTTAACGGCATTTCTGCAATTTTTACTATTAATTTTTCAGTTTTTCGGCGATACTCTATTAAATCTGCTATTGTTGCAATATTTAGCTGGTGCTTCTTTGCAAAAATTATCAAATCTTCCATTCTTGCCATCGAGCCATCATCTTTCATTATCTCGCAAATTACTCCAGCTGGATAAAGCCCAGCAAGCTTTGCAATGTCAACTGCGGCTTCGGTATGCCCAGCACGAACCAAAACCCCGCCATCTTCCGCTTTTAACGGAAAAATATGCCCCGGAGAAACTATGTCTTTGAAAGTTTTGACCGGATCAATTGCTGTTGCAATAGTTATCGCTCTATCAAAGGCCGAAATACCAGTGGTTATACCTTCTTTTGCTTCAATAGATATTGTGAAGGCGGTTTTGTTTCTTGATTTATTGTTGCTAGACATAAAAGGAAGAGATAATTCCTCTATTCTACTAGAGTTTAAAGCAAGGCAAATAAGACCTCGACCAAAAGTCGCCATAAAATTTACTTGCTCAGAATTGCAAAAAGAGGCTGGTATCACAAGGTCTCCCTCGTTTTCGCGATTTTCATCGTCAATCAAGATAAACATCTTGCCGTTTTTGGCATCTTTAATGATTTGATCGATATTTGCAAGATTGTTTGGCATATAATTAATTATAAATATTGCTGAATGATTTGTTTGCGGAGTTAATCTTTGATTGTTTTAAAAGCAATTTAAAGTTTTTAATGTTCAAATTAAGGCATTAAGTCAAAGGTTAATTAATAGTAAATAAATCAGTTAGATTAAATAACAAGTAAAAAAAACTTGACTTCAAGAAAAAATAGTAATAATTTATTTTGTCTTTGACTTAGCAAATATTTATTCTTAAGATTTATTGCTGGCAATTTATAGCCATTAACAGCTTATTTTAGTTTTTTGAGATTTATATAATACGTCTCAACATTGCTATAATTTGCTGGAGTCTAATTCGAGTTAGTCTTGTTAAATACTATCTATATAAATAAAAATAAACACTGGTCTAGCACTAAAAATTAGTGTTTTTCCGCAAACTAACCTATAATTTTTTACACTATGAAACTTTGGCAACAAGTATTAATTGGTCTGGTTCTTGGTATTGTAGCTGGAGTTCTTTTAAAGGAAGATGCTGCATCACTTAAGATATTTGGCACCATATTTATTAATTTAGTAAAAATGGTGATTGTTCCTCTGATATTTTTTGCTCTCCTTTCTGGCATAACATCTATGAGTGGCGAAGGAAACTTTACTCGCATAGGAATAAAGGGTTTTAGTGCTTATATATTAACTTCTATCTTTGCTGTAATAATTGGCTTAACCGCTGGTACATTATTTAAACCAGGAGCCTCTATTAACCTTAACGAGATATTGCAAAGTCACGGCGGAATAATTCCGGAAGTTGCTAAGAAAGCCCCGCCTTCCATTTCCGAATTTTTGCTTGGTTTAATTTCAACCAATCCAATCCAGTCTATGGCATCGGACAATTTTTTGCAAATTATCATATTTTCCATCTTTACGGGAATTACCATCAATATGGTTGGCGATAAAGCCAAGCCACTAAAAGAAATTATATTCTCTGCTTCTCAAGTAATGTTTAAGATGATAGAAAACATCATAAAGCTTGCACCATTTGGAGTATTTGGCTATATGTCTTGGGTTATTGGAACTCAAGGTGTTGATGTTCTTAATGCTTTAGCGAAATTAATTGCGGTCTTCTTAGGATCTTGTGTTTTGCAATATGTTGTTTTCGGCTTTATGATATTGATTTTTGCTAGAGTTTCTCCTATGCCATTTTATCGCAAGATACTTCTAACTCAATCAATAGCATTTTCAACCAGTAGCAGTAAAGCAACTCTATCTACAGCTATGAATCAATTGCAAGAAAAAATGGGGGTTTCAAAAACTAATTCTAATTTCTTGATGCCGCTTGGCGTTTGTATAAATATGGATGGAACCGCCATATATCTGGGTATTTGTGCTTTGTTTTTCGCTCAGGCCTACGGAATAGATCTGACTATGCAAAACTATCTTATGCTGGTTTTGACTTGCACCTTTGGCTCTATTGGTGCGGCAGGCATTCCGAGTGGTTCAATAATTTTTATGGGGATGGTTCTTAGTTCTGTTGGTCTGCCTATTGAGGGCATTGGAATTATTCTTGGTGTAGATCGTGTTCTCGATATGATTCGCACAACGATAAACATTACGGGAGACAGTGCCATAACCCTAATTGTCGATAAATCAGAGGGTGGTCTTGATATTAAAAAATACCACTCTTAACTTCATCAAAACACTTCTCTGTAAATCTTGCAGAGAAGTGTTTTGACTGTTTCTAAGAGCTGGGTTAATAGACAAATCAAATTAAAGCTTTGATTTTGCCCCTAATTAGCAACTAAAAATAACAATAATGCCTATTCTTAGAACAAATAAAGCACAATCTTGTTGGCAGAAAAATTTTATAGAATTTATACTTCTTATTCAAATCTGCTTTCTTCTTCTGGCTTTACCCAAGTCTTCCTTTGCTAGTCTTGCTAACGATAGTCGTGTCAAAGCAAAGCCAAATCAAAACAAAAATTTTATAAAGCTATACGAACAGGATTTGTATTTACTAGAGAATTATCTTAATTCCATAGGCAACCTTAGTGCTGATTTTACTCAAAACTCAGAATCTGGCAATGTTACGGGTAGGTTCTTTTTTAAGAAAGATATTAATAGTGCTAGCAAAATTTCTATTCAATATAAAGGCGAATCAAAAATAAAAATTATTGTCAATGGTAATGTTTTAGCTTATCAAGACTTATCACTGAAAGAGGTTTCTTACTTTAGTATTAAAGATACTCCGGCATCGTTTTTTGCTGAAAAGAAAATAAGTTTTGCTAATTCTCAATTTGAAATACTTGACATAAAAAAGCAAAAAATTACTAAAGAAGATTTATCAGAAGGGGTCAAAATAATCATTACTATTGCCAAAAATGACGATCCAGAATTTGCTAGCTTCGAATTGCTATTTTTTATCGAAGCTCAAGGAGATGTTGAGCTTTGGGGGATTAATGCAAAAAACCATAACAACGAGATAACTCAATTTTCTTTGTCTAATATAGACAGATTAACCCCAATTCCTAACAAAACCTTCACTATTCCTAAAAAATTAACAACCGAATAGCAAAATGGCCTTCAATTACAGTAATAAAAAAAATAGCAGAGTAAGGCAAAATCAGGCGATTAGTGATATCAACATTACTCCGTTTGTTGATGTTTTGCTGGTGTTGTTGATTATTTTTATGGTTGCTGCTCCCATGATGACTAGTAGTATTAGTTTAGATTTACCGCAGGGAGTTGCAACTCCAGAAGCCGACAAGAGCAAGGTTATCACTATTTCGCTAAATCAGGAGAATAAATTATTTATCAACGAAGATCCTGTAAAATTTGAAGATTTGGTTTCTAAAATTACTATCATGAGCGAGGGCAACCTTGATAATAAAATAAACATTCGTGCCGATAAAAGCCTTGATTACGGAGAAGTGATGAATTTGGTAAAAATAATCAATGTTTCTGGTTTTTCTCAGGTAATTCTGGTAACGGAGTTGGTGCAAGAATAAGATGTTGAAATCTTCTTTTTACTCAGCCGTTCTCCACTCGTTAATTTTAGCCCTGCTTTATACCAATTTTAAAATTCAACAACCTCAAGAGAATAAATCAAACGAAGTTAGAGTTGGGCTTATGATTGTAGATGATACCAAAGATGTCCTTAACGACATATCTTCCGAACCTCAGGAAGACAGAGAGCCGTTAGAAATTAACGACAACAAATCTCCACAGCCTTTAGTAAAGAAAGAAGGTGTTTCAAAGCCTCAGCAACCGCCTCAGGAAGCAATTAAAAGTTCAAAGCAAGAGAAGGTAATAAAAGAGGATGTTGCTAATAAAATAAAGAATCCTGTTAACAGCCAAGTGCAAAAACAGCCAGCAACAGAACCCTCTGCAAAAAAAGAAGCCCAATACAAAGAAAATATCATAAAGAAAAAAGAAGATTTATCAGAGAATAAAAAAATCAATACAGAATTGCTAAAAGCCAAACAAGAGCCCAAAAAAGATCTTAAGCCAAAACAAGATCTTAATAAAGATTTGGTTGCCAATCGTCAAAATAAAGAAATTGGCGACAATCGTGACATTAAAGATGTCAAGACCATTGAACAGCCTCGTAATAAAGAAAATTACCAAGACAACAGCAAAACTCAAAACCCTGCGGAGCCATCTAGTCAAAAAGATAACGGCATCGATACCTCCTCTAACAAGAAAGATTCGTCTATTAATTTTGAAGCAAATGGCCTTTCTACCCGCGAGAAACTTAACATTCAGAATCAAATTAAGCTATGTTATCAGCGAGCAGTAATCGAAAGCCGCAGAAGTAGCGAGGTTGCAATTGTTGTTAAGGCGAATATATTAAGCGATGGCACCATTATTTATAATTTCGACGATCAAGATCGATCGCAAATTTATAATTCTAACAGCGGTTTGAAGCAAAATAATGCCGATTTTAGTATTAAATATTTTATCGCTCGAGGCAATGCAAAAAGGGCTCTAGATTTATGTAACCCGCTAAGAAATGTTCCTAGTAATAAAGAGCAATCGCTCAAAGAGGTTTTATTTGAGTTTGAGGCTATATCCTATTAACTCTACTCAAGTTAATTGTTAATAAAAAATGCAAATATTTCTTTGTGACTTCCTTTACAACATCAAAAAATACCCAGCTCAAAATAGAGAGTAATTTATTAAATTTGCCTCTAATTAGCAATTTACCTTTCTGGCCTAGCCCTAATGGCTATCGCGATATTAGCCTTGGCTTAGAAAGAGTCAAAGAATTGCTAAAGAGAGTTGGTAATCCTGAAAAGAAGATTAGTAATGTTGTTCATCTTGCAGGTACCAATGGTAAAGGCTCAACCCTTAGTTTTGTTAAAAATATTCTAATAACTCACGGCTTTTCGGTTAATTGCTATATTTCTCCTCATTTAGTTTATTTTAATGAAAGAATTATTGTCAATAACAACATGGTCCCAACCTCTGCTTTAAATAATGCTTTAGAGCTTTGTAAGTTAGCAAGCGAGCTAGAGCCAAAGCTGTCGATAAGTTTTTTTGAAGGAATTACCGTTGCGGCCTTGTTATTATTTGCCGAAAATCCATCCGATTTCTTGCTTTTAGAAACCGGTATGGGTGGCAGGCTAGATGCCACCAATGTTTTCGAGAAGATATTATGCGCAGTAATTACTCCAATTTCCCTAGATCATCAAGAATATCTAGGTAATAATCTACTAGATATTGCCAAGGAAAAACTGGCAATCATTAAAAGTGGCTGTGCCACGGTAATATCTAAACAAAATCAAGAAGTCATTGAGTTATTTTACAAGCAATATGCTGACCTATCATCAAATAACCTGATTTTTGATAAAGATTTCTCGATTAAAAAAAATGACAATGGTTTCGAGTATTGCGATACCGAGACTCATAACAATCTTACTAGCGCAAGAAAGGTAAAGATTGTAAATGTCAATATGCTTGGAGAGCATCAAGCAGAAAATATTGCAACCGCAATTGCTACCGCTAAAGTTGTTTTTAGTCAATTGTCAATTGTGCCAGATGGCAACAAAATATCTGAGGCTATTGCTAAAACTAAATGGCCAGCAAGGTTGCAAAAGATTAGCAGTAAAAAAATTGCCGAAAATTTCGATGAAAGTGTTGTTAATGCTACAGAATTTATTGTTGACGGTAGTCATAATCCTGCTGGAGCAGAAACATTGATGAGGTTTATAGAAAATTATCGTCAAAAACATCGACAAGCCAAAATTGTTATGCTTTATGCTTCTTTGCAAGATAAAAATTATCGATATTTCATAGAAATTAATGCTCCGCTTGTCGACTATTTTATTGCCTGCAACATTGAAAACGAGCCAAAAAGTTGCAAAGCAGAAGATTTAGCAAATCTTGCTCAGAATTATTGTTTTAGCTTAAGCTCTACAACACTTCAGCAGGGAGTTGAGTTTGCGAGTTCTTATCTGGTAAAGAATTTAGACCATAGCAATAATCTGGTTATTTTTACAGGATCGTTATATTTTGCTGGCGAGGTTTTAACTTTTTTCGAGGTTAACTGCTCCTAAAAATGACTCTGTCGTAAACTTAAATCCCAGATTTTTTATCAAAGAAATCCAATCAACACTAAACAAACCTCCGCTAAAATGTATCATTAAATCTACGGATCCTGCAACTTTTGCGGAGGTTACGGTGTGGTTAGTGTAGCAGGAATGGGCTATAACACTCATTTCTATCGGCAACAAGGGGGTCTAGCCAAGCGACGAAGCCAATGAAATAGCGAGATCTAACAACCCTCCCACTCCCGGGAGGGTAAATTTGCTAGCTTGCTAGCAAATTTGGGAGGGGTCAGAAAACTCATCACAACTTTAGCCCTAATTTTGTTGAAAATACTTCTGACCCCTCCCGGGAAGGGGAGGGTTAGAAAAACCCGTTATCTTTTCCGCGAAGCTCGCAAGGATCCACCTCTCTTGTTATCCTGCGATCCGCCTTCTACCGTCACCTTCGCGCGAATTCGCAAGGTCTTATTGTTGTCTATCTCATTTCCTCCGTCGTGACAAGACAAGGGGTTTTAGCCCCCAAAGATTCTAAAGGCAACAAGGGGTCTAGCCCCCAAAGATTCTAAAGGCAACAAGGGGTCTAGCCCCTTGTCTAGTCACGATGACGGACGAAAGAGATCGACAGCGAAAAAGACGGTAAAAATTAGTGCAACGAAACAGAC
>CAMAYG010000030.1 GCA_945862535.1 Rickettsia typhi | reverse complement strand
TTATGGATTTATAACTAGTTTTCTGACCCCTCCCCAGAAAATAAAATTTTGGGGGAGGGTTATTCAACTCCGCTATTTCATTGGCTTCGTCTTCTAGAAAAACAAGGGGCTAGGACCCCATTGTTGCCGAATTAACAAGGCTTTATTGCCGTAAAACCGCCCCCGTCTTTACCTTTTTACTCCCGACAGCTGTCATCCTGCACGGAAGCTCGCGAAGATCCATAGTTAATAACGGCACTCCCTCCCTTGTCATCCTCTCGCGAAGTCGCTAAGATCCATGGTTCCCACAGCCGTCATCCTGCGCGAAGCGAAAGCGAAGTCGCAGGATCCATAGATTAATGATACATCTTAGCGAAGGTTTGTTTTTTGTTGATTTCATTACTCAGGATCTTCGCAACCTTCGTGCGAGGATGAAGACGGAGGTAGACCCTGCGACTTCGTGGCCTAAATACTAAAATCTCTCGGCAAAGGTTAGCTTTTGTAAATTATCCGCTTTATCTTGAAGCCATTTTGCAAGGTGCAAAGGCAGGAGTGGCAGAATTTCGCTAAGGATTTTTTGATAATATCGCTGAAGCCATAATTTTTCTTTATAGGTTAGCATCTTAAAATTTATAAGCTTTTCGTCGAAGGGAACAAGGGTTATGGTCTTAAATTCGAGCCAATCTTCTTCGTTGCCATTAATCACAACCATTAAGTTCTCAAGTCTTATGCCGTAATGCCCCTCGCAGTAAAACCCCGGCTCATTAGACAAAATTAAATTAGGAACTAGGCTCATGGTGTTTCTTTTGTTGATGGCAAATGGCCCTTCGTGAACCCCAAGGAAACTGCCAACACCGTGCCCAGTGCCGTGTTCGTAGTTCTTATTTGCATTCCATAAATGGTATCGGGCAAGAATATCAAATTGATTGGCAACATTTTGCCGAGGGAATTTGGCACTTGCCAAAGCGATATGACCCTTTAAAACTCTGGTGTAATCTTCGATCATTTCTAGACTAGGCTTGCCAATGGCGATTGTTCTAGTAATATCGGTGGTGCCAATAAAATTTGCTCCACAATATTGTCCGCCAGAATCAATCAAATAAAGCGAATCGCCAACTATTGCAACATTTGTTTCTTGCGAGCTATGATAATGAATAATCGCCCCATTTTTTGCAAAGCCAGAAATGCTCGGGAAACTATTGCTAAAAAAGGCTTCATTTTCCTTGCGAAAATTTTCTAATTGATTGGAGGCGGAAATTTCGGTAATATTGATATTTTGTGCTAAAGAATCTTCTAGCCAATGTAGAAATTTTATTACGGCAACGGCATCTATTTTGTGGGCAGTTATTGCTCCGGCGACTTCTTGAGGGTTTTTGACCGATCTGAGATTATTAACTAAATTATTACGATTTTGAACTTTTACTTTAGTTGCTAAGTCTTGATAAATATTGGCTCCAATAAGGTTTTCATCGGTAATTATTGTGTCAATTTTCAATTCGGCAACTTTTGCAGTAATAATTTTGGCAATTTCTTGATAGGAAAAAATCTCGCTATTTGATAGATTTTCGGGAGAGTTAAGATTTATTAGATATTCTTTTGTTAAATCATTTGCAACAAAGATTAATGCGGTGCCGTTGGCAAGAAGAAGCATCGAGGCAAAAACAATTGGGGTTTCTGCTAAATCTTGCCCTCTTAGATTTAATATCCAAGCAACATCTTCTGGGTGATTAATTAATATTGCCGTGCTAGAATTTTGGCTATTGATCTGGCATTTTATCTGGCATTTTGCTAGTAACCTTAATCTTTTGGCAATAGTATTTTCGCCACTTTGAGCATCTGTAAGAAAAAATACAGCTCTGCTTTTGGTTGTTGATATTTGGCTTCTGATTTCTTTTGTTAATTCTTCGTGAAATATTGCCAGTAATTCTTGGCGATAGAAAGTTGTGGCGGTAAATTTGCCACTAATTGCAACATCGTTGATTTTATTATATTGCGATATGTTAAAGCTATCGCCATCAATACGAAGAATCTCGCCTTCAAGAATGGAATTGGCAATTTTTTCTGTTAGTGAAATTGTGGCAATGTCGACAATTTCTAGATTTGGCAGTTTAATTTGTTGTTTTGCCTGCAATAAATAGCGACCATCGGTAAAAAAAATTACCTTGTTTTTGCTGATTAGTAATATTGCATTAGAGCCACTAAAGCCAGTAATTACCTTAATTAATTGTTCTTGTGGCGGTAAATATTCTAGAAAAAATTGATTAGAATTATTAATAAGCAACCAATCGCATTGCATATTTGTGGTCAGGTTGCCAGTTTTTAGATTGCTAATTTCTAAGCCGTGAGGTGAATCGGGCAAATTTATGCTTTTATTCATGGCAATTTTCCTTGATAAATTCTTCTAATGTTAACATATCTTGCCAAGCAACCTTTTTCTTTGTTGATTGCCGAAGTAAGTAAGAAGGGTGAAATATTGTAAATACCGCAACTTTACCCGTAAGAAAGCTAAATTCTGGATATAATATTTTGCCACGAATATTGCTAATTTTATATTGATTGCCTAAAATATTATTCATCGCCGTTGCCCCAACAAGCAAGATTATTTTTGGCTTAATTATAGCGATATGTTTTTCTAAAAAAGGGCGGCAAATTGCCAATTCTTCGCTTGTTGGCGGGCGATTGCCCGGTGGTCGCCAAAAAACAGTGTTAGAAATATAGATATTTTCTTTACGATTCAGATTAATCGAATCAAGCATTGCATCGAGTAATTTGCCAGATTCTCCACAAAATGGTATTCCTTGAAGGTCTTCATTTAGGCCTGGGGCCTCGCCAATTGCCATAATCTTTGATGCTCTATTGCCATCGGCAAAAACGGTATTTGTTGCCATTTTCTTTAGATTGCAACCTTCGAAATCGATAATGCTTTGTTTTAATTGCTCTAAATCTTGTGCCTGCGATGCAACTTTTCTTGCCAATTCTACAATTTCGTTAATAGCTATTGAGCTATTTACTGATGTCTTGCTAAAACTACCAATCGTTAATTCTGTAGCCAATTCGTTAATTAATGCTTTATTTTGTATTGTTGAAAAATTTGATTTTTGATGTTTTGGCAATATTTGACTTGATTTTGTTGTTGATTCTATTGGTTTTTGATGTTGATTTTGCAGAACATTGCTAGAATTTTCTTGATTGGCGATAGTTTTTGGGCTGTTTTTCTTGTTAATTCTCTTAGTTATTTGTAGAATTTTCTTGCCTTCCTCTTCTTTTTTTGCTAATAGATTTTTTCCTAGGCTCTCAGCTCCTTCGTAAGAATTGTAATTTATATCGAGATAGCAATTTTCTAGTTGGTTTTCGAGATAGAATTGGAGAATTTGGGCAAGGTTGTTATTGGCAATAAATTGCTTGTTTTTCATTAGTCTTCGGCAATATTTTTAATAAATTTTTGGAAATCTGTTGCGGTTTCAAAATTTTTATAGACCGAGGCAAAGCGAACAAAAGCAACTTTATCGAGTTTTTGTAGCTCCTTCATTGCAATTTCGCCAATAGTTGCCGAGGTTATTTCTGTTTCCGAGCCTAATTCTAGATTACGGCAAATGCCATTAGCTATTAATTCTATTTGTTCTGCAGAGACTGGCCTTTTTCTAACGGCCATTTCAATTGATTTTTTTAGCTTGCTGGCACTAAATAATGTGCGACTTTTATCTTTTTTAATAACAATAATTTCTCGTAATTGGACTCTTTCAAATGTAGTAAAACGACAATCGCAATTAAGGCAATAACGACGACGTTTAATAGAATTGCCATCTTCGGCAACTCTACTATCTTTTACCTGAGTTTCGATGTTGCCACAAAAAGGACAATGCATTATCTAAGAAATTTAATGTTATGGAAATGGTGGAGATATTAGATTTGCTGATGGTTGGTGGTGTTGATTATTTGGTAATAACACTAAAAGCAGGGCAACAATTGTTGACCTGCTTTAGAGAATAAATATTAGCAGGCATTAGTTGATAGTTATCTTGCGATAATTAACTACCAATACTAGCTAGATAATTATTGAGCGGCAGCTGGAGCAACAGCTTCTGCAGCTGGAGCTTCTTTTTTAGCGGCTTTTTTAGCAACTTTTTTAGCGGCTTTTTTTTCTGCTTTAGGAGCTTCTGCTTTAGGAGCTTCTGCATTAGCAGCAGCTGGAGCAGCAGCAACTGGAGCAGCAGCTTTTTCAGCTTTAGGAGCTTTAGGAGCGGCAGCTGGAGCAGCTTGTTGAGCTTGTGCGCTAGCAGCAAAAAGAATTGCGGCGATAGCAAGAGAGATTTTTTTCATAACTTCAGAGAAGAAATTAAAATTTAATATAAATTAGGCAATAATGCCCAATTTTCTTTTGCAAGTTAAGTGAGGATGATTAGCAAATAAATGACAAACAGCCTACACTAAACAAAAGGCTAGATTATGTTATGTTAAAAAATTTTATTGTCAAATAGATTTTTAATAGTCTTTTTAACGAAATTTCAAAGCAAAAGTTTTATAAACACTTACACCTTGAGAGCTTAATTGAATCAGAAGACGAACTAAAGAAAAGTGAGCTAGAGCTTGATTTTAGCAAGTTTAAAGCCACTATTTTGGCAATTGAAAAATTATTTGACCCCATTTTGGGGGCTGGCAATCTTAAGGTTAATCTTCTCTAAAGGCTTTATAGGACGATTCGCTAATTGGGGTGATTAAATATTGCAACATAGTTCTTGAGCCAGTAATAAGAAAGCCATCGATTGGCATACCAGGGGTTAGCCTAACATCTATTTTGATTTTTTTAATTTCATCTTCTGAGATTTGCACCCTAGTTTTAAAATATATTTCGCCAGTCATTTCGTTTTTAAAAGAATCGGCGGAAACATTGATGATTGTGCCGTTTAATTTTGGCATAAGCTTAGTTTTATAAGCAGAAAGCTGAATTTTTGCCTTCATTCCCTCTTTTAAAAGGTCGATATCTTGCGGTCTAACTTTTAATTCGGCAATTAATTTATCGTCCTGTGGGACAATAAACATAATTTCTGTTGCCGGGGCAATCACACCGCCAATTGTTTGGTATTTTAAATTCATAACAATGCCAGAAGCAGGTGCCTTAATTACCGATCGTTGTAAAATATAGCGATTTGCGGTTAATTCTTTATTTAGGCTAATGATATTGGTGGCAATTTCTCCTATTTTACCGCGAGCTTCGTGCAATTGTTTTTCGATGTCGATTTTACGGCTTAATGAAGCATTTTGGTCTTTTAGTAATTCGTTAACAATCCTCAACTCTTGCTGTAAAGATTTTATTCTCTTTGCGGTGGCAACTTGCTGAAACTCTCCCGCCTTAATTGCTTCGATAACCTGAGAAATTTTGGTTTTCGCTTGAATGTTGTTTAAAATTATCAAATCTTCCCCTTCTACAACTTTTTGCCCTTCCTGAACCTTGATTTCTTCAATAACTCCACCCTCAAGATGCGAAATGATTTTTTTATTAGAGCTCAGAATAATTTCTCCAGAGGCGATAATGCTCGAATTCATTGGTGCAAGAGATGCCCAGATTAGCGATAAAACTAAAAAAGATAAGATGATTTTTACCCCTAAATTTAGATAATTTTCCTCGCCTTCGATTTGCCAAAAATTAGCAAAATGGCGATAAAAATGCAAGATTTTCGCGGAGGTTTTGATTTTGTTTTTCATTTTTTAGCTAGCAACTTGGTTAATAATTTTACTAGAATCGTCGAAGAGTTTTATTTCGCCATTGTCAATCAATATAATTTTATCGGTGACTTTTAGAATTGACGGCTTGTGAGAAACAATAAAAACAGTGGTTTTTCTTTGAAGTTTTAGCCTTTCAACCGCCAGAAGTAGCGAATTTTCGCCTTCGATATCGAGGTTAGAATTTGGCTCGTCTAGAATTAATATTTTTGGATCGAGATACAAGGCTCTTGCTAAAGCGATTCTTTGTTTTTGCCCCGCCGAAATGTTGCTTTGAGAAACGATTGTTTCATAGCCTTGCGGAAGGGATAAGATTAGCTCATGAACCCCTGCTATTTGCGAGGCTTTGATAATGTCGGCATCTTGTGCCGTGTTGCTAAAGCGAGAAATGTTGTCTTTAATGCTTGCTGTAAAAAGCTCGACATCCTGAGGTAAATAGCCAATATGTCGACCTATTTGAGTTTCGTTCCAAAGTTTTAGGGGGGCAGAATCGACCAAAACATTGCCCCGCGTTGCCTCGAAAATATTAGTTAATAGCCTAGCGATTGTTGTTTTGCCACTGCCAGATTTGCCGATTATGCCAACTATCTGCCCAGCTTCTACCTTAAAGGAAACCCCCTTAATTACTGCTAAATTATTGTTAAATGGCACATAAATTACATTGTCGAAAGTAATATCGCCCCTAGGCTCTGGTAGCTCGATTCTTTGTTCGATGTTAATATCTTGCAGGGTATTCTTTAGCCTCTGATAAGACTTCTTAAGATAAACCACTGCCTGAAATATCGAAGCCGAAGCATCGAAAGGAGCTAAAACCTTAGCGGACAGTGTCGAAACCGCAATCATACCGCCACAAGACATTTTTCCTTTAATTATCAAAACCGCCGAAACAAAAGTAATGGTCATTTGTATAAAATACCGAAAGGTTTTAACTGTTGTGGTGATTGATTTGGCTTTGTTTTTCAGTTGGTTTTCTAATGTTTTTAATTGCAATAAATCTTCGTGATATTTACGATTAACATTTTCAAGCATTCCCATTCCAACTATTACTTCGGAATTTTTGGTTAGAGCATCGAGATTGCGGCTAATCAATATTTGCATTTCATTGAGTTTTTCCGTATCGGATCGTAAAATTTTTTGATTAATAAATGCCATAAAAGCTAGAATTATTGCTCCAGCAAGAATAATTAGCCCCAAAATCCAATGAATATAAAAAGTTACGACTAAAAATATTATGACCCATGGCATATCGAAAATAAAGGGCAGATTTGGACTAGTGATAAAAGATTTGATTTGCGATAAATCTTTAAGGTGTTGACTGCCAATGTTAAATTTGAGCGAATCTTTGATATTGGCATCGAAAACTATAGTCGACAATTTTTTCTCGAAAGCGTGAGCGATGAAGGAAAAAGCATAATCGCGAACATTGGTTAAAAAGGTTGCCACCACTACTGCCACAAAAACTATTAATGAAAGATAAATGAGGGTTTCTATTGATGAAGAACCAAGAACTCTGTCTAAAACTTGCATCGAATATATTGGCAAAGCGAGGCTTAAAATATTGATAATAGAGCTAAAGATTAGGCAGTGCCAGAACGAATTTTTGAGCGAAGATATCGTGGCGATAATAATATTATTATGCCCTTCTTTATTGCTGGCGGTTGATTTCATTTGTTAAAAATTTTAGGTTATAATAGCTAATAAGATAGTCGCATTTAGTGATAATTAGCTGTTTCTCGAGCTCTATATTGTCGATTTGTTGCAATAAATAGTCGCTAAGAGCAAGATCTTTTTTGTTGAATTTTCGTTTTGCAATATCTAGGGCTTTGTTCGAGGAGGCAAGAGCTTCTAGTGACAATTGAAGATTTTTCTGCAAATATAAAAACTTTTGATAATTTTCTAGGGCATCTCGACTAATTTCGCTGATTGGGAGCTTTTTTTCTAAATTAGCAATTTGACTTTCTTTGTTGGCTTTAATAATACCGCTATATTCCTCGCCAGATTGGAAGATTGGCACTGCAAAATTAAGATATATTGATTTGTTGTTAAGGTTTTGGTCGTTAAAGTAATAAGACGATTGTTGAGTTTCTTCTTGGTAGTTAAGAGAAATTTTTGGTAGTATTTTTGATCCTTCGCTTAGAACGGCATTTTCCTTGGCTTTGCTTATAAAAGATGCCGATTTTATTCTGGGGTTTTCCCTGATGGCAGTGGCAATAAAGCTTGCTAAATCTTGTGTCTCGCTAAAATCTTTTAACTCTTGCAAGTCGGGAAATTGTAAATCTTCCGCATCGATATTTTGCAAATTGGTGAGATGGCTAAATGTTGCACTGGCTCCAATTAAGGCAATTTTATGTTGATTAAATTCGATATCGTTTCTTTTGGACTTAAGTTCAATTGCCGAAAACTGTTCGTAGTCAAGGTCTTGTAGCTCTAGCTTCTTTTTTGTGAGAGTGATTGCTTGCCGATAATAATCGCGAAGATTTGTGTCTAATTTTACTAATTTTTGATATTTTGCAATGTTGAAATAGCTTTCTGCAACCCTAAGAGCGATTTCATTTTGTTTTAATTTAAGATTCTCTTTTGCCGATTTATTTTGGTAAGATGATATGCGATATTTTGCTAATCCGCTAAAGCCACTAAACAAAGGTTGGCTAATGTTGAGGGTTGTAACTCGATCTTTTTGCCGATCTTTTTGGGTGTTGCTAATCGAATTAATCGCGGTTTTTCTGGTGCCATTGCGATAATTAAGGCTGGCACTCGGCAGAAAATTGGTTATTGTTTCATATTGTAAAATTGTGCTGTAATCGGTTTTTTTATTTTCTATTTGGATCTCGATATTATTGGAAATTGCTAAATCTATCGCCTCGCTAACATTAATTGCAAAAGCAAAGTTGCAACAATATAGGTTGATAATCAATAGCCCTGCTATAATTAGTGGTAATAATATTTTCATAAATCAAAGACCTGGTCTGGGAATATTTGGTGTGGGAATATTTGGTGTGGCAATATTTGGTGTGGGAATATTTCTTATGTTTAAATAGTAAGATAATAAAATTCTGACTACATTAAACCTTAGTAAAACAACTATATTGTGTTGATTGTTATAAAATAAAGCTTTTGCAACAATTTTATTTGCATAAATCGCAATTTAACTAGCTTTACAAGGTAAATCAGTTTTAAAAGAGTTGATTTTATTTATCTGGTTTAATTTGCAAATAAAATTTATATTTATTTTTTAAATGTTATAAAATGGCACAGTTTTTGATGATGGATAATTACTATTTCTATTTCCTATTTCTATTTCACAATAGAAATTTGTTGCTAAATAATGAAAAAGGAGTTTATCGCAAAACAGTTTTAAGAAAATTATTAGCATGACCAACGGCAGAAATATCGATTGAGTGATCGAGATCGTCAATTGCAAAAGCCTGGTGCTCGATTGATCTTTCTTTTAATAATTCGCGAGAAATTAGAAAGTTATCGAAAGGCAAAACATCGTCTTTAGTGCCATGAATTAAACAAATTGGTGGGGTTTGAGCTGTTGTTTCTCCTAGCATTTCTGGCAATATTACCCTGCCAGAAAACGACAGGCTAGCTAGAATTTTCTGCGGTAAAATTAGCGATTGATATATTGCCATCATTGCCCCTTGCGAAAAACCCATAATAATTAATTTATCGTAACCTAGATTAAGCTTTTGCAATTGTTCTTCAATAAAACTTTGTAAGATTTTATTGGCTTTCTTAATTGATTCGGCCATTATTTCGAGACTGTGTCTTTGGAAATTGGCATTGTAAAGCGAAAACCATTGATAAGAATCGGGGAAGTTGCTCTCGCATTCCTCAACGGCATTAGGAGCCAAGAAACAAGCATTTGGCAAGGTGTTATAAAAACTATGGGCAAGGCTTAATAAATTATGACCATTGGCACCATAGCCATGAAGCAAAACCACTAAGTGACTAGTATTTTTTGCCTCGGGATGCTGATATTGATGATATTGTAACATTGTAATTGATTTGTTGACAGATAAATTCTAACTATTAATTAGAATAATAAATTTTCATTAACCTAAAATATTTGCTAATTTTTATTAATCAAATAGCTTATTTACCATTGTTTTCATGCATTATCAAAATCAACTAAAATATCTCTTAGAAACAACAAAAATATACAATCTACCGCCAGATGCCTCGGGTTTCATTGCTATCAATATTTTTATTAATTTTCTACTCAATAAAACCGCCGATGACCTGCTTTTTCTTGTTAATAATGAAAATGAAATAGAAATTGCAAATCAACAGCTAAATTTTTTTCTGAATAATTTTAATGCAAGCAATTCGCAAAAAGACTTGCTTAATAGCGGAATAAAGCCAGAAATACTAGAATTCCCTGCTTGGGATGTCGAGCCTTTTGACTACCTTTCTCCTAATAGCACAATTCTTAATCGCAGAATTAAAACCTTGTATAAATTAGCCACTCGCAACGCAGGGCAGAAATTTATTGTTATCAGCACGATAAAATCTTTGATACAAAAAACAATTCCATCAAGTAAAATCAAGAACCTTGGGCTGTTTCTGCAAGTTGGTAGCAAAATTTCACTAGAGGAAATTAGTAATTTTTTAGTGTCCGAAGGTTACAACCGATCAACCACCGCCTCTACAACCGCAAGCTTTGCTTTAAGGGGAGGGATTATCGACCTAGTAATAGAAGAATTAGGAGAAATGGTTGGTTATCGCCTCGATTTTTTTGGCGAAGAATTAGAATCGATCAAAATATTCGACCCAATTAGCCAAATAAGCCAATATCAAGTCAAGCAAATCAATATTTTGCCAGCAAGCGAAATATTGATAAACCCTACAAATATCAATAATTTTCGTAGTAAATATCGCCTCTTATTTGGTAGCGATATTAACAATATTTTGTATCGTAATATTTCCGAATCTCGCCCCGCTGTTGGTATGGAGCATTTCTTGCCGTTGTTTTATAATTGCGAATTAGCCTCTTTGTTCGACTACCTTAAAAGACCAATTTTATTTGCATCACATAAAATTGCCGAACAAATTTATGCCGAAGATGCTAATATTGTTAAAAATCATCAAGAAAGATTAGTCGAGCAAAATTTTAACAAAAGCAATTTCCGTAAAAATAACGATTCAAAAAACAATGATTTTGGTGGCAATTTACCGCTAATTTCTAGAGCGGAATTATATTTTAACCATCACGAAATTGACGATCTGATGAAGCAAAATATCTGCTTAATTTATAGCGATAATCAAAGTTTTCTGCCGATGTGGGACGATTTAAATCGCAATATAGACTTTAACTTTACCGCAGTGCCAGAATTTTTACTTGCCTCACGACAAAAAAAGCTTGAAACCGCAACGATTTGCAAAGATTTTCTTGAAAATAAACCGCCAATTCAAATTATAATTACCAGCAATTCACAAATTGCCAATAAAATTAACAACGATTTATTGCTCGAGAATCTCCATTTTCAAGAAATTGATTTAAGCCACGGAAATAAAGCCGAGAATAGCCCTATTGATATTAAAAATTTAGCAAAAAACGGCAGTAAAAACCTTCGTTTTCTTGGTAATTTGCCTCGCCAAATATTGTTCAGCAATGGCTTTGAAACCGCAGATTTTATTATTATTGGCGAAAAAGCATTTTATGGCGAAAAGCTACCTTTCAGCAAAAAACCACAGCAAAACCTCGAAAAAATTATTGCCGAAGGAATTGCTATTCAGGAAGGAGAATTGGTCGTCCATCGCCATTATGGTATTGGGAAATTTTTAGGCTTACAGCAAATAAATATTGGCAAAATAACCTGCGAAATGTTGCAAATTGGCTTTGCCGAGGGCGATAATCTTTTTGTTGGTGCCGAAGATATTAACCTAATTAGTCGCTATGGTGCAGATAATAATCTTATAGAATTAGACCGTCTTCACGGAGGCAATTGGCAAAAAAGACGGCAAAAAATACGACAAAGAATTAAGGTAAGTGCCGCTCAATTGCTTGAAATCGCTGCTAAAAGACAATTAATCGAGGCTCCGGTATTTACTGGCGATTCGCTCGAATATCAAGAATTTGTTGCTAATTTTCCTTTTACCGAAACCGAAGATCAGCTTAAAGCAATAACAGAAATTGCCGAAGATCTCGCCTCGGGCAAATTAACAGATCGCCTTATTTGTGGCGATGTAGGATTTGGCAAAACCGAAGTAGCAATGCGAGCGACTGCAATGGTGATTTTTACTAAACTTGCCTCTTCTACCGCCTTTTCTACTACATCTTCTCAGGCAGAAAATAATTCTTTTAACAAAGAAAACGAGCAAAAAAAACCACAAGTGGCAATTATTGTGCCAACAACATTATTGTGCCGTCAACATTATCAAAGTTTTTGCCACCGATTTGCCAAACATAATATTAACATTGCCCAAATATCGCGAATGCTAACCGCAAGCGAAATCAAAAGAACCAAGGCCGATTTAGCAAATGGCAATATCGATGTCATTATTGGCACCCATGCTCTGTTGCAAGATAAAATAGAATTTAACAATTTGGCATTAGCAATCATCGACGAAGAACAGCATTTTGGTGTGGTGCAGAAAGAAAAAATTAAGAATCTAAGCAATAATGTTGTGCATTTACTAACATTATCTGCAACCCCAATACCAAGAACACTGCAAATGTCTTTAAGCGGGGTGAAGGACTTAAGCATTATCGCCACTCCGCCAGTTGCAAGAATTCCGGTAAAAAATATCGTTAGCGAATTTAGTGGCAAAATTGTTAAAGATGCAATTCTGCGGGAATATAATCGTGGAGGCAAGGTTTTTGTTGTTGCTCCAAGGATTAAAGATGTCGACGAATTGACACCGCAACTAATAAAATGGATTCCCGAGTTGAAAATTAAATCGGCAAATGGGCGAATAAAACCAGAAGAGCTAGAAAATATTATTGCAGATTTTGTCGATGATAAAATCGATGTTTTGGTTTCAACCACAATAATAGAATCGGGGCTAGATATTAAAAATGCTAATACCATCATCCTTTACAAAGCAGAAAACTTTGGGCTTGCCCAGCTTTATCAATTGCGAGGGCGAGTTGGCAGGGGCAAAATTCGGGGCTATGCCTATTTTCTTACTGCAAGAAAAAACCCCAAAGAAGAATCGCAGAAAAAATTAACAATAATTGAAAATATTAACAGCCTAGGAGGTGGCTTTAATATTGCAACCCACGATATGGACTTAAGGGGAAGTGGCAATTTAATTGGCGACGAACAATCGGGGCATATCAAAGAAACTGGAGCCGAGCTTTACCAGCAAATGCTTGTCGAAGAAATTAGCAAAATAAAGAAATTGCAGGCAGAAGGGCTAGACCTTGCATCAATCACTCGCAAAATAGCCAATGAAAACGAAGAATTAAGCCCAGATATTGGTAAAATTAACATTAAAATTGGTATTTCTGCTTTAATTCCTAGCGAATATATTGCCGAAACCTCGCTAAGACTAAGTTTTTATAAAAAAATTGCCAATTCGCAAAGTCAAAAGGAGTTAGAGGGTATTGCCTTTGAAATGGCAGATCGCTTTGGCAAATTACCTATCGAGGTGATTAATTTTATTGCTTTCAGTGAGTTAAAAATTTTGGCAAAAGAGCTTAATATTGCTAAAATAGAAACTGCAAATCAGCAAATAGCCGGCAAGTCAAGAATTGGCATCGCTATTAGCTTTCAAGATAATAATTTTGCTAAAATCGACAAAATCTTCGAATTAGTTTCGGCTAATGCTAAAGATATTAAGTTTTATCAAGAGCAAAACAACTTGCAAAACTCTGCCGAGAACAAAAGAATTCAATGGTTGTTTTTTGCAATTAACGATTTTACAAACCAAAATGACGGCAATAAAATTCTTGCTACCAAGCAGAAAATTATGCTACTTGCCAATTTATAGCCACATTATGTCATATTGCGAGGTCGGCAAAAGCCCATACACTGCCGTGGCACCTTCGTTAGTTTCCGTGCGAAGGTAATAAGCCTAGTTTTTAAGCACGACCAGAAGTTATTTTACTGATATTGCTGTTCTAATATTTGATTTTGTAGCAATTGTTCTTCTGGTAGTTGTTGATCTAATGCCTTATCTGCGAACACTTGCTTCTCTATTTCTTGGTAGCGAAATATTTGATCTTGTTGTT
>CAMAYG010000029.1 GCA_945862535.1 Rickettsia typhi | reverse complement strand
GCCAACAACAACCTTAATATCAATGCTTTGCAAAATATGTATTACAACTACAATTTCCATCAAGAAACTCAAATGGATATAGGGGCTTTGGCCTTACAAATAACCGTGGCAGTAGCATTAGGAGCGGCGACAGGAGGTGTGGGATTTGCCGCACTTGGTGTTGCTGGCGGATTTACGGCAGGTGCTACCGCTGGTGCAACTGCTGCATCTAAGGCAGTTGCTACTCAGTACGGAATGTCTGCCGTGGCATCGGGTGGCAAAGGTGGAACCGAACAAATTCAATCTGGCGATTCAGATAGCACAACCACACGTTCACAAACGGTGATTACTTCAAGCTTGTTATTTGATGGTAATTTAACTTTAGGAGCTGGAGGTAATATCAATACACAAACCGCTAATATTAAGGCTAACAATGTTAGTCAAGAGGTTAAACAGTCTTCCACGACTTCTCAGATTTCTACACATACCGATATTGAACCTGATTATGGTTCTTTGGTTAAAGATGCCGCTATAACTGGTGCTATTGCTGGCGGGACTGTGGTTGCGAGTAAGGCAATTTCACAATATAAAGCTGACTACTTAAAGGCACATCCAGAAAGTGCAGCTACAGTTTCTTCTGAGACTCCAAATTTGAAAATTGGTAACGGAAAAACTCCAAATACTGGAGTTCAAAATTGCCCTGAATGTTTTGGATCTGACCAAGGAAATTTAAGGTATGCTCATGACTATGGTCCAGGTGTACGTTCTGCAAGTGAGTATCACGATGTTTTTGTAGATAATATGGGTATAGCAGATATTGGATGGTTAAACAAAGGTACAATACCACCCATTTTTGCTATAAACTATTTTGCGGCTGGTGGAGGCGTGAGTGCCGGTATGCTTAGTGATATTGTAACTCACAGCACCTCTCACTCTGGTAACACAACGACTAAAAGTGTATTAATTAGTAATTGATATGAAAAAATTGGCTATAGTATTGTTGTGCTTTTGTTTGAATGGATGTCTTGGAACTAGTTATTATAGAGTGTACGATAAAAGCTTTATAATAACAGAAAATGACACCTTGCCAGATATAAAATATATCAACACAAGACTTCGCTTACCAACAAAGCAAGATAGACTCACAAAAGAAAGCGGAGATACGTCAAAAGAAAGTTGTATATACTATTTGTCATATTTTCTACCGCTTAATTTTTGGAATTTCCACACTGAGGAAGAAATGGTAAAAAACATAATTCATGATGCTAGCAATCGTGCTGATAAAAAACATGCCATGACTAACATTCGTATTATAAAGAATACATTTGCTAGTCCTATTTTCTCCCTTGATTGCAAAATTGTATATGGTAAAATTATTGAAAATTAATTGTTCGCTAGGTGGTGCTGGGGCTGGCTTAATTGCCCGTGATGTTGTTACAGGCTCTACTTCAAGTGGTGATAGTACAACAAAAAGTATTTTAATTAGTAATTAAATATGAAAATATCCTTTTAAAACCAGTTATGCCAAGTGGCTCATTTTTTCATGATACTCTTAACCTTGCAACACCTTGGAATGAATTATCAATTATTCCTGCACTAACCTTAAGTGATTTTAGTGCCTGCGGTGCTTTGTGTGTTGGTGCTATAACTAAAAGTGAGACCGAAACCCAAAAAGATACTACTACAAACGCTATAACTATTAAAAATTGATATGAACAAAACATTAATATTGATTTGCTTGTTATGCTTAATTGGGTGTTCGGATGCTGCATTTGAATGGAAGCAAAGACAAAGAATAATAAGATTATCACCAGAAGGGAGGCAAAAAGAGAAGGAGAAATACTGTAATTATAAATGGTTGCACACACCTAAAGATGATAAACTTTCTTTGGAGGCTGGAATGAAGGGGGCTGTCTTTTTATACATCGTGAACCCACACAAGAAGAGCTGGCAAGATTAAAAAAATGAGGCAAAGATGCAATACAACAAATTCAGTTTTATTTAGTAGCTAATTGATTTTATTTCTGTGGATCCTGCAACTTGTGCGAAGGTGACAAGGGAGGAAGATCCTGCAACTTCGTGCAAGGATGACGGACAGAAGATGACAACCGAGGAACCGGCTTCGCAAGAGGGATAAAGGTGCCGGTGCTTGAGTGATTGCTGTGTAGCAACTAGTTGTTATTTTTTAGAAATAGTATTCCCGCTATATTTTATTGCAACACGGCATCAAACTTGACGAATAATGTTGAAAATTTGCTTACTGCTAATTGTTCCTTCTCTTAATATTTCAATATTTTCTCCTGCCGAGCGAATTACGGTAGATGCCTTAGAATCAAGCTCTCCGCCATCGACCGCTCCCGCAATCAGACCCCCCGCAATTAAATTAATGGCATTGCCACCGCTAAAATGACTAGAAATCTGATTAATATTAGTAATATTTGGCTTATTGCTAAGATTGGCACTAGTAACCGCTAAAATTAACTCTGGGTCGAAGTCAAATAGACTTTGCCAAGCCCAATGTTTTACGATGCGGAAACCGATATCGGCACCAGAACGATTAAGAAAATCTATTGGCAATTTTTCTTTGAAAGTCTCTTTGATTGGAGCAACTATCGTTAACGGACCCGGAGTAAAATGATGTAATATTTTTTGCATCGATAAACTGAGATGGAAAATTTCCTCTGCCACCTTACTATTTGGTAAAAATATTGCAACTGGCTTGCTAATATCTCGTTGCTTAATTTGATAAATTTTTTCTATCGCCTGACGAGATCTGGCATTGGCAACCAAGCCATAAATTGTGTCGGTAGGCATTACAATTAGGGAATCGTTTTTTAATAACGAAATAACTTCTGCAATATCTTTTACTTTAAATCGAGATTCAGAAAAAATTTTCATAAATATGATGATAAAAACGATAAAATTATAAAAAGTAAAATTTAGTAAAATATAATTTAGACGAAACAGCCCACTAATATGCTTGCAGAAAAATATTGTTCGCATTGGCAAAATCAATAACTTCGGTCTTGCAAATAATTAGGCTTTGTTTTTTTGCAATAATAATGCCGTTAATATTAGCCATTAAGCATTTTTCTAATGTAGTAAGGCCGATAGTTGGTAAATCTACTTTACGATTTTGCCTAATCTTTGGCATTTTTACCAATATTGCTTTTTGATTTTTTAACAGATCTATCGCACTACATCTTTCAAGCATAGAATCCGTTCCTTCTATTGCCTCGACAGCAATTATTTGCTTTTGAGCCACCACCACCGCCTGACCAACATCAAACTTCGAAAAATGCTTAATTGCCGAAATTCCCAGATTAATGTCGTCTATCTGCTCTTTATTTGGCTTAATATTGCCAATAATACCAGCATTAACCACCAGATCGTCAAGCAAATCTTCTATCGCCAAAACATCGAAACCTCTGCTAGCAAGGAAGTTAATTACCGTTTTTAACACTGCATTATCGCCCAAAATTTTATTTGCCAGAATCTTGGCAAGAAGGATTGTAGCGGTTTTATCTACTTTCATTTGTTGAAAATTTGGCTTATTCACAGCACCAACAAAAACCAATTGCTTAATATTGCTAAAATTTAATTTGCTAATTAATTGCTCCACCCCGCCATATGAAATAAATATCGGGTTAAATTGATTGTAGTAAGATATATTGGCATATTCCTCTGATTCTAGTAGGAAAATGACAAATTTTTGCCCCCTGTTAAGAAGATTATCAATTAATATTTTTGGCAAATCGCCCCGCCCCGCAATAATTCCTATTGGATGAGTGGCGATAATTTTTACCATAGAGCTATTTATTTAAGAAAATTTAGTTGGTAGAAAATTTTGATGAGAATTTTGCAGTTCTTTGATTGCAATATTTTCTTCGATCTGCCCGTAGCAAAGCTCTAGATTATTAGCTATTGTATTGCCAATTAACTGAATTTGAATATTATATTCTATTGCAAGGCTTAGAAATTGCTGTTGATTCGCCTTAGAAATTGCCACCAAGTAACGAGATTGATCTTCGCCAAAAGCGATTGATTCTGGTGTTAAAGTGGTGCTAATAGAGTTTAGATCTACCTTACAGCCAATTACACTATTAGACATTTCGAATATGGCAACTAACAACCCTCCGCAGGAAAGATCGTGACAAGAATTGATTAGTGAATTTGCTATTGCAAAACGAACAAATTTAGAATGAAGCTTTTCTAGTTCGAGGTTAACAATTGGTGGGTTTTGACCTTGATTTTTAAGAATTTCTCGCTCAAAAACCGAGCAAGATAAATGCCCCGAGGTATTGCCGATAAGATATATTAAATCGTCAAGATTCTTAAACTGATGCTTGCAGTGCAAATTGACATCTTCAATTAAACCAACTCCGCCAATTGCTGGAGTTGGTTTAATTGCTTGCCCATCTGTTTCGTTATAAAGAGAGACATTGCCAGACACAACTGGGTAGTCTAATATTTTACATGCCTCATTAATGCCCTTGATAGATTTAACGATCTGCCCCATTATTTCTGGTTTTTGCGGATTGCCAAAATTTAGGCAATTAGTGATGGCAAGGGGCTTGGCACCAGTTGCCGAAATATTACGATAGGTTTCTGCAACCGCCTGCTTTGCTCCTTCAAAAGGATTGGCAAATACATAATATGGATTGCAATCTGTAGTAATCGCCAAAGCTTTTTTTGTGTTATCAATACGGACAATTGCTGCATCGCCACCAATAGCAATAGTGTTGTTCCTTACCTGAGAATCGTATTGTTCAGATATCCAGTTTTTAGAGCATAAATTGGGGCTTGAAACTAAAAATTCTAGAGTTTTAACGAGTGAATTATTAGCAGATAATGAATTTGACAACATTGCGATAGTTTTAAGTTGTATTATTTATTTTTTGTAAATAATTTACCAAATTCTCGTCTGTGACGATTCTGCCAATGCTTCTGATGATAGGCATCGGACACCAGTAAAGGCAATACTGAAGTCGCTTCGGCATAGACCATTTGTTCGAAAGCGGTGTCTACCTTACCCCAAGAGCAAGCTTCTTTTAATGTAGAAGAAGAGCAGGCTCCATCGCGAGAATCGGCAACGGTAATTTGAATTGCATATTTATGCATTTCGACCTCTTCGCCTAGAATTTCGGCACAAACAACGGTATCTTGAACAAAGTTTTTTGGCACTCCGCCCCCAATCATTAGTAGCCCCGTTGTCCCTGCTTTGATTTTTATTTCGGTTAATTCGCGGAAATCGGCAATTGAATCGATGGTTAAATGATTATTAGGATTTTTAACTTGATGCAACACCAAGCCAAAGCCAGCAGAAGAATCGGTAAATGCAGGGCAGAAGATTGGCACATTATATTCAAAAGCCAATTCGATTAACGAACCTTTTTTTTTAGCATTATTTTTTAGATAACGACCCATTTCATAGATAAATTCGCGAGAGCTATAGGCTCTTGGCTCTAGGCCGTTAGCGATTTCAAAAATAGTTTTGTCGCATTTTTGTAAATCTTCTTCATCGATGTAAGTGTCGTAGATACGATCGATATAGTTTTCTCGTAATAGTTTGTCGTCGACAAATTGAGTTCCTTGATAATGTTTAAAGCCCAAAGCCTCGAAGAAGTCCATATCGACAATAGCGGCACCTGTAGCAACAATGGCATCGACCATATTGTATTTAATAAGATCGGCATAAATTTGCATACATCCCCCAGCAGAGGTTGAGCCAGCTAAAGAAAGAATATTAGAGCAAGTTCCGTCTTGCAACATCATGTTGAATATTTTGCTAGCACTTGCAAGATCTCGAGAGGTAAAAGACATATGTTGCATCTGCTCGATAATAGGGCGAGAATCAAAACTAGTTATGTCTATATGCTTTACTGTGTTTTTAAGGAGATCTTTTTTAATATTTGTCATCGAAAAAATTAATTGTGAATTAAGATAAGAGTAATGGTGTAAGGTGTAAGATAGATTCAAATGGTGAGTAAAATCTAGAGCAATAGCCGCCTTAGTTAAAGACGGCTACTACAAGGGCAATAGCCACCTGTTAATGGCGACTATTACAACTGAATTAGTTGTTAGTAGCAGGATTGCTATTAGCTGGAGCATTTACTGCTGGCTCGGCAACTGCAGGCTGTTCTGCAGGTTTATCTTGCTCTGTAGCTGGGCTAACTTCTGCTTTTACTGGCTCTGCTTGAGTTGTTGCACTGCTTACTAGAGTACAATCTTTAAATTCTGCGAATGAAGATTCTGTAGATTCGCCAACACATTTAACGACGATATTTTGACCAGAATTTAAAGTAGCAAGTTTTTCTGCTTCTGATTTGTTAGAGAATTTAGCTTTAACTTCAAAAGCATCGGAAGAGCTAACAAAAACAATGTTTTCTGAACCAGCGGTTTTGTCTAGTTGTTTAACTATACCAGTAATTTCAACAGTTTTGTCTTTATAAGACTCAAGAGCAGTTGTTTTATTTTCTTTAAATTCGCCAGATATTTTAGTAGCATCAACGAATAAAGACTGATTTTCTGTGCTAGCAGAAACTTCTGCGGGTTTTTGTTTATTGATTACAATAGTTGCAACTAAAGCAGCAGCCACTAAACCAATGATAATAACTTTATTTTTAGACATTTTTTTATTTTTTAAGAGTTAATGTAAGGCGCGGTTGGGGCCGACGCATTAAGTAATTTCAAGCTTCAAGGAGACTTTAATTACAACAATTCAGAATATTAAACAAAAACCAACCATGGGACCAAGAATGGGACCAGCCATGGGACCAAGAATGGGACCAGCCATGGGACCAAGAATGGGACCAAGAATTGGAATGTCTATTAATACTTAATTATTGCTATTAGCACCAAAATTGAAATCGCCAAAATTGAAACATGCTATTTTCCATGTTTAAATGTGAAAAATAGCATTAGATCGACTTATCAAGATCGTTGACAATGCCCCTGACAGCGATAAATCGAATTAGCTAAAAACTTTAGAAGCAATAAATTTAGGACAAGCCTTGATAGATATTGATTTTTCTGGCTTTATAGCCTATTTCCAATTTTTAAATTGCAATAGCTTCTTTTAAATAAAATTATTTTTAATATTTTTCAAGAACTAATTTAATATTTTTTATCAATTCTTTTAATTAAATAAATTCTTACTATTGACTTTTATCAATTTTGATTAAAATAATTCAAAAAAGCAAGAAAATGTAAAATTTTCAAAACTAATAAACACCAAACAAATAATAACAATGCTTGAAAAGGATTTATCAATAAAAAACTGCGCTGCAACCTGTTTTGAAGCTTTGAAAGATGAAAAATCTTTGCTTGTAACAATACTAATTTACGGAATCGTTGCCAGTGCTTTTAATCTTTTCTTACCACTCTCAATTCAATATATCGGCAGTCAAATAACCGCCAATCCATCGATTTTTCCAATAATTACCATCATTTCCTTTTTATTAGCTTTTCTTATTTGCTATGGAATTTTAAAAATTATTCAAATACTTGCATTTTCTCACTTCGAGAAACGTTTTTTTATTAAAACCGTAGAAATAATAACTAACAATTCGGCCGATAACTCAAGCGAGAAAGAGCAAGACTATCAATACGATAACATTCTTTTTGACAATGAAAAAAGCTCCTCAAACGAAGCCATAGACACGGCAAGACAAGAAATCAAAAAAATCAAAAAAGTGCAATCATATGCCGAAATATCTAATATTATCAAATATATTGCAAATTTTGTTTTTTCAACTTCGTTTTTAATCCAACAAATATTGATTGGGCTTGTGCTAACTGCATTCTACCATATATATTTTCTAATATTTAATATTGTTTTATTATTAGCAATTTTTGTTTTATTTAAAGTCTATTTTTTGCCGTCGGTATTGTTACACAAAAGAGAATTAGATATTAAATATCGAATTGGCAGTAGGCTTTTCAGCTCTCACGAAGATCGGGACAACAGAACTAGTGATGTCGAAAAATTATTAACCGAATATTCTAGCCGAAAAAATCGTTATTTTGCCATAATTTTACAACAAAATGTCTTTTTCTTTTTGCTTTATATCGTTGCAAATAGCGGATTCCTTGCGATGTCGAGCATTCTTACCCTTAATGGACATATTACCATACCTCAATTTCTTGCCTCGGAACTAATATTTTCTTTAGTCTTTATGAATCTTGGCGACTTCGCAAAGAATCTAAAAAATATTTACGAATTATGCACCTCTTCACAGAAACTCAACATTATCACCAATATTTACCGCAATAAAAACTCTACCTCCAGCAATGTAAATATTAGCAGAGCAATGGTCGCCCCTCGTTTTTATGCAATATTGCTAAAATTTATCCTCGCTTTCTTTGTGGCCATAACAATATCACTATTTGCTGTTCCTTGGTGGCAGACTTCTAGTGGCGAGGGGGCGGTTATCGCCTATAATCAAGACGACAGAATTCAGGACATAAATTCTCTTGTCAGTGGGCGAATTGCCAAATGGTATGTCAATGACGGCACGATGCTAAAAAAGGGCGATAAAATTGCCGAAATAGTCGATAACGACCCAGAATTAGTAGAAAAATTACAAAACGAACTCTCTTCTATTAATAATCAATATCTTAATGCCAAACTTAGTGCCGAAACAGCAAAAATCAATATCAACAGGCAAGAAGAGCTTTATAAACAAGGGTTAGTAGCAAAAAAAGAGGTGGAAAAAACCAAAATAGAATATCAAAAACTACTATCTTATCAAAACGAAGTAAAAGCAAAACTTACCCAAACCGATATAAAATTCTCGAGGCAGAAAGCTCAGATAGTAACCGCCCCAAAAGACGGCTTTTTATTTCAGGTAAAATCAAAATCTAATGCCAGCTACATTTATGCCGGAGAAAAAATTGCCACCTTTGTCCCAACCATCAAAGAGCCTGCAATCGAGATCTACATTAAGCCTAATGATATTCCGCTAATTCACATTGGCAAAAAGGCAAGAATTCAAATAGAAGGCTGGCCCGCACTCAGAATTGCCGGATGGCCATCTACTTCACTCGGAACTTTTGCTGCCGTTGTTGCTGTTGTAGATCAGGCAATTTCTGCCAATGGTAAATTTCGAGTTATTCTTGTTCCCGATAAAAATTCTGCCCCCTGGCCAAATGTCAACTACATTAAGCAAGGCACAAAAATAAAAGGCTGGATAACCATGAACAAAGTTTCTATTGGCTATGAATTATGGCGACAAATTAATGGCTTCCCAATTGCCCCAGACGATTTTTCATTAAAAGATCAGGCAACATCACTAGAAAAAAAAGATGAAACAAAATAACGAATTAAATATTATCATCAACTTCTTGTTATTTTTTGGCTTTTGGATATTTTCTTGCCAAAGCTTAGTTGCAAAAGGATTACTATTAACAGAATCGGCAGTGATAGAATCGGCAAAAAAGCATCACCCTAAAATATATATTACCGAAGAGCAAATTCGCCTTGCGGAAGCCAAATTACAGGAAGCTTTAGGAGCATTTGATAGCAAAATAGAAACTACATATAATCATTTTACCAAAGGCTATTATCAAGATCGAAGTCGCCTAGAAAGCAAGGCAATAAAACCGCTCAACATTGCCAATTCGAAGATTTATTTAGGCTATAATCAATCAATTAACGGCTCCTATCCAGAACTTAACCCCTATTTTAATACAAAAAGCCAAGGCAGGACAATATTTGGTCTAGAATTATCATTGCTAAGAGGTTTTTTAATCAACGAACAGTTGGCCGTGACCAAGATTTCTAACATCGATATTACCACTGCCAAATATGCCAAATTATTAATGCAAAGCCAAATTATCGCCGATGCAAAAAAAGCTTATTGGAAATATTTATACAGCAAAAAGATCGTCGAACTATATCAAAATATGCTGGAAGTCGCCTTAAAACGAGAAAATTCACTTAAAATGCAAATAAAAAAGGGTGACAAACCCCGCATATTACTCGACGAAAACAAAAGAATTATCTTAAGAAGGCAATCGATGTTAGAATCGGCAAAAAGACAATTAATTAATACCGCCACCAATTTATCGATGTATTTAAGACGCGACGACGGTCAAATGCTGGAAGTAGAAAAAATAATCGATTCATCAATAGCTAATGAAGATTTTAACTACATTATCCCAAATGCCACAATGCTACAACAAGACACCAATCTTGCAAAAGACCATCGTTTCGATATCGCAATTGCTCGAAATCTTTTAGAGCAGGCAAATATCAAAATTAAACTCTCTAAGAATCAACTATTACCAATAGTCGATATCGGTTTTGAGTCGACAACAGACTACGGCGAAGGCCCAATAGAAAAAAACAATAATAGCAACAAAGTAAAACTTAATATCACCATCCCAATTGAAAATAAAAAACAAAGAGGCGAGGTCAATAAAAATAATGCCAATTTAAAAATTGCCAGAAGAAACTTGCACCTACTACAAGACTCGATAGCCAACGAAATAAATTTTGCTTATAATCAGATGAAAGAGGTCGATATTCTAATCAAAAATGCCTTTAGCGAAATTGAAATTGCCAAAAAGCTTCTTACTGCCGAAACTATTAAATTTAACAACGGCGATAGCGATTTCTTTATGTTAAACACCCGCGAACAAGATGTCTTAAGTGCAATTGAATATCATTACAGGTCTAAATTAACAATAGCTGAATTGGCAATTGAATATCAATTTATGACTCAAGACACCATAAATATCAACCAAGATTAATATCTCGAGTTGCCGTAAAACCGCCTCACCGTCATTCTGCAAGAAGTTACAGAATCTGCAGATTTCTAAATACATTTAGCTATTTAATTTTATAGAATATTACACTTGCTTTTTAGTTATTATTCTTTTAAAAATATAACAGAACTATTGCATAGCCAGAATATATATCTTGGGCTATCTTGGGCTATCGTGGCAACATTTGCAGATCAATCTAATTGAAACAAACCAATGACAACAAGGAAAATTGCAACCTATACTGCAATAATAACACCTTTTACCGAAAATAGAATCGATGTTAATTCGTTTGAAAAACTAATTTCAAGGCAAATCAGTGCCGAAATAGACGGAATCGTTCCTTGTGGTACAACTGGAGAATCGCCAACCCTTTCACATAACGAACATAATAAAATTATCGAAATTGCCGTTGCTAATGGCAAAGGCAAAATCAAAATAATGGCAGGAACTGGCTCTAATTCTACCGCAGAAGCAGTAGAAATGACAAAAATTGCCAAAAAAGCAGGAGCAGATTCTTGCCTTATCGTTACTCCATATTACAATAAACCAACTCCGCAGGGGCTATTTGAACACTTTACCGCCCTAAATAACTGCGACATACCACTATATATCTACAACATTCCTGGTCGCTCGGTAATTAACATGAGCGATAGCACCATTGCAAAAATCGCCCAACTAGAAAATGTTGTTGGTATCAAAGATGCCACTGGCGATCTTGCAAGGCTAGCAACACTTAGATTAGCAATTGCCGAAAGCCTTGCCAAATCGGGAAAAGAATTTTCTTATCTATCGGGCGAAGATGCAACGATAGTTGGCTATAATGCGATGGGCGGAAATGGTGTCATATCGGTGTTATCTAACCTTGTGCCAGAAATGGTTGTTGAGATGCAAAAACATTGTGCCAATGGCAATTACAAAGATGCAGTCGCAATGCAAGACAAACTTGCAAGACTAACTCAAGCTCTATTTTTAGAAACTAGCCCAATTCCAATAAAATATGCTTGTAGTCTCTTGGGGATGTGTACTAACGAAATCAGGCTTCCCCTTACTATGCCATCGCAAGATTGCCAAAAAAACCTCGAGGCAATTTTGCAACAAATGAAACTAATTTAATACCTTTATGTCTCTTGGAATTTCTGAATTATTGCTAATATTACTAATTGTTTTTGTTTTATTTGGTGCGGGCAAATTACCACAAGTAATGTCCGACCTTGGCAAATCTGTTAAAAATTTTCGCAAAGGAATGAGTGAAGAAGAAAAAAAGGGCAAAGAAGAAATTGACAAAGACCAAAAGCAGTAAAATGCTGTCGAGCTAAGCCGTTTCGCTAAACACCCAAAAAGAACCAAATCGCAAATTTAATACCAGATATAATATTTATCTTAAGCAATCAATTTTATGGAGATAACATTTGCCAAAGCAAAAAAAAGGACTTATTAACACAAGCATAATAGAAACAGTCATCGACTCTTCAAGTGACGACAAAATTTCGGTTAGAGATTTAGTCGAGGCTATGGAAGATTTCGGTTTTGGTCTTGTTTTGCTAATCTTCTCTTTTGGTGTCACTATACCATTACCACCGCCATTTCCAAGCATAATATCGATTCCACTGGTTGTTTTTTCAACTCAAATGCTTTTTGGCTACAAATCTCCTAAACTGCCCCACAAATTCAACAACCTAAAAGTAAAACGAAAAGTTGTTGCTCTATTGTTGCAAAAAACCCTTTACTACACTGGTAAGGCAGAAAGATTCTTACTGCCTCGGCTAGATTTTTGCTTTACTCCACTTGGCGAAAGAATTATTGGTGGCTTTTCCTTGGCTTTTGCAATGCTAATATTACTGCCAATGCCTCTGTCTAATTTTATTCCCGGAGTTGGCATTCTTATCATTTCGCTCGGTATTCTAAAAAAAGACGGCCTGGCGGTGCTTTTGGGCATATTAATTGGCATTATCGGGATGGTGGTGGTAATTACCGCCTCTATTCTTGGTATGGAATTTTTGCTTAGCACCTATCATTATCTTAAAAGTTTCTTTATTTAGCAATCGCCACAGCTTGTTAAAAAAGGCATAAATTAACAATTAAAGCTAAATGCTATTAGAACAAAAAATAATCAGCGAAATTGTCGAATTAATTTATTCCGCTGGAAATGTTGCTAAAGATTTCTTCTATCGCAACAATCTAAATAGCTCAAAAAAAAGCGATAACACCCTCTTTTGCGATGCCGATTTGGCAGTAGAAGATTTCATCATCAAGGCCTTGGCCTTAATCACCCCTTCTTTACCAATAATTTCCGAGGAGCAAGCATATCAACAGCAAAATCTTCAAAAAAAAATAACGACAAATATTGGTGAATATTGGCTATTAGACCCAATCGACGGTAGCAACAGCTTTATTAATCACTGCAACGAATTTGCAATTAGCCTAGCCCTAATTAGCAATGGCAAGCCAATATTTGGAATCCTTCATGCTCCACTTTTTAACAACGGAGAAATTATTTATTCTAATAACGACAAAATCTACCAAATCGACAATCTTAATAGCCAGTCTTGGAGCGGTCTTTTTAACAAACAAAAACTTATTACCAGCAACAACCAAGCCAATCAGGAAAAAGATTCTTTGATAATTGTTGCAAGCAAAAGAGCAAGAAAAGCAGAAATAGCAGATTTTTTTAGTAATTGTTCGGCAGATTTAGCAACTAATTATAGCCGATATCGCAACAAAATAAAACATGAACTAGAAATTATCAAAATATCTTCGGCAATTAAATTTATTCGCCTTGCAAATAATGAGGCAGATATTTTCTTGCAAAATCAACAAACAATGCCTTGGGACACGGGGGCGGGTCAGGCGATAATAGAAAAATTAGATAAAAAAATATATTTAATAGAGTCAAGTCTAGAATCTTATAAAATCATCAATTCATCGCTTTGTTACCTAGATCCATTAAAAGCTAATCAAAAATTTTTAGCATTTTAATTAGCATTTCAATGAGTATTTCAGCGGGCATTTCGAGACTGTCGAAAATTTAAATCCTCAATTTTTTATCAAAAAATCCAATAAAATCGGAATTTGCAATTTAAATCCCTAATATTTTTAATAATTTTTAGAATTTATTATCTTGCAAGGCTTTGTTTTGGCTTTATTTGACGATTTTTTGTATTTGGTGCAAAAATCCCTGTCTTTATGTTGCAAAACTCGGTTTTTGATCTGTAAACAGCTTTTGATTTGCAAGTTTTATTAGTCTTTTAAAGTTAAATGCCAGTAAAATTAAAT
>CAMAYG010000028.1 GCA_945862535.1 Rickettsia typhi | reverse complement strand
TGGAAGAGGCTGGGGGATGAAAACTTTTTTGAAGTAGGCTCTGGGGGAACGCCGTCAACATCAAAACCAGAATACTGGAGCGATGGCAACATTCCTTGGCTTAAATCAGAGTCGTGCAATAATGACCCTGTTTATTCGGCTAATAATTTTATAACTGAGTTTGGATTGCAGAAATCGAGTGCAAAACTTTTGCAAAAAGAAACCACATTAATAGCCCTTGTTGGTGCAACTATTTTCAAAACAGCGTTTTTAGAGTTTCGAGCTGCAACCAATCAGAATATTGCAAACATCAAATCCAAGCGCCCCGATGCTATAAATGACAAGTTTGTTTTTTACTACATAACAAATTTGTATGAAGTACTAAAATCCGAAATGCGCAATTATGGGATGTTGAATCTTACAACTTTAAGGCAATTCAAGATTCCTACTCCTTCTCTTGCTGAACAAGCCCGCATCGTCTCAATTCTCGACAAATTCGATGCCCTAACCAACTCTATCACCGAAGGCTTGCCAAAGGAAATTGAACTTCGCACAAAACAATATGAATATTACCGTGATTTACTGCTGAATTTTCCAAAGACTAAGGGGGCGAAAGTATAATATGAGCAAGACTTTAAAAGACATAGCCAAACAATTGGCAGATAAAGATAATAAGAAGGTGCAGTTGATCTATGCTTTCAATGGCTCAGGAAAAACACGCCTTTCACGGGAATTTAAAGATTTTATCGCACCTAAAAACGAAGAGGATGGCGAAACAGAAAACCTTCAGCCAAAGGTGATTTATTACAACGCCTTTACCGAAGATCTATTTTACTGGGACAACGACCTTGAGAGCAAATTAAAAATCCATCCCAATGCCTACACGCAATGGGTGCTAAAAGAACAAGGACAAGACCAAGTCGCTATCTCCCATTTTCAGCAATACACTAGCGATAAGTTAACCCCAAAATTTAGCGAAGATTTCTCAGAGGTCGCTTTTTCTTTTGAGCGTGGGAATGAAGAGAGAAGTGAAAACATCAAAATCTCTAAAGGTGAAGAAAGTAATTTCATCTGGAGTATTTTTTACAGCCTCATTGCACAGGTAATTTATACTTTGAATATCGCTGAAGTCAGTGAGCGTGACACGGATCGTTATGACCAGTTAGAATATGTTTTTATTGATGATCCCGTAAGCTCCCTTGATGAGCATTACTTAATTGAGTTAGCGGTTAGCTTGGCTGTTTTGATCAAAGAGAATAAATCTAATAAACTGAAGTTTATCATCACAACACACAGTCCACTTTTTTATAATGTGTTATACAACGAGATAAAGAACAAAACCTGCTATTTCTTAGAGCGGTTTGAAGATGGCACTTTTAATTTAACTAAAAAAGATGGTGACTCAAACAAGAGTTTTTCTTATCATTTATATTTAAAGCAAACGCTTGAGAAGGCGATTGCTGAAAATAAAATTCAGAAATATCACTTTATGTTGTTGCGTAATTTATATGAGAAAACCGCCAGTTTTCTAGGATATAAAAAGTGGGCTGATTTATTAGAAACAGCTCCGGGAGATAAAAAGTCTTATTTAAAACGGATAATAACCTTCAGCAGTCACCGAACTTTGTCTAATGAAGAAGTTTCAGAACCGACGGATCCAGAAAAGCAAATTGTTAAACTCTTGCTTGATAATTTGATTAATCATTACGGCTACCACTCCCCAAAAAATGAGGAGGTGGTAAAATGACCAAAACCCCGCCTTTTACCATCACTTCCAAAATTGTTAATTTGATTGCTAAAATTAGCGAGCAAGTAGGCGGGCTTAATGCTAGCTTGCTTAATTCTTCGCCTTATTTGCGAAAACAAAATCGCATCAAAACTATTGCTGGAACTTTGGCAATTGAGGGCAATCAACTCACCGAAGAGCAAATAACGGCAATTATCGAAGGGCAAAGAGTTTTGGGCAGTGCGCGCGAATTGGCAGAAGTTGCAGGAGCAATTTCTGCTTACGATGTCTTGCCAGAGTTGCAACCGCATAAAATTAACGATTTGCTAAAAGCTCATAATTTGATGATGTCGGATATTTTGCTTGATGCCGGCAAGTTTAGAAATAAAGCGGTTGGAATTCATAAAGGCAATAAGGTTCATCATATTGCCCCGCCTGCACATCGGGTTTCAGGGTTAATGGCTGATTTGGTTAATTGGTTAAAAAAATCGCAGGATCACCCATTAATCACCAGTAGCGTGTTTCACTATGAATTTGAATTTATTCATCCTTTCACTGATGGCAATGGTCGCTTGGGAAGGCTTTGGCAAACTCTGATTTTGTCAAAGTGGCATCCATTATTTTTGGCATTGCCCCTTGAAAGCGTAATAAAAGACAATCAACAAAAATATTATCAAGCACTCGAACAAGCCGACAAAGAAGGAAACAGCGTTGCTTTTATTGATTTTATGTTACTTGCGATTAGCGAAACTTTAGATAAAAATATGTTAGCTACAAATATGTTGGCAAAAAATGCCCCTATAAATGCCCCTATAAATGCCTCCATAAATCCCACTAAAACTCCAGATGCCGTTTTAATGTTAATCAAAGACAATCCAAAAATTACTCGCAAACAAATCGCCGATATTTTGCAAAAAGACTTGCGAACTATTGGCAGGTCAATCGCTTTGCTACAAAAAATTGGTAAATTAAAAAGAATTGGCTCTAATAAATCAGGGCATTGGCAAATAAAATTATAAATAATGTTAAAAAATGAAAGAACAAACTAAACCAATTATAGAATCAAATAATTTTATCATTTTAGATAAATATATAAGACAGTGGGAGCCATCTGAAGCTCATCAAAGCGAGGCAGATCTTGAAAATGAATTTATTAATGATTTAGAAAATCAAGGTTATGAATTTTTGCCAAATTTAAACTCTCCCGAAGCAATGCTTGCCAATGTTAAATTGCAGTTAGAGAAATTAAATAATGTGAGTTTTTCTAATGTTGAATGGCAAAGATTTTTAGAAACTTATTTAAACAAGCCAAGCGACAGCATTATTGATAAAGCCCGCAAAATTCACAATGATTATATTCTCGATTTTGTTTTTGATGATGGCAGTATTTTTAATATTTATTTGTTCGATAAAAAAAATATTACTCGCAACAAATTGCAGGTAATTAAGCAATTTGAACAAACTGGCAAGCACCTCAATCGCTACGATGTGACTATTCTTGTCAATGGTTTACCACTTCTGCAAGTTGAGTTAAAGAAACGGGGAGTTGCCATTCGTGAGGCATTTAACCAGATTCATCGCTACAGCAAAGAAAGTTTTAACTCCGAGAACTCATTATTTAAATATTTGCAAATATTTGTTATTTCTAATGGCACCGATACCCGTTATTTTGCCAACACCACCAAGCGAGATAAAAACAGCTTCGATTTCACTATGAATTGGGCAAGAGCAGATAATAGCCTGATTGAAGACCTTAAAGACTTTACGGCAACTTTTTTTGAGCAAAAAACTTTGCTTAAGGTGCTTTTAGATTATTCGGTGTTAGATGTCGACAATAATTTATTAGTAATGCGACCTTATCAAATTGCTGCTTGCGAGAGAATTTTGTGGAAAATAAAAAGTTCGCATCAGGCTAAAAACTGGAGCAAGCCTGAAGGTGGTGGATTCATATGGCACACCACTGGATCGGGCAAAACTCTAACCAGTTTTAAGGTAGCTCGCATGGCGACAGAAGTTAATTTTATCGACAAAGTGTTTTTTGTGGTAGATCGTAAAGATTTAGATTATCAAACGATGAAGGAATATCAAAGGTTTTCGCCCGATAGTGTTAATGGTTCTAATAGCACTGCGGGCTTAAAACAAAATCTCGAGAAGGATGATAATAAAATCATCGTTACCACTATTCAGAAGCTCAACAACCTAATGAAAAGCGAGGGAGATCTAGCCATATACAACAAGCAAGTGGTGTTTATTTTTGACGAATGTCATCGTAGTCAATTTGGCGAAGCCCAGAAAAACATAACAAAAAAGTTTAAAAAGTTTTACCAATTTGGTTTTACAGGGACTCCGATTTTTCCGCAAAATGCTTTAGGTGCCGAAACCACGGCAAGTGTTTTTGGCTCCGAGTTGCATTCTTATGTTATAACCGATGCCATTCGTGACGAAAAAGTTCTTAAATTCAAGGTTGATTATAATGATGTCCGCCCAAAGTTTAAGGCAGTTGAAAGCGAACAAGATGAGAAAAAACTGAGTAGTGCAGAAAATAAACAAGCTTTGATGCATCCAGAAAGAATAAAAGAAATATCAGGGTATATTTTAAAGAATTTTCGCCACAAAACCCATCGCTTGCAGGGCGGAAATAAAGGCTTCAATGCGATGTTTGCAGTAAGCAGTGTCGATTCTGCTAAACTTTACTACGAAACTCTAAATATCTTGCAGAAAAATAGCGATAAAAAGTTAAAAATTGCCACTATTTTTTCATTTTCCGCCAATGAAGAGCAAGATGCAGTAGGTGAAATTCAAGACGAAACTTTTGATGTTTTAGCAATGAATAGCAGTGCTAAAGAGTTTTTAAACTCTGTTATTGCCGATTATAATACTTTCTTTAAAACCAACTTTAATATAGAAAACAAAGGCTTCGAGAACTATTACCGCGATTTAGCCAAAAGAGTTAAATCTCAAGAAATAGATTTATTGATTGTGGTTGGCATGTTTCTTACTGGTTTTGATGCCCCAACTCTTAATACTTTATTCGTCGATAAAAACCTAAGATACCACGGTTTATTGCAGGCTTATTCAAGAACAAACCGAATTTATGATGCTACCAAAACTTTTGGCAATATCGTTACTTTTCGTAATTTAGAACAGGCAACTAAAGATGCCATAACCCTTTTTGGCGATAAAAATACTAAAAATGTAGTATTGGAAAAAAGCTATAAAGAATATATGGAGGGCTTTACCGATTCGACAACTGGCGAAGCAAGACGAGGTTTTATTGAGGTTGCAACAGAATTAGAGAAGAGTTTTCCAAGTCCCGAGATGATAAAAAAAGAGGCGGATAAGAAAGCTTTTGTTAAATTATTTGGCGAATATTTGCGAGTAGAAAATATATTGCAAAATTACGATGAATTTGCAAGCCTTAAAGCTATGCAAAACCTTGATATGAATGACACAAAGGCGGTTGAAAATTTCAAAGCGGAGCATCGTTTAAGCGATGATGATTTGGTTAGTCTTAAGAAAATCAAAATGCCAGCGGATCGCAAAATTCAGGATTACCGCTCGACCTATAACGACATTAGAGATTGGCTTCGTAAAGAAAAAGCGGGCAATGAAAAAGAAAATTCGGCTACAGATTGGGACGATGTGGTATTTGAAGTCGATTTGCTAAAATCTCAAGAAATTAATCTAGACTATATTTTAGAGCAGATTTTTGAGAATAACAAAAAAGTTAAAGATAAGGCTACATTGCTTGAAAATATAAGGCGAATGATTCGAGCCAGCTTAGGAAACCGTGCAAAAGAGAGTTTGTTGGTCGATTTCATAAATCAAACCAATCTTGATGATATTGGCGATAAAGCCAGTGTTATTGATGCTTTTTACAAATTTGCTCAAGCGGAACAGTCAAAAGAAGTTGAAGAGTTGATTAGATCAGAAAATCTAAATGAAGAAGCCGCAAAACGATATATTGCTATTTCAATCAAGCGAGAATTTGCTAGTGATAACGGTACCGAATTAAATTCTATTTTACCTAAAATGAGCCCATTAAACCCGCAATATTTAACAAAAAAACAGAATGTATTCCAAAAAATTGTAGCTTTTGTTGAAAAATTTAAAGGTGTCGGTGGTAAAATTGAAAAAAGTTAATTAAAGATAGGAAAATAGGCTCTTTTCAAGTAAATTCTGCAAAAAATAGACCTTATAACTGCGGTGCAAAGCCAATCATAGTATTTAAGGCATTAGTAAAGGCATCACTATGATTAAGGCACGAAGGTCTTGCCAAAGAAGAGAAGCTAAAAAATAGAAGAGAGGGTTTGTGAAAAATTGGCGGATGGGGTGAGATTCGAACTCACGGTACATTGCTATACGGCAGTTTTCAAGACTGCTGCCTTAAACCGCTCGGCCACCCATCCGATTTGAATTACAAAATATAAACTGCCTTTTTATTAAATCAAGATATTTAATAAAAAATTATTAAATATAACTAAGGGCTCTAATACCGTCCTCCTCCTCCGCTGTTTGTATTTGTTACTGCTTTTTCTTTATTTGAATCTGTGAAGATGCCTGATTTGCTTTGTGATAACCTATTTATAATTTCGCTGATTCCAGCTGGTGCTAAATCATTAGTCACGAGTCTTTTGCTTGTATCGTCCATATAAAACAAAGGTTTACCGTATTTTTTCTCAATATATTTAGACATTTGCAAAAATTCATCACTCTCTTTTAGTATTGCTTCTCTATCTTTATCAGGTAAAAAGTTGATTTGATTAATCATTGCCAAGAGAAAGCAAAAATTACTGCGGTTTGGGGTTTTGTATCCCAATAAGTCTTGTACTTCTGGTAAATTGTTTTGATAAACATTATGTGGCAAAGTCACATAAGAGCAAATATTTTGTTTTATATTGAGGTTTGCCAGAGGGTTGTCCTCGCATTTTTTAGTGTCTCCTGAGCCATTGTTTGAAAATTTATACCATTGGTTATCAGCTCCAAGTTGATAACTAAAATAATGCCCTCCATTAATAGAGTCTCCTTCGTGCACAGTAAAATGAGTAATTTTTCTCTCGCCTAATATAGGATCTTTGATTACTCCTTCTCTATCAATTTTAAATTCTCCTTTATCTTTGTAACCATATGTTGATTCGTATAATAATTTCAATTCAACTTCTTTATATTGAAAGTCTGCATCTCCTTTTTCTATAGCTATACCCACTTTAGCTTCTGTTAATTTTAGAAGCGCATTATTAGAATTATTTTCTCCTTTATAAATTTTATCTTCGTATTTAAATATAGATGGTACACCAGATTTTTTATCTACTATAGTATTATCTGGGGTTAAACTCAATATAACCTTAAAGTTATTAGGATCCTGTTCTGCTTTTTGAATTATATCTTTTTTTTCCATAACCATCCCTCTTTTTATAAAGTGGATTTTCGGTTTATTGAGAAAATCAACTAGAGCTGACTCATTGTTCCTAATTAGATTTAGAATAAGTTCTTGTTTTAGTTGATATTCATGACCGTTACTTTTAAAATCAAAGACACAATCATTTTCTAATATGCCTTTATTATTTTCTAATTTTTCTTTTATTTTTGTTGCAAGTCGAGTTTTTGCTTCTAGCAAGTCTTGTGTTGATGGTTGTACCCATTGTTCATCAGACTTAAAATCATTAGTACCATCTTTTTTGTCACTATATTCCGCGAAGGTAAAGCCATCACCATCGATACCATCGATTCTAATAGGGTCAAGACGATATTCATCCATTTTTTTATTATTTTCGAATATTCTTCTCATAGCCTCACTCATATCTTGTTGATCTATCGATAGATTGCCTTGATCTTTCTTCAATCCAAAATCTGTTAAAATATCACTTATTTTTTGTTTTTCAGTATTTGCCCCTACTTTTTCATTTTCTTCATCTTTTGTGATTATTGGGGTTTGATTTTGTTTCTTTGCATTTGTATCGATTTGCTCTAGATTAGATTGTGCTTTCACTTCTTGAAAGTCTTTACTGTAAACAACACCCGATGGTTTTATGTGTTTTTTTTTGATATAATCACCAACTTCTGAGATAAGTTTTCTTAATTCTGTCTTGTTTGCTTTGTGGATAGTTTTCTCATTAATATCTGCAACTTTATTAAAACCAACCAAAGATTGCACCATTTTACAAAATCTTGTTTCATATAACTCAACATTATTTTTACTTTTAATACTATTAAGATATTTTCTGGTAAATTCTAGATAATTTTTTATATATTCATTACTATCCCATAACCCTTTCAAGATTTCTTGTCCATCGGCACTATTATGATCCACATGAAAATCAGCTTGTGTTGTATTTTTAGTAAAACTAGGAAACATCCACCAATCAAAATGATTAGATGTACTATTAAAATCAAAAGACTTATTCTTGTTCTCGCTAAGATTCGTAGTTTCTTTTTGCTTTGTTAAAAAAGAATCAATTCTACTTTTCAGTTGCTGTTGTTTAGCTCTCTCCGCCTCCTCCTCCTCCTCCCGCTGTTTTCTAGCATCGTCCTGCGCCGCCTCCTGCTGTTTTCTAGCTTTCGCTTCTGCCGCCTGCCTATCATTTCTTTCATCAGCAATCTCTTTTGAGATTTTAGATATTAGATCTTCTGGTTCTGCATCACTTATGGCAATTTTATTTTTTTCTAAGTATCCTTTCAAAAGAGTACGATCTAGGGTTAATGTTATATAACCACCATCCTTTAATTGCACCTCATCCTCTTTATCTGGTTCTTTTTGAAATAAAGCATAAATCTTGTTTATATTATCATCAATACTTTCAATACTTGAGGTATCTGGATGAATAATTCCGCGACTGTATTCCCAGTCTTGTAAAGATTTAGATTCTTTAATTATCTCTAAATAATCAATATAATTCTTTTCATTTATTTCTACCTGATTTGGTTGCGGCTTTGTCGCCTTATCTTCCTGCCGTTTCTTTAAGGCTTCCGCCTCCTCCTTCTGTTTTTTATCTTGCTCCGCCTTTCTTTTTACATCCTCATCCTGCTTTTTTCTAGCATCCACCGCATCCTTCGCCTTTATAGCTTCCTCCTCCCGCTCTTTTCTAGCTCTCTCCGCCTTTATAGCTTCCGCCTCCTCCCGCTGTTTACTTTGTAATTTAATAGATTGAGGCAATTTTATATCTGGTTTATCATTAGAAGATGTATAATCTTCAAAATCTGAGCTGTATTCGGAATTTTCTTTTAAATTCTTTTCTTTAGCTTTTGCTTGATCTGGCTTAGGTCCTGCTTGATTTTTTTCAGGTACCGATTCTAAATAATCTATATTGTTATCAATATTAAAAAGCACTGTTTTTTTTTCACTATTTTCAGCACCATCGTCACCATCTTTACTGTTATCACTACTGTAATCTCTTTTAAGGCTACGACTATCATTACTAGAAGATTTTGACTTTTGTTGTTTTGTTTCAGGTTTTGGGGATTTGCTTTTTGGTGCTAGTTTGTTTAAGTCTTTCCCTGTTTTTCTTAAAACTTGTGCAGAGCGATCGTCGTAGCTGTCCCGAGATTTTTGTTTTAGTTGTTCTTTAGCATCAGCTTCCTTTTCTAATAATTTATCTTTAATTTGCTTTGCATTTCTTGCCTTGGCTTTGTAAGCATCTGCAACTAGGTCAATTCCATATAATGCACCAACGGAAGTTACCAATTCTGTTGGTGGTATAAGGTAATCTAGGGCAAAAGTGCCGTCTTTAAGGACAGTAGATTCGCGAAGAAGATTTATTTCGGTTGATATTTCTCTAAATAAACCTGTATTATCGCTAAGCCAATCAAAAACTTCGTCAGCACCATCTCTTAGCTCCGCTACCCAGTTAAACATTTCTAGGTTAATCTGGCCAACAATATCGGTGATTGCATTTAATCCAACAAAAGGACCGGTGATTAGCATCGCTCCAAGCCCAAAAGATGGCAAGGATTTGAGGTTGTTTTCTCTATTTAGTAATGCAAATTCATTTGCTATGTTTTGGTCAATCTTATTTTTATTTGCCTCAATATCTTGTTTTATACCTTCTAAGGCTGAAAGTAAAAAAGGGTCCGATAAGTTACCAATCAAGGCTCTTGCTTGCATTATTGCACCTTCGTCGTTTGGGTATAGGCTAATATGATTTTTTAGTGCTTTTAGTTTGGTAACTATATCTGTTAAATTGGCAACATCTTTATTTTCTAATACTCTATTAGTTAATGCTCTTTGCTCTTGAATTTGATCATGATAAATCCTTGCTCGAGTTTCGCGAATCTCATCTTCTAATGCAGTTGTTGATTGGAATTTATTAATTTCATCTACACTATTGATTCTTTCGCTAATTGTTGCACTATCGGCAATTGCAAGGGGGCCGCAACCAAGAGAATTTATTTTTTGCTCATTTTTGCCTTGAATAGACCAAGAAACATCTTCGATATCATCGGGTTCATATGGCTTAACTAGTTGTTTAGATATGTTTTCAGCAAATTGTTTCTTATGATCTTCCTTGACGAAACCTCCCAAAGGATTGTTGATTACAAATTGGTACTGATTATTTTTGTCTAAAACTGCAACAACACTAAGAAAGTGCCCCGGATTTTTACTTGTTAGATCTGGTGCTAAGTTTCTATTTGAGTCTGTATTATTTGAAGCTAGAAATATTCCAGATAGCTTTTGCGGAAGTTTGCCTGTTTTCTTTAGTTCTTCTGCGATAAATCGCTGAAATAAAGTAAGATTTTTATTGTTAGAAACCCCAAATAAGAAGCCATTAGGAAATTGTGTTAATTCTGTTGCTTTTGAGCTGAAATTTTTCATATCTTTTAATTATTAATTAAGATAAACTTGTTGTAAAATTAGTTTCTATTTGTAGTTTTTGTGATTTAACTAAATTGAATTTAGACTAAGAATTAGTATATATGGTTAAAATATAATTAATAAATTTAACAAAGCAAATATTTATTTAATCTCAAATCTTAAGGCCATGACTAACATAACCTGCAGTAGAATCTTTCATTTCGACAGCGCTCATAGAATCGAAAAACACGAAGGAAAATGTAAAATGCTTCATGGACACCGCTATGTTCTTGAGGTTTTTTTTGTAAATAAAGATACCTGCGAAAGCTCTAATAACCTAGATAATCTTGGTCGTGTTATAGATTTTTCAGTAGTAAAAGATTTAATTGCCACTTGGATTAATGAAAATTTCGATCATAATGTTATTTTGGCTGAAAGCGATAATATTTTGGGCGATTCTATTGCCAAATCAACACAGCAAAAAATTTATTATTTAACAAATCAGCCAACGGCAGAAAATATCGCCTTACACCTTTTTAATGTGATAATTCCAGAGCTGTTAAAAGAAACCAAAGTAAAATGTTGTAAAGTTAGAATTTACGAAACCCCAAATTGCTTTGTTGAAGTTGGTTAAAATTAACAAAAGTAGCTTTGAAATATCAAGCTCATTTTGACTTTATTTTACCAAAAACTAGCAAAAAAGTTCAACAAATTTTAAGCTCGACAAGATGTTAAATTGCAATTTTACTTTGTTAATATTTTTTAATAATTTTCTTGCTTATTTGGTTTTTTAAAAATATTATTGGCTGGCTTTAGCCCTTAAAGCAACTACTTCACTTTATCAAACAATTTTTTGAAGAATTTTCTTTTGCAATAATTAACTATTTCACTTAACTATTTTACAACTAAAGATATGCAGTTTCAAATTAACAAATCATCACTACTGAAAGCAATTAGCAATGTTATTGGTGCGATAGAAAAAAAAAGCACAATTCCAGTTTTGCAAAATCTTAAAATAACTGCAAAAACTTTCGACGAGGGTGCAGAATTTAACCTTAGCTTATGTGCTACCGACATGGACATAACCCTAGAAACTCAAATTCATGCCGAAGACGTTACTAGTGGCGGTGTTACAACGGTTTCCGCTCAAACATTATTCGATAGTATCCGTAAAATTCCCGATGGCTTAGTCACTATAACTCAAGACAATCCAAATTTTTTGCAAATCAAAAGCGGTAAGCTAAAATACAATCTGCCTTGTATCGATGCAAAAGAATTTCCTGTAATTGCAGAAGGCACATTAGCAAGTTCAATCAAAGTAGATGCCGAAATTTTGTCGAGAATGATCGACGACACCAAATTTGCCATCTCTTCCGACCCTGCTCGCTACCACTTAAGCGGAATATTCTTGCAAACAATTGCCAACGATAATTCCGAAACAGAAGTTAGGGCTGTAGCAACAGACGGGCATAGGCTTTCGCTTTCTTTTAGCCCCACTACTGCCGAAGATAAATTTGGTGTCATCATCCCCCGCAAAGCGGCATTTGAAATACGAAAATTAATAGAAGGTAAAAAAGAAATTTCTATCTCTGTATCCGATGTAAAAATTAAGGTTCAATGCGGAGAAACCACAATTCTTTCTAAATTAATCGACGGTGAATTCCCGCCTTATGACAGAGTTTTGCCAAAAAATAACGATCAAATCGCTTTAGTTAATCGTCAATTACTAATCGATGCAATAGAAAGGGTTTCTACTGTTGCAACCGATAAGCACCGTTCTATCAAATTAAGTTTTGCCGATAATAAAATTATTCTGCAGGCAAATTCCGAAGAAACCGGTTCTGCACAAGATGAAATAGACATTAACTACGGTGGCAATCCTATCGATATTGGCTTTAATGCAAAATATTTATTAGACATTATCGAGCAAATTGGTCGCGAAGAAATTATCATTAAATTCCGCGACTCCTTATCTCCTGCTGTTGTTGAATCACAAGACTTAAGTGCTGTTTTTGTAATAATGCCAATTAGGGTTTAGTTCTAATGAAGATTATTACCATATTTGGCGGTAGTGGCTTTATTGGCACAGAATTAACTAAAACACTTATTGAAAGCGGTTTTATTGTTAATATTATCACCAGAGACCCTAACCGCAATTCTCATCTAAAAACAATCGCTGGTCCAGATTACCTATCTATAAAGCACTGGTGCTACCAAGATTTAACAAAAATCGACAGTTTAATCGAAGACAGCTTTGCGGTAATATATTTGGTTGGCTTGTTGTTCGAAGAAGCAAAGGGCGATTTTTCTCGTCTCCAGCATCAAATTCCACTGGCAATTGCAAAAGCTATTAAATCTAAGGTTTCAATCAAGAAAACCATCTTATTATCTGCTCTTGGGGTCGATAAAGTTGCTAAATCTCGATACTGCCAAACAAAGCTTTTGGCCGAAAAAGAGATAATGTCAACACTGCCTAATATTACAATAATCAGGCCGTCTATTGTTTTTGGCTGTGGCGATAATTTTCTTAATCGTTTTGCCTCGCAAATCAAAATCTTTCCTTTATTTGTTTTAATAAACCACGGCAGAACTAAGTTTCAGCCAATCTTTGTTAAAGATTTGGTTTTTTTGTTAAAGCAAATATTGTTAAACGACGAAAATTCAATAAGAACAGCTGGAAGAATTTATGAAGTTAGCGGTCCTAAGCTTTATAATTTCAAAGATCTGGTGTCGATAGTTGCAAAAGCATTAAATGTAAAGATATATTTTATTAGCATCCCGTTCTTTTTTGCAAAAATACTTGCCTATTTTCTCGAATTTTTTACTAAGAAAATTCTTACTTGCGATCAAGTAGAAATTTTGAAATATAATAATATCGCAAGTGAGCAAAATTTTATCAACGATTTTCCCTTTAGAACCAAGAAAATAGAGGAAGTAATCGAGCAATATATAAAAAAAGTTAAATAATTTTTGTTAAATGCTTAAAATAAGTTTTCTAAAAACAATATCATTAGCAACTATTGTTTTCTGTCTTTTAAACTCTTGCCAGTGGATAAAAAGCGCCTCGACCCCGTATTTTATGTTTACCAATTTTAAAGTTCCAGAAGGCACTCCTAAGTTTCAGGCTGGTTATCGCGACGGTTGCTCTACGGTTCTTTATGCCCGCGGTTCAGTGTTTTACCGTAATCGTTATGGTTTTCGTTACGACAATAAAATGACCAACGATCAAGAATATAACTTTGGTCATCAAAGAGGTTATTCTTGGTGTTTTCAGCATTCAATTCAGGGTAATACAGGTACTCGTGGCTCAATAACAAAGACCATAGATGATTACGGATACGACTCAACATTCAACAAAAGCACAATTAAAGATTTTGGTGGCTTAATGGGCGACAAAGGTATGTGGAAGATGGGATACGACATAAGCGACACCCTTTCATCTTTTCAGAAAAGTGCCGACGGCTCTAATTTAAGTAATAATTTACTTTGGACCGGAGCCAGTTCTGGCGGATTATTTACTTTTAGGTAATAAGGTGTTTGGTAAAAATATTAAAAAAATATTTCAATTCGAGTTCTTCTCTGGAATTATACTGATTTTTACCGTATTATCAACAATAATTATCGCTAATTCACACTTTAACTCATATTATCAAGAATTACTTAATATTAATATTTTTCCAAATTTAATCAAATTCACAATTACTGATTTTATTAATGATTTCCTAATGGCGATATTCTTTTTATTAATCGGTATCGATTTAAAAAAAGAAATATTATTCGGCGAACTTTCTACTAAAGCAAGAGCCTCTTTGCCAATAATTGGTGCGGTTGGCGGGGTTGTTTTTCCTGTCGCTATATTTTATTTTTTTAATTATAATTTAGAAAATCACTTATCTGGTTTTGCAATTCCTACCGCAACAGATATTGCTTTTGCTTTTGGTGTAGTTGCAATTTTTGGCAATAAGATCTCCGCTTCTAGCAGAGTCTTTATTATTTCTTTGGCTGTTGTTGATGATATAATCGCCATTACAATGATTGCCTTGTTTTATAGCAAGTCAATTCAGTTTTCATATTTTTTAATTGCTGTAATTGCTAATATTTTAATATATTTCTTTAATATAAATTTTTTGAAATCTAATCAAGAGGGCAGTAAATTATTGATTATTTGCAATTTGTTATTTTTTATTATCACTTGGTGTTTAGTTTTAAAATCTGGGGTTCACTCAACTATTTCTGGTATTTTATTTGCAATTGCTTTGCCAATGCAATATAAGAAAAGTGCCAGCCAAAACAGCACTAAAAGCTTTGCCGAAAAGAAAAATAATATTGAAAACTATTTTCGTAGTAACAAAATTTTTGTCTGGCAAATATTAAAAACTATTACTCCAATGGTCAATTATATTATATTGCCACTATTTATTTTTGCCAATTCTGCAATTGATTTACAAAGTTTCGAGTCAAAATTTCTGTTTAATCCTTTGTTTCTAGGAATCTTTCTCGGTCTGTTTATTGGTAAGCAGTTAGGGGTAATGCTGTTTTCTTATTTGGCAATTAGGTTAAAATTTTCCCACTTACCACGAGATTGCGATTGGTTAGAGTTTTATGGAATATCTATTTTGGCAGGAATAGGCTTTACAATGAGTATTTTTATTGCCAATTTAAGTTTTGTTAGTGAGCAATTGCTTAATATCTCAAAAATTGCCATTTTCCTAGCTTCTGCAACATCAATGATATTTGGTGTTTTAGTTTTAGTTTTTAATAATTATTATCGTATAAAATATGATTAGCAAATGTCGCTTTGCACCTTCGCCAACAGGCTATCTTCATGTTGGAAATATTAGGGCCGCAATTATCAACTTTTTATATGCCAAGAAAACGGGTGGAAATTTCTATTTACGACTTGATGATACCGATATCCAAAGGGTTAAAGATGAATATCGCGATGCAATTATTGAAGATTTAGCTTGGCTAGGTCTGGATTACAAGGAAATATATTATCAATCAAAGAGATTAGAATTATATAATGATGCAAAGAATAAATTAATTGAAAATGGAAGAATTTACCCATGTTTCGAAACCGTTGAAGAGCTAGAAATCCAAAGAAAAATTCAAATTAATAGCGGAGTGCCACCTTTATATAATCGAGCCTCTCTCAACCTTAGCAATCAGCAAAAGAACGAGCTAATATCTAGTGGCAGAAAGCCCCATTATCGCTTCTTACTGCAAAACAAAAAGACTTCCTGGTTCGATAAAATCAAGGGAGATATTTTATATGATGGTTTGCATTTCTCCGACCCAGTGCTTATTCGCGATAACGGAGTGCCAACCTACACTTTTTGCTCGGTTGTTGACGATATAGAAATGTCTATCACCGATATTATTCGTGGCGAAGACCATATAACCAATACTGCAATTCAAATTCAAATTTTCGAAGCTCTTGGCGGTAAGGTGCCTGATTTTGCCCATTTATCACTAATCAAAGCTAATAGCGGTAAAATATCAAAAAGGGAAGGGGGCTTTGATATTCGTTCGCTTAGGCATGAAGGTTACGATCCTATTACTATAGTGAATTTTCTATCGCAGATTGGCACCGCTGAATCTGTTAAAATTTATAGTAATCTAGGAGAAGTGTCTAACAATTTTAATTTCAGCAAATTTAGCAAATCTTCAACTAATTACGATATTACCGAATTAGAAAATCTTAATCAAAAAGTCTTGCAAGAGCTAGAATTTAGTAAGGTGCAAGAGTCGTTAAATTATCATAAGCTTAACTCAATAACTCAAGAAATTTTTAACAAACTAAAATCAAACTTAACTCTAATTATCGATCTTAAAAAATGGGAAAATATTCTTGGTCTAAATTTTTATAAAGAAAGAAGTGTTGAAGATGCCGATTATCTGGCTGATATTACAAAATTCTTGCCTTCAGATAGCAAGCAAGAGAACTCTTGGCAATTATGGCTAGAAGAGATAAAAAAACAAAATTATCGTCTTGCTAATGCAGAATTAAGAAAAGGCAAGGATTTGTTTTTGCCAATAAGATTTGCATTAACTGGCCTTAACGATGGCCCAGAGATGAAAGTTTTAATAACATTATTCGATCGTAGCGAAATCATAAGACGTCTAAAATAAATTCCATAGAAACTAAGGCTCAAGAAAAAAGGCTTGTTTTGTTGCAAAACTCCGCCGATCGTTACCTCCGCACAAGCGAAAGCTAAGTCGCGAGTATCCATGGGATTAATGATACATTGTAGCGAAGTTCCGCTTAGTGTTGATTTTATTGCTCTGGATCCTGCAACTCCGTGCGGAGGTGACGGCAGAAGGAAGTTCGCAGGAAAAAGCAGGCTTTTCTATTGCTGTAAAAACGCCCCACCGTCACCTTCGCGCGAAGTCGCGAGTATCCATGGTTAATAACATGGTTAATAACAGCACTTCCTTCCTTGTCATCCCCTGTGCCCCCGCTTTGTCATCCCGCGCCCCCACCGTCACCTTCGCACGGAAGTTGCAGGATCTAAAAAAAACAACAATAAGACCCTGCGACTTCGCGCAGGGTGACGGTTGTGAGGAGCCATTTATCTTCCCGCGAGCTTCCGTGCGGAGGTGACAACTGGAGGACTATAGATCCTGCAACTTCTTAGCCCATCTCGAAATACCTCTCTACCCCATATTACTCTTGCCTTCATAGAACTTTTTAACTATCTTTTTTTGCCAGAAATCGGGGTACAACCCTTCATTTTCTGGCAAATAAATTCAGTAAAAATTGATAGAAATCCATGCAGTCAACTAAAATTGATAATCGTCAGGAAGATATTTTTAAGAGCAGATTGAGCGATGAACTCAATTAAATTCTGGCCCAAACACGAGATGATGATGTTATCCCGCTTGATTCTTTGGGATAGTTTGGAGGTGGAGCTTGTCGGATCTTTACCAGTCCGTGGGTAATGTTGGCGGTCAACCGCCAAAGCCAATTCGCTTGATGATTGGAATTCTTTTGTTGTAGCATCTGCATAACCTTTCTTAAGAACAAGTAGTCCGAACTTGGGTAGAAAACCATTACTGGCAATTCTTCTGTGGTCTGGGAAATCCTTGAAATCCTTACGACGGGCATAATCTTAAGCCAGCATTAGAATCAGCAGAAAAATTACTGGCATAAAATCGATTCAGCAACTGTGGATCGTGGATATAAAGGACATGGAGTTGAAGATGATCCACTTCGAAATCACACCAAAATCTTCATCTCTATCTTCAT
>CAMAYG010000027.1 GCA_945862535.1 Rickettsia typhi | reverse complement strand
GGACATAATCTTCGCCTAATCCTAAATCACATCAGGAAATTGCTAAAACTTGGAAAACTGGGGAAATTTTTGGCTCAAATTTTACTTCATCTGTTGGAGATTTTTTGCCAAAAACTTATCAGTTTGGAAAATGTTGAGAATGGGAAGTGGGTTCTTTAGCGTGGACTAATTATTGTTTTGCTTTATGGCTTTTGTAAGAAAAATACTTGCCGATAAAAGCAACAGGCAGTAGATAAAATTCCAATTTGCCATTGTTAGCCCTAGGAAATAAAAACTTGGCTTACTGCAGTCCAAGGCATTGGTATTGTTGATTTGTTGCAATAGTTCTTCTGGGTTGTTGCTAGTAACAGCTTTAGATCCGCAACTTTCTGGAAGTGAAAAGATTTTCCACTCGACTCCGCTATGGAAGAAGGCGATCCCAGCATTAATTATTAATGCCACAAGCATTATTAGTAAGTATTTTTTCTGTAATTTTTGTTGTATCAAACCTTTTTTGTTAATATTAGCAATAAATGCTAGCCCAATAATACAGAAAAAGACTATTCTTTGATAATTGCATAACGGGCAAGGCTGGTAATGAAAAAAATATTCAGAAACATAAGCAAAAAAAATTGCAATAAAGCTATAAAAACCGACAAGATTTATAATTGAGCCCCGATTTATCTTGTAATCTTTTAAGGCGGTATTGAGCTTTTGTTCTAGGTCCATCTTTATATTTTATTAGTTGTTAACATTTGATTAGCGATTACTTTTCTGAGTTCAACTGCTGGCTGGTCGAACGGGTTAATTTTCATTACTTTGGCGATGGTTATTATTTCTAATATAGTCATCATCATTAATTTAGAGAGTGAGTTTTCGTTTAATTGGTCTATTTTGGTAATTTTTATTGGCAAATTCTTCTCGGTTAATATTTTGATGGTGCTATTTTGCTCTATTTGCAAGATGCTACTTAATTTATAATTATGAAAGTTGCAGTCTTTTTCAATGCCTTTAATTGTTATATCGTTATCGAATTTTTTATTATCGATAAAGCTAAATAATTTATCTCTTGCTCCATCTAGATAGAGTTGAAGTTGGCTATGCTGATCTACCGTTCCCATTGAGTTGATTGGGGTGAAGCCAAAATTATTTTTCCCAAGAGATTCTGCAACTAGCTGACGATACCAATCGTTAAAATTCTTTAGATTATCAAGATAAGGCATTAGAACTATATTAGAGAAGCCTTGATTATAAAGCAATAAATGCTTTGTTGCACTTTCTATTAGCCATTGATAGTTGTTTTTGAGCGACTCTAATAAGCCTTTAGCTGTTTTGAATATGTTATTCGCATCTAGCCCGCAAAGCAATGCTGGCAATAAGCCAACCGCAGAAAAGCAAGAATAGCGACCGCCTATGGCAAAATGGTTGTAAATAGGTGCATTTATCGATTTAGCAATTTTGCCAATCTTGCTATTGCTATTTTCGGTAATAAAGAAAAAATGTTTGGATATTTCTTTGTTCGGCCCTGTGTTAAGCTCTGTGTTAAGCCTCTGATTTGTGTTAAATTTTTGAAAGTAATCAATTGTAATTAGGCTTTGGCATATTGTTTCTATTGTTTTGCCAGATTTACTAATTACTAAAAATGCAGTTTTTGCATAATTGATATTTTCTAGGTTTTTCTTTATTGTTGTTGGGTCTATTGATTCAACAAATATTATTTTCTGAGTTTTATGTTGGTTTCTCAGTTCTGACAGGCTAGAAAAAGTTTTGCCACCAAGGCTAGAGCCACCAACAGCCAAAATAACTATTTGTTCGAATTTAGATATTGTTTTGGCAATTTTTTCTGCGAGCAATAACTGCTCTTCGTTGTCGAAAAGCTTTGCGAGGGCGATTTCCTTATTTTCTATTTCTTTGATTAAATCTAGTGTTGCTGTTTTTACAGCATCGGATAAATTCTGTAAATCGATTTTATTATTATCTGTTAAATGTTCTAGATTAATAAATTCTTGTTTTAAAAATTGCATAGTTTAATAAAAGTGCTTGAAATATTAAAAATACTAACTAGATTTTCTAGTATATTATTTGGCTGGGTAGCAAAGTGGTAATGCAAGAGCCTGCAAAGCTTTTATGCGTCGGTTCGATTCCGACCCCGGCCTCCAATTTAATTCATTACCTAAAATTGTTCTATTTACTATCATCATCAGATAATTTAATCTTCTTTGTAAAATCACCAATAAAACTGCCAAAATAACTAATTTTAGAATTGACTCTGGTGGTAATTGACTTTGTGTGTTCATTATCGCTTGTGTTATTTGTCAACACTTCTTGATTGCTGTTAAAGTTATCTTCAATATTCTGCACAATTGCCGACCCTATAATTATTGCATCCGCCCCTGTTTTAACAAAGCCTTTTGCCTGTTGCGGTGTTTTAATTCCAAACCCTAGAGCTATTGGCAAATCAATCTTCTCTGTTGCTAGTATGTTTCTTACTTCGTCGATTTTATGTTTATTTTCTTCTAAATTAGCATCTTTGGTGCCTGTTATGCCTATTAGCGAAACTAGATAGAGGAAACCAGTCGTTAAATTGGCTATTTTAATAATTCTTTCTTTATTGCTGTTGGGTGTTATTAGATTAATCAAATCTAGATTAGTTTCTTTGATAAATTTACTAATCTCGTCAATTTCTTCTACTGGCAAATCTACGATTAAGATTCCATCGGCACCAGCCATTTCCGCTTCTTGAAAAAAAATATTGGTTCCAAAGCTTAATATCGGATTGTAGTAGCTCATAAATATTATTGGGGTTTCGCTGTCTGATTTACGAAATTCAACAACTGAGTCGAGAATATTTTTTATGTTCGCCCCGTTGGCAACCGCCAAACGAGAAGCCTTCTCTATTATTGGGCCGTCTCCAGCGGGGTCGAGAAATGGTAAACCGATTTCGATGAAATCAACCCCATTTTGTGGTAATTGCTTTAATATTTGTTGATATTGCAGTAAATTAGGGTGTCCGCCACAAAGATATGCAACAAAGCCACATTCCTTTTTTTCTTTAAGTTGCTTGAATTTATTAGCAATTCTTTTTGATTTCATTTGTTAATTACTAAAAACAGAGTTAAATATTGTCTCTACACCTTTTAAATGATAGCTTATGTCGAAGAGATCTGCAATAGTTTTCTCGTTAAAATTATTATTGTATTTTTCTTTAATCGCCGAATCTTCTTGTAGCAATTTACAAAAATCAAGGTTTTCTTGCCAAACTCTCATGGCATTTCTTTGGACTATAATATAAGCATCTTCCCTAGATATTTCTAGGTCGTTAATTAGGGTTAATAAAACTCTTTGTGAAAAAACTAAGCCGTTAAGCTTGTTAAGATTTTCTAACATTCTTTCTGGATAAATAGCTAAATTATCTACCAAGTTAATCAATCTTTTTAAGGCGAAATCTAGTGTTGTGGTTGCATCTGGAGCTATCATTCTTTCTACTGATGAATGCGAAATATCTCTTTCGTGCCACAATGCAACATTTTCTAGTGCTGGATTTACCGCAGATCTCACGATTCTGGCAAGTCCTGTAAGATTCTCGCTAAAGACTGGGTTTCTTTTGTGAGGCATTGCCGAACTGCCTTTTTGTCCTTTGGAAAAAAACTCTTCAACCTCTAAAACTTCTGTTCGTTGTAAATGACGAATTTCTATAGCAATATTTTCAATTGAAGAGGCGATAATGCCTAATGTGCTAAAGAAAGCTGCATGGCGATCTCGTGGTATCACCTGACTAGATACGGTTTCTGGTATTAGGTTAAGTTTTTTTGCAACATAATTTTGCACGGTTGGATCTATGTTGGCAAATGTACCAACTGCTCCAGAAATGGCACAAATTGCTATTTCTTCTTTTGCGACTTTTAACCTCTCTAGGTTTCGCTTAAATTCGGCATAAAATCTTGCTAATTTTAGCCCGAATGTTGTTGGTTCGGCATGAATTCCGTGAGATCTACCAACGCAAACGGTATATTTATGCTCGAAAGCCTTCTTTTTTATTACCTCAAGAAGCTTTTCCATCTTGTTAATTAAGATATTGCTAGCATCTCTTAACTGCACAGATAAACAGGTGTCTAAAACATCGGAACTTGTCATGCCCAAATGAATGAAGCGAGAATTCTCGCCAACAAGTTCGGCTAAGTGAGTTAAAAATGCAATAACATCGTGTTTGGTTGTTGATTCTATTTCATCTATTCTTGCCGAGTCAAAAACACCGCCACTTTTTTGAAAATTATTGTTGATTCTTGCCGAGGTTCCTTCTGGAGCAATGTTGATTTTCTCTAAGGCTTCTACAGCATATATTTCTATGTTAAACCAAATTTGGTATTTATTTTCTTGACTCCAAAGTTGTTGCATTTCTGGAGTTGAGTATCGTGGAATCATTTTTAATGTTTAGATTATTAAATTGTTAATTTCGTCTATTGTAAGGATTTTAATATCTTTGTTAATAAATTTTTCGTATATTTTGTTGTTTTTGAGTATTTTTAGGTCTTCGGTTTTTTCTACCGCAACAATTTTATTAAAATTACTGAAGTGAATGTTGGTGCCAGCTATTGCTTCTTTTATCGATTTTTTATAAGAATCGTCTTTTATATGCTGAAGATATTTCTCAAATTTTGCCACCAAATGTAGATTGATTTTTTCTGAAGATTGTTGCCGATGATAGCTGTCGAATATTTGGCAAGCTTTTAAGTCTAGTGAATAAAGAGTTGCTTCTTTTAAAAATGCAACTTCGCATAGCATTTTTGCAGCTTTGTCTTTGTTTAATGTAAGAGGTGTAAAGAAGTTTTGATTTGCCAGATACCCACTTGCCTCAATTGTTTCGACTAAATCTTTTGTTAGTGGGTGTTGAATTGAATGAAATTGATGCTCTGGAGTATTAGCTTTTTGTTTTAATATAAGGTTTTTATGCTGATCTTCGCTCGATTCTATAGCTTTTTCTGTGTTACTATTTTTTCTTTGATTTGTTAATAGGCTACCGTTAATTTTTTCCATATAATCGGCAATAACTCTAATTGCTTTCCCCATAAGGTTTCTTGAGGTCTCGATTTCTTGTCGGTTAACTTCGTTAATTCGACGAAGCAACTCTTGACCCATTTTAGCAACGGCATCTTTATTGTTCGATATAATATTTTCCTGAGTTTGTAGTATTGCCTTAATCTCCTGCTCTTTTCCTGCGATTTTAGTATTAATAATTTCTAGCTGTTTTTCGAATTCGTGCCTTATATTTATACTGCTTTCATGAGATTTTCTTAAGTCGGATATTTCGTTAATTAATTTTTGTATTTTTTCTATGTTAGATTTAGATTCTTCATTATGACTAATCTCGAGCTCGGAATTTTTTTTATTGCTTTCTTCGAATTTATTCTGCAACTCCTTTGTTTTATTAGCTGAAGAAATGCGAAAATGAGAATATCTAAGATAAATAATTAATGTGATTAAGATTAAGCCAATATTACTGGCAACAACTAATACTATAGGGTCCATAGGTAGATTATTTGTAATTGTGAATAGTTTTAAAAGCCTTGAGTAATAAATTCTTTAATAATAGCAATAGATGATATTATTGCGGTTTCTAGTCTTAATATTTCTTGCCCCAAGCTTATTTGGTAAATTCTTGGTATAGAGAATATTTTTGATGTTTCCTCGGTAAGCTGTGAAATTCTGTTAAATTCTTCGCTAGAGAAGCCTCCTTCTGGCCCAACCAAGATTATTATTTCTAGGTTGTTGTTGCAATTGATATCGTCAAACTTTATTTTGTTAAAAATATTGATGATTCTTTGTCCACCTCTTTCGTTGCAAAATATTAATATTTTGGATGTAAAATCAATTTTTGCAAGCCATTTTTCTAAATGTATTAAACTTTCTATTATAGGAAGGTCATTTCTTGCTGATTGCTCTACCGCTTCTTTAACATTATGATGAAATCTTTTGTCGTTAAAGCTTTGACAGAAGGTGTTTGTGGTGATTAAAGGTTGAAACTTTGCCACTCCTAACTCTGTGGCTTTCTCGGCAATGAAATCGTTCTTTTTGTTAATAGCAAAGGCAAGGGAAATGTTGCTTGCCTTACGATATTCTTTAATTTCTTGATATATTTTTATAAGGATAGATTTTTTTTGAATATCGAGTATTTCCGCTAAAAAAGACGAAGAATTTCCGTTAAAAACCTCTAGGCTTTCTCTTGCTTTGCACCGCATAACATTTACTAAATAATGAAAGGCATTATCTTTTAATTCTATATTTTGTTCAATTGAGATGTTTTGGTTTTCTAGGAGTAATCGAATCATTATTTTATATCGTGTTATTTGATGACTCGATATTGTAGGTTTCTTGAGATATCAACCCTGTTTCAAAAAGATGTTTCAGGCTAGAAGCCATTAAACACATACCTAATTTTTGATTTAACTCAATTATTGAATTAATTTGAGCAATTTTATCTTCCCGTATTAAATTACGAATTGAGTTGTTGGCAATCATTATTTCAAATGCAGCGCAACGACCACCGCCCTCCTTTTTTAATAAAGACTGAGAAATAACCGCGCACATAGAATTTGCTAGGGTGGATCTGATGCTGTCTTTTTCTTCTGGAGCAAAGATATCGACTATACGATTAACGGTTGAGGAAGCGGAATTTGTATGTAATGTACCAAAAACTAGGTGTCCAGTTTCGGCAGCGGTTAGGGCTAGCTCTATCGTCTCCTTATCCCTCATCTCTCCGACCAATATAACATCGGGATTTTCTCTTAATGCCCCTCTTAAAGCATTAGAGAAAGATTTAGTATTGGTACCAACCTCTCTTTGATTAATAATTGACTTTTTTGGGTGGTGCACGAATTCTACTGGGTCTTCGACTGTGATAATGTGTTTATGTTGATTGTTATTTATACTGTCTATCATTGCGGCGAGAGTTGTTGATTTACCACTCCCCGTTGCCCCAACTACTAATATTAAACCTTTTTTTACTTTAGTTAATTCCTTTACTACTGGAGGGGTGTTTAATTCTTCAAGACTTTTTATTATCATAGGAATTTCACGAAGAACAATTGCCGATCCGTTGATATTTTTGAAAGCATTAACCCTAAATCTGGCATCTTTAGAGATTTGAATTACAAAATCGAGCTCTAGGTTCTTGCAGTAATGCTCTCTCTGCTCTTGTGTTGTAATTTGCTCGAGCATAGATTCTACCTGATCGTTAGTTAAGGACTCCATGCTACCAATTCTTCTCATTTCGCCATCGATACGGAAAGATGGCGGGTTGCCAGAGCCTAGATGAACATCTGAAGCCCTGTTTTTTTGTGCATAAAGCAGTATTTTTGCAATCGATTGCATTGTGATTAAAGTAGTTTTATGTTATATGTCATTTCCATGTTTAAAACAAAATATTTGCATAAAGTGCTACTATTTCTTGGAAATGTTATAGTTTTTTGCTTTATGATATATTAATAATGGAGTTATATTATAACAAGAATAATTAAATAAATTCTAAAAAAGATTTTTATTTAGTTTTGTTTTTAGATTTTTTTGAAGCTATTTTACTGTTTTGATCTTTTTTGTGACGATTATTTTGTGAATTTTTAAAATCTTTCTTTTCTATCGCGAAAGGGTTTTCGCTTTTTCTAATCACAAGCCTGATTGGTGTAAGATTTAATGAAAAATCTTGCCTTAGTTTGTTGATTAGATACCGTTGATAATCGCCAATTACTGCATCGGGATGATTTGTAAAAACGGCAAAAGTAGGGGGGTTGCTTTTTATTTGAGTAATGTACTTTATCTTTGTTTCTCTGCCGTGATACATCTTGGGTTTATGCTGATTCTTTGCCTCGCTAAGCCATTCGTAAAGCTTAGCAGTCTTGAGATATGTTTTCCACTGATCTATAGATTCTAGTGCAAATCGAAGCATTTTATCGATATTGTAACCTGTTATTGCTGAAATGCCAATGATTGTCGAGCCAGCAACTTCGACAAATAAGTTTTGAAGCTTTTCCCTTATATCTCTAAGAAATTGCTCTTTATCACCTTTTATCTGGTCTATTTTATTAATTGCAAAAATTATTACTCGTCCTTCTTGCAATATTTGGCGGGCTATTGATAGATCTTGCTTGTCTAAAGCGATATTTGCATCAATTAACAATATTACCACTTGAGCAAAATTAACAGCCCGCATAGAATCGCGGACAGCCATTGCTTCTAGCACTTGATTGATTAGTGCTTTTCTTCTTATTCCTGCTGTGTCGATAAAGCGAATTTTCTTGCCCTGAAAGTTGTGGTCAATTGCAATTGAATCTCGGGTAATTCCTGCTTCTGGCCCTGTTATCATTCTCTCTTGAGCGATAATGCGGTTTATTAATGTTGATTTACCAGCATTTGGTCTCCCTACAATTGCAATTTGTAAATCTGCCTTTTCTTCTATTTCGTCTATTAGTGTTGAATCTTCTTTAATTTTTTCTTCGTATTTTTCGATAAATGGGGCGATGTTGTCGTATAAGTCGATAAACCCCTCTTGATGCTCGGCAGAAACAGATACAGGATCGCCAAAACCAAGTTGATAAAATTCTTTACCAATAGTGACCCGATCTTTTCCTTCCATTTTATTTATTACCAGCAAGTACTGATTATGTTTTTTGCGAAGAAAATTAGCAAGTTGCTGATCTTGTGTTGTGATTCCAACTCTGCCATCTACAACAAAAAGGCAAAGATCGGCCTCGGCTATTGCCAATTCGCTTTGGGCGCTCATTCTTGAATTAAGTGATGAAGTTTGCTTTAATTCTTCAATTCCTGCGGTATCAATAACCTTAAAATGCAGAGGACCTAACTGACCAAATGCTTCTTTTCTGTCTCTGGTTACTCCAGAAATGTCGTTTGTTATTGCAAAACTTTTACCAACCAAACGATTAAATAATGTAGATTTACCAACATTTGCACGACCAACAATAGCGATTTTAAACATATTTTTAATTTTTTGATGCTTGCCCAGGCTATGCCTTGATTTATAACTAGGCTATGCCTTGATTTATAACTAGGCTATGCCTTGATTTATAACTTATGGCAAAAGTATTTTTTGCTATAAGTTAGTGGATGATTTTTGATATGCAATTAAATAATTGTTGATTTTAGCGGTAAGCAGGTTAATCGTTAACGATATTTTTTTAATTTGATATTGCGAGCTTAGAACAATGTTAGCATTGATGATTTTTTAGAAATAATAATTTCTCTGGATTTGGAGTGTTGCTAATAAGATTGGTTAGGAATTTAGCCGAACCCGCAGCTAAGGTGAATCCTAGCGAGCCGTGCCCTGTGTTAATATAAAGATTTGAATATTTTTTACTATTGCAAATTAACGGGGTAGAATTTGGCCTGAATGGTCTTTCTCCGTACCAAGTCTCTGATTTTGTTATATCGCCAAAATTAACAAAATTTTTTTCTGTAATGTCTTTAATAAAATTAATATTGCTTGAGATAATTTTTTCGTTATGTTTTGCCTGTTTTTTGTTATTGATTTCAATAGTTCCTGCCACTCTTAAAGTATTGCCAATTCTACTATATACTACCTTGTTTTGCTGATCGGTGATGCCAATTTTTGGAGCATTTTCTAAATCTTCTATTGGTATCGATATGCTATAGCCACCAATAGAGTAAATATTGCTTTCTATGCCAATTCCTCTGAGGAGGCTGTTTCCCGAGGTTCCTAGTGCATAAACATAAGAATCTGCGGTCATCACCTCTGTGGAAGTGTTTATCCCTGTAATTTTTTGCTTATTGTTAAGAAAATTAAGTATTTTTTGGTTAAATGCAAATTTAACATTATAGCGATCTTTGCAAATCTGAGCTAATTGGCTAGTAAATATCTTGCTGTCGGCTGTGGCATCGTTTTTATAGAATATTCCGCCTTTAAGATTTTTGTTTTCTAGTAAAGGCAGTAAAGATGGTTCTTTTTTTATTACCTCTTCTGGTGTTAATATTTGTAGCGGACAGTTGATTTTGCTTTTAAATTCTGCGATAGATAAATTGCTACGAAAACTTTTTTCGTTGGTAAAAAAGTGTAAAATACCATTTTGTTGATAGTGAAAATCTAGCTCCTTTTCTATTTTTATAATTTCATCAAAAGCATTGATACTGTAGGTAGATAAATTAAAAAGATTCTGTGCGATGGTTAAGTTTTTTGATAATGGCAGATTTCGACAAAACTTTTTTAGCCAACAAAGAAACTCGAAAGTAAGTATTGATCCGCCTTTGACAGATGATTGAGGTTTTAGTAATTCTAATATTGTTTTATTTAGGCTGAAAGATAGTGACCAAGGCTCGATATGTGAGTAGCTAAGTTGACAACCATTGGCAAAGGAACAGCCTAAAGCAACAGAGCTTTCGGCATCGATAACAGTAACATCGTGACCTTCTCGAGCAAGAAAATATGATGTAGTAACCCCAATAATACCAGAGCCCATAACGATAATCTTCATTAGCTTTTTATTTAGGTTAATATAGTAATAATGGTTATAATAAAAACAAGGAGTAATAAAATCAAGCACTCTATCGAAATAATTTAAAATTAATTTATTTTGACAAAAGATTGTTTTTAACAAATGTCTTAAAATGCTATAATTAGAAATGTTGTCGATATTCTATTTTAAAATCGTTAAATTTACCAGAAATATCGCTCCGAATTTTGCGGTAGTTAAGGTTAATATTGCGATTAGTCGATAAAAAGAAAATTTGATTCACCGATATTTCTTGGTTATATTTAAAGCTTTTGTTGCCAAGATATTTATTGTAACTTACTAAAAATTTACCAAATTCACGATTATATAATTTTTCTTTTGCAATTAAGCCAATTTCTGGATTGGCATAAAAAATATTATTGTTAAAACTAGCATAGCCAAGGTTTAATATTGAATAAATCTTGACTCTACTGCTTAAATCTTCTGTAGCTAGCCCGAGCCCAGCATTGCCATTGAAAAACAATCTATTTTTTTCGAAGCTAAAGTCTTCTTGCTCAAAATTAATTCTAAAATTACCAGACAGACCTTTGTTTATCTTATTGTAGTCGATAATGCTCTTTATTTTAATTATATCGATATTTTCAATTCTAAAACGGCTTTTGCTTAAGTTGTAACCGCTAGAAAAATTTAATATTTGCAAGGTAAATTCATTAAAATAGCCTTGGTTATCGCTAAATATATCGTTATATACTGGGTAGAAGCCAATATTTAGCACATCGCCATTATCACCACCGCCTTTTTGGAAACTTAGATTAACCTGCGATGATTTGCTTTTTGTCAGCGGGTTGTTGATTTTGTAGATTGTTTCAACATTAGAATTTACTGGAATTTCGTTAATTTCCTTATTTAGCATTAAATATTCTTGATATTTGATTTTGCTATTGTTGAGAAGGGAGTCAAGAGCTATTCTAGCAACATTAACATTGGTTGCTTTAGTGTTTTCATTTTCGGAGGTTTTTAAATATTTTATATCTTTTGTTTTGATGAATTTCTCAATAATTTTGCGATCTTGTTTTGCTAAGCTGTATTCTGCCATTTTGTAGCGATAACTGCTTTCTGGATCGATTTTAACATTGTTAATAAAGCCATTTTCATCGAGATTCTTTATAATATCTAGCGGGGCATCGAAGATTTGATTGTTTTTAGCAAAATCATAATTGCCAGTTAATAAAACAAAAAGCAGGGCATTGCCACAATTGTGGTGGATAAAATTATAGCTAATATTTGCTCCTTTTAGCTCCCAAATATGTAGCAATATTCTGTCGATTTGCTCTTGCGACATTGTAAGATCGAACTCCCAGACACTTCGCTTCTCTTTTTCTTGATATTCTTTAACTTTATCTTGATAAGGTTCAAGAATAAACACTCCGGGAGCTCCGCCAAATATGGTGCCAAAAAGAAATTTAATGTTATTATTGGGGTTTAAATTGGCATAATAGCTTAAAGCATGTTTTTTTGTGATATTTTGCTGGTTTTTACCTTCGATTTTTAAAAATAAATGCCCCATCATGGTTGTAAGATTGTTAATATTTTCCGATGCTAAAGCGAGAGAGATTTTTTGAGCCGAGAGATTTTTTTGGTATTGATTAAAGCTTGAGCATTGGATCTTTGGGATAAGATTTTCCGATATTGCTAATTTTTCTTTTAGCCATTTGGTTCGTGCAGGGTATTTGCATATAAAATGACTATCTGCCAATGATTTATCTGGATTAAGGAGGGCGGTGATGCTAAATTCTAATTCTTCTTGCGGATTATATTTACCATTTGGTGCAAGAAAAAATTGCCCATTTTCTACGGTGCTACTATTTTTTCTTGTAAGATTTTGTTGATAATGCAATAGAATAAGCCAATATTTTTCTTGATGCAGTCCAAGATTATTTGCCTTTAAAATCAAAGATTTTGCAATGATATTTTGCCGAATATTTTGCCGAATATTTTGCCGAATATTTTGTGATTCGTTCTTTGATTTTATTGAGCTTGCTAAGTTTTGATTTGTGTTATTTGTTGCTATGTTTTGATGGCAATTAGCAATAAATACAATAAAAAAGCACTGAATTATTATTTTAGTGTATTTTTTCACTGCAGTTATAGGAAAGTTAAGATAATTTTTTTAACATTTTTTAATATCTTGTAAGGGTAGAGGTTTTCTACCCTTATTATGAATGATTTCTATTTAATAAATAAAAGTTATTTACAATTTTCTTTGCTGTTAACGTTTACCATTATGTTGTTATCGTAGTTCCATATTGCTCCAGAAGATAAGTCTACAGTAGTGCTAGTGAGTCCAAATACTCCAAAAGAGAGATCGTCAAGAGCTACAGGGTTGTATTTAGGGGTAGAGATTTGTGTTGACTCTTGATTGCACTTTTCGGCCTTAACAATTATTTTTAAGGGTTCTTTACTTCTTACAACGGTGATAGAATTAGGTATTGTAATATTTTGAGTGCCAGTAGCGCTTTGCACTACAGCTTTTACATTCTTGCCGTTAGAGGTTTGAATTGTCAGTGTCTGTGTAGTTCCGCTGATTATTCTAGCACAACTTACACCTTGTAAGACTAGTAATGATAAAGCTAAGATTTTAAGATGTTTTTTCATGGTCGTCGTTTGATGTTAAAATTAGTAGTTAATAAAGCTTAGTAAGATAAAAAATTTTTATTTTGTCAATATTTTAATTGATTCCTTGACTATTTTTTCTTCGTTAAAATCAATTCTTTCGGTGCCAATTATTTGATATTGCTCGTGTCCCTTGCCGGCAATAATTAGCAGATCGTTATTTTCTAGCATTTTTATTGCCTTGGCTATTGCCTCTTTGCGGTTAGGAATTTCTATTGTTTTATTAAGGTTGCAACCGCTAATAATCTCTGTTCTTATGGCTTTTGGGTCTTCATTTCGCGGGTTGTCGTCTGTGACTATTGCTAAATCGGCAAATTTGCTAGCAATTTTACCCATTAACGGTCTTTTTTCTTTGTCTCTATTGCCTCCGCAACCAAAAAGGACAATTATTCTGCCTGTGGTTTTTTGACTATTTTGCATTTTTCTAGCGGAATCGATGCTATTTAGCAAGGCATCTGGACTATGGGCATAATCGATATAAATACTTGCTAAATTATAGTTGGCAACTAGCTCCATTCTGCCTTGGATGTTTTTAAGTTCCGATAATTTTGCTATTAAATCAATAATTTCTGCCTCTTTTTTGGGGTGATTATGAAGTGTCGCGATAAGGGCCGCAACAATGTTGTAGATCTGAAATTCGCCCATAATTTTGGTGCTAATCTTGCTGTTAATCGCTCCTTCTTTTGCAATGTTGATAGTAATATCTGCCTCTTGATAGTCTTGACATTGCTTAATCGCAAGAATTTTAATTGCAATATTATTAGTTTCAAGTTCGTGTTGGCAAATATTGTTGCCATAACTATTGATTGACAGTTGGTTTTTGTTACAAATCGTTGCAATTTCTTGATATTGCTCGATATCACGATTGAGAATTGCAATAGTGTTTTTATTGCTATATTTATTAAATAATTGCATTTTAGCGGCAAAATATTGATCCATTGTTTTATGATAATCAAGATGATCTTGGGTAAAATTGGTAAATATTGCTGTTGATAAATTTAAGCCGGCAATTCTGTTTTGAGTTAAGCCAATAGAGCTCACTTCTATTGCTACATCGTCGATATTTTGTGATTTTAGATTAAAAAGTGTGCGGTAAATGCTGGTAATATCTGGAGTTGTTAATGGCGAATCTTCGATTTTATCTTCATTAACAATTACTCCGATTGTGCCGATCGAGGCAGATTGAATGTCGATTAAATTAAGCATTTGCCTAATTAAGTCGACCACTGAGCTTTTGCCGTTGGTGCCAGTTACTGCATAGATATTTTTTGGCAGTGGCTGATAATAGTATTTAAGGGTGTCAAGCAATAGATTTTCAATATCTTGAGCTTTAACAATAACGATTTCTTTAAGCTTTTTTTCACTAGTAATTGTAATAAAATATTCCGCCACTTCACGAGTTGTAACAATAATTTCAATATTATTTGCTAGGGCTTGATAAAGATATTTTATTGCTTTTTCACGATTTACTTCGAGGCAAAAAAATATTTCACCCGCAACTGCGGTTCGCGAATCGGAAGAAATGCCTGTAACTCGAGTATTTTTGTTGCTATTGGCAATAATTTCTATTGCAGATTTATCGTTTAAGATATTGCTGAATATTTCGCTAATTGCTTTGTTGCGGGGCATTTGGCTTTGTTGTATTTTGTTTTAATAAAAGGTTAAATTTTAAAAATATTTGACGATTAAAATTTGTTAAAATATTTTCAATTTTATTCGATGTGGCAATTTGCCAAGGGCTGTTTTGATTGAGAATAATCTTTTCTTGAGCAAGAATTTTGTTAATTAAAACGATTTTTATTAATTTTTCTTGCTGATTAATAAACCTTCTTTCTCTGGCAAATTCTCTGCCGGAAGCAACTAAAATTTTAAAATTTGGTAACTGGCTTATGGCATTAATGCTGTTATAGATATTTATGGCAAAATCGATAATTGTAACAAGATTCTGATTTAGCAATGCTTGATTTGCTAATGTTTTATTGTGAGGAACTTGATTTTTGGTAATAAAATCTGCCACTAATAAAATAATTGCATCGAGATATATTTCTGAATAATGAATAATGATTTTAACGATATAATTTTGTAATAATTGCCAATTAATTTTATTTTCCTTAATGATTTTATTGATAATCGTAAAATTTTCTTGCTGAATAAAGATATTTTGTAGTTTTAGCAAATATTTCTCTTCTTCTTTGGTGTTTATAAGAGAATTTTTAACAATTTTTAGGTTAATTTCCCGATTTATTAGCAGTAGTGCAACCTGCAATATTGCCATTGTCGAGATTTTTGTTATTGATTTTGAATTGTCGGTAGTTTCTGGTAAATTTAATTCGCATTGTGCTAATAAATCAATAAAATAACTTAATCTCTTGTAATTTATTAGCGATATTTGCCAAATTATTTCGAATATTTTATTTTGGCTGGCAAGAGCGATAAAATTTCTTCTTGCAACAACTGGCGATAGTAAGATTTTATATATTTCCTCGCGGATTCTTTCTTGTGATATTTTTTCTAATTTGTGAAGATTTGAAATTGCAGAATCTAGGCTGTTTTTGTGATAAATTTCGTTGCCATAATAGCATTGCATTCTAAAAAACCGCAAAATCCTTAAGTGATCTTCGGCGATTCTGGTTTCGGCATCGCCAATAAATTTTACTATTTTGTTTTTTATATCGCTTATACCGTCGTGAAAGTCTAGAATCTTACCGTCTTTGTTAAGATATAAGGCATTAATGGTAAAATCTCGCCTTGCTGAATCTTGTTGATAATTGCTAATAAATTCGACATCGCAAAAACGGCCATCATTTTGCAATTCTTGTCTTAATGTAGTAATTTGTAGGTTGCAACCTTTGACAAGGGCAATAATTGTGCCAAATCTTTTATTGATATCGAAGCAGGTTATATTGGCAGATTTAAGTATTTCTTTTATTTCTTCTGGGGTAAAGGGTGTGGCAAAATCAAAATCCTTAATTGGTAGCTTTAGCAAGAGGTTTCGAACAGCTCCGCCAACTAGGCAAATTGGAGAAATATTGCTTTTTAGCAATTCCTGAGATTTTTTGTGATATTTTGCCGATAGAGAATCTGGGCTAAAAATAGCAAAAATTTTAGCAATTGCAAAGGATTCATTATGTGAAATATTGCCAAATAGCTGATCTAATAGTGATTTTTGTGGCGAAATAATAACTATGTCTTCTGTCATCTATTTTGCATTTTGCTGAAGATATAATATTACATCGGCACGATCCTGAGGTTTTTTTAAGCCAGCAAAAGCCATTTTTGTGCCTTTGATATATTCTTTGGGTTTGGTGATAAATTGATTTACTTCTTCTTTGCTCCATAATCCGCCTTTGCCTTTCAGGCCTTCGGAATAATTAAACCCTGCGGTAGAGCCTTTGTTTCTGCCAATTACCCCATAAAGATTAGGGCCAACTTTTGCCCCTTCGCCTTTGTTAATCGAGTGGCAAGACGAACATTTTTTAAAAATCTTTGCTCCACGATTAATGTCGGCAGTAGCAAAAAGGCTAGCGAAATCGACAACGGCTTCGGGCTTTTTTGGTGCCAATTTACCGCTATCGTCGAAAATAACAGCAAAGCCTCTTTTGATGATTTGTTGTGGTCTGTAGGTTAGTTCGGCAAATAAGGTGACAAAGGTTATTATTATTACAACAAATATTAATACAGGAGCTGTTTCTTTAAAATTATTTTTGAGAATTTTGTTGATGCCCTTGAATTTAATACTTCTGGCTCTGATTTTTGTAAGGAGGTTTTTTAGATTAAAAATTCTCATTGTGATTTAATATTTTAAATTATTATTCGAAAAGCGATGATATTGACTTTTCGGTAGCGGTATTTTTAATTGCTTTAGCGAGTAAGTCTGATATATTGATAATTCTGATATTCTTGGTTGATAATGTGCTTTCCGTTGGAGCGATAGAATTAGTTATTACCAGTTGTTTAAGGCGAGAATTAGCGATTCTTTCATTGGCACTTCCAGATAAAACACCGTGAGTGATATAAGCAAAAACAGACTTAGCACCTTTTTCTAGCAAGGCATCTGCGGCATTGCATAGAGTTCCGCCAGAATCAACCATATCGTCGACAATAATACAATGGCGATTTTCAACCTCGCCAATAATGTTCATAACTTCACTTATTCCAGCTCTTGGCCTTCTTTTATCGACAATTGCTAAATCGGCATTGATTTTTTTGGCTATGGCTCTGGCCCTAACTAAACCGCCAACATCGGGAGAAACTATAACTGTATCTTGGCTAGGAAAATTTTCAATTATGTCTTTGGTAAATACGGGCGAGGCATAGAGATTATCGACAGGAATGTCGAAAAATCCTTGAATTTGTCCAGCATGAAGATCGAGGGTAAGGACTCTATCTGCCCCAGCTGAAGTAATTAGATTTGCCACTAATTTTGCCGAAATAGGAACTCGTGGTGCAACTTTGCGGTCTTGCCTGGCATAGCCAAAATAAGGTATTACCGCAGTTATTCTTTTGGCGGAAGCTCGACGAAGGGCATCTATGGTAATTAGCAATTCCATAATATGGTCGTTGGCAGGGTAAGAGGTTGATTGAACAACAAAAACATCTTCTCCTCGGACATTTTCTTGAATTTCAACAAATATTTCGTGATCCGAAAACTTTTTCACTTCTGCCTGCAATAAAGAAATATTAAGGCTTTTGGCAATTTCTTGAG
>CAMAYG010000026.1 GCA_945862535.1 Rickettsia typhi | reverse complement strand
GTTATAACTTCGCAAAGAGCGATCTAATTCGGTCAATCTGCTAAGCTTTTTCTATCGGCAACAAGGGGTCTAGCCCCTTGTGGTGAATGCGAGGGTGGGCTGATTCTACTACTAATAACCATCGCAGTCGATCTCTTTCCGTCCGTCATCATGACGAGACAAGGGGTTGAAACAGTCTGTTGCCGATAGAAAATGGTTGTTTATTGCCGTAAAACCGCCCCAGTCTTTACCTTTGCACTTCCTTCGCAACCGTCATCCTGCACGGAGCGAAGAGAGGTTGCAAGACCTATAGATTTGTAAATACATTTAGCGAAGTTCTGTTTAATATATCCTCTACCATTTTGTTATATCTTTTATTTTGTAACTTACTACATTTTCTGATTTAAAAACCACGGCCTCAAATTTCCAAACTGTTCCGCCTTCAAAATTGTTAATATTTGCTAAAGTGCTTTCTAGTAGTGCGTTGTCTTTGTCGTATAAATTTATCTCAACCTGAGCATAGCTAAAAGTTTCACTAGTGTTATTTCTAATTTTTCCAGTTATTTTTGTTATATAACCCTCTTTAGTCAATTTGTGCTCTAATAATTCTAAGTCTTGCTCAGTTTCTGATGTTGACGAAGAGTTTTCTGTCAAGACCCCTGTTTGATTATATTTTGAGCTACCGCTTTCTCTTGCTCCAATAGCACCTAAACCAATTAAAACGATAACAGTTGTTAATATGGGATGCCTTATAAACCAATTTCTCAAGTCCCTGTTGCACTGCGGACAAACTTTTGCTTGTATTTGTATCTCTGTTTGACAATATTTACACTTTTTCATTTTTATTTCTGTAGTTGATTTTGAATTTTAATAACCTTTAAAGTCAATAAGATGGTTTGTTTTAAAAAAATACTCCACCCCCCAGCTATTGGTTTATTGCCAAGTGGTAAAAATTATTAATTTTGCTAATGATTTCGGGGGCGGTTTTGGTGGTGTTAATGTCGGCGCGGAAGGAGGCACCGTTTTTGATGCCAGAGCTATACCAGCCAATGTGTTTGCGGGCAAGTGGAATAGCAACTTCTTCGCCGTAATGATTAATCATATCGCAAAAATGATCAAGAACAATTTGCAGTTGTGCCATTGGGTTAGGTATTGCTAGAGGCTCTTGATTATTGATTTCGCGGTTAATTTGTTCTATTAACCAAGGTCTGCCGTAGCAACCTCTGCCAATCATAACCCCTATTGCCCCAGATTGCTCTAGTGCCAATTTTGCATCTTCGGCGGTTTTGATGTCGCCATTGGCAATAACCGGAATTTTTACCGCTTCAACTACTGGGCGAATTAGCTCCCAATTGGCTTTGCCGTTATACATTTGGCATCTTGTTCTGCCGTGAATTACTAGCATTTTTATTCCAACATCTTCGGCTTTTTTTGCAAGGGAAGGCGAATTAAGGTTTTCGGTGTTCCAGCCGAGTCGCATTTTCATAGTGACGGGAATTTTTACCGCTTTTACTACTGCTTCCATAATTTTTGTTGCCAAGTCTTCGTCTTTCATTAAGGCACTGCCTGCAAAGCTGTTGACGACTTTTTTTACAGGGCAACCAAAATTAATATCGATAATGTCCGCTCCCAGATCTTGGTTTAATTTTGCCGCTTCTGCCATAATTTGCGGGTCACAGCCTGCAAGTTGCATCGACATTGGGTATTCATTATCGTCTTTTTGGCACTTTTTCAACGATTCTCGTGTTTGTAAAATCATTGCTCTTGAGGCGATCATTTCGGAAATTAGCAACGGAGCCCCAAATTTTTTAACAATTTTACGGAAAGGCAAGTCTGTCACTCCAGACATTGGAGCAAGCAAAACATTGCTTTCTAGGGTTATGTTGTCGATTTTAATTGCCATTCTTAAATTTTGCAGTTTTAGTGATGATTTTTAAAGCATGTAATTGTCCGCCTAAAATATCTTTAAGGGCATAATTTACCATTTTATGTTGAGCGATGAGGCTTTTGCCAATAAAGCTAGGGTCGAATATTGTTAATTGATAGTGATCTTCATCGCCAAGAAGGTCGATAATTTCAAATTCTGCCTCGGAAAAATTGGTTAAAATTATTCGTTCTAATTCTTGCTGTGATACTGACATAATAATGATTAATTTGCTTCTGGGTTAATGTTTGTGTTAATGTTTTGGAAAATCTGATTGGCAATATTTTAATTTAATATTGCCCCATCTTTGATTTTAATTTGCCTATCTGCTCGATTTGCCAAGTCTTGATTGTGAGTTACCATAAGGCACGATAAATTTTGCGATGCAATTAGCGATTTTAATAGCTCGAATACTGCTTCGGCATTTATCGAATCTAGGTTGCCTGTTGGTTCATCTGCTAAAATAATCTTTGGCGAATGAATTAATGCTCTGGCAATTGCTACTCTTTGCTGTTGCCCTCCAGAAAGTTTATTTGGTTGACAATTAAAGTAAAGATCTAGCCCAACCTTAGTAAGAATTTGCCTCGCTTTGTCAAAAGCCAGATTTTTATTGCCCAGATTTTTATTATTGGATTGGGCAACCAAAAGGGGCATAGCAACATTTTCTAGCACCGAAAATTCTGGCAATAGATGATGTTCTTGATAGATAAAGCCAATCTTGCTGAGGTGGATTTGGTCTATTTGCTGTTGTTGATTTGCGGTAAAGCTGTTGGTGTTTTTTTTGTTTTGCGGGCTAATTTCAATGTTGTCGATTGTGACACTGCCAGAGTCCCAGCTGTCGAGAAGGCCAGCAATTTGCAGTAATGTTGTTTTACCAGACCCTGAAGGACCTGTGATTGCTACTAATTCTCCAGTTTTAACTGCTAAATCTAGCTGGTTAAGGATTGTTATTTGTTGCTTTTCTTGATAGAATGATTTGCTAATTTTATTAAGCCTTAATAAGATTTCAGACATTTTGTTGCTTTGTTTAGTCTTCTTCGTCTTTAAAGTCGAAGTCTTCTTCTGAGCTTTCTTTGTCGTCTTCTGACTCTTCTCCAAATTCTTCGGCATCTTCATCGTCGAAGTCAAAGGTGTCAAATTCTTCAGAATCTTCGTCGATGACCTTTTTGCTACTGCCTTTAACCTTTTTTTGCTCTTTTTCTAGAAATTCGTCAAAATCGAAATCGTCTTGTTTTCTGGTTCTTATTTGCTGGTGCTCGGTATCTATTTTGTCTTTTGCAGTGTTGATAATTTTTGTTTTTGCTTCTTCGAAATCTATCTTTGCTATTGCTGAATATTCGCTTGCAAGTCGATATATTGCTCCTTCGTAGATGATTCTTTCGCTGTAAGATCTTTCGTTGTCGTCGATATCTCGGGTAAGGTCACGAACTACTTCGGCGATCATTTTAATGTCGCCAGAATTTATTTTGACTTCATATTCTTGAGCTCGACGGCTCCACATGCCTTTGATTTTCTTGATTCCGCTCCGTAATATTGTAAAAACTTCGTCAAATTGCTTTTTATTGGATAGAGACCTTAGTCCGCTATCTTTGATATTGGTAACTGGAACTTTAATTGTTAACTTTTCTTTTTCAAAAATAATGATGTAAAAAGAAAAAACTTTTTCTTGAATTGACATTTCTTCGATGTCGATAATTTTACCAACACCGTGAGCGGGATAAATTACCGAGTCGTTAATTTGAAAATTACCATTGTTTTGTTGTTTCTTATGTTGAGAAACGGTTAATTCTTCGTTGCTTTTAGTTGCTACTGGCGGACTTTTGACTTTTGCTTCTAGTTCTGCTTGTTGATTTTGATGGACAGTTGCTGGGCTATATTCTTTGGTTTTGGTATCTTGTTCCTTGCTGATTGGTTTTTCTGCATTATTTTTAGGTAGTTCGTTCTTCTTTTTTGTCATGATTGTTTTATTGATTGTTAAGTGCGATTTCCTTATATTCTTTGGCCTTATCTTCTTCGGCCTTATATTCTTTGGCGAGTTCGGCATAGTTTTCTGCCGATATTTTGATATATTCCAGCTCTACATCTGTCATATGGCGAAAGAATTTTGCAGGGTTTCCTGCCCATATTTCTTTCGATTTTACAATTTTGCCCGGAGTTACAACTGCACCTGCGGCAACCATAGAATATTCTTCGATAGTTGCTAAATCCATAATAATAGAGCCCATACCAATAAAGGAAAAGCTGTTTATGGTGCAGGCATGAATAATTGCTCGGTGGCCTATTGTTACATAATCGCCAATTTTAACCGATGCACCGTCTTTACCTGTTTTATTCTGAGCATGATTTGGCCTAGTGCCGTGTATAATGGTGCAATCCTGAATGTTGCTGTAATTGCCTATTGATATTTTAGCGACATCGCCCCTGATGATGCATCCGTACCAGATACCACTTTCTTTGCCAATTTCCACATCTCCAGAGATAACGGCATTAGGGGCAATGAAAGAGCTTGGATCTATTGCGGGAGTGATGTTGCGATATGAAATTGTGTTGTAATTTACTGTCATTTTATAACGATTTTACAAATATTATGTTATCATCGTGCCAATACCAAGCTCGGTAAATAGCTCCATAAGAAGAATGTTTTCTATGTTGCCGTTAAGAATATGAGCGGAGCAAACCCCCATTTCTATTGCCTCGATGCAAGTTTCTATTTTTGGTATCATACCGCCTGTTATAAGACCGTTGCCAATCATTTCTTTGGCAACCAAAGCATTGATTTTACTAACTATTTGCTTGTTTTCATCTAGTACTCCATCGACATCGGATAATATGATTAGTTTCATTGCTTGTAATGAAGATGCTATTGCTCCAGCAAAGGTGTCGGCATTGATATTGAATGTTTCGCCATTGTCGCCAATTCCGATAGGGGCAATGACAGGAATAATTTCGGAGTCTTCAAAAGTGTTAAGAATGTCTGGATCGACGCGATAAGGCTCGCCGACAAAGCCTAGATTGAGTATTTTTTCGATGTTTGAATCTGGGTCTTTTTGGGTTCTGGTAATTTTTTTTGCTTTAACAAGGCCTCCATCTTTGCCACAAATGCCAATTGCCTTGCCTCCGGCATTAACTATTTCTGTAGTAATCATTTTGTTAATTGAGCCAGCGAGAACCATTTCAACTATAGCGACTGTGTCGGCATCTGTGACCCTAAGCCCGTCGATAAAGGAAGATTTCATATTTAGTTTTTCGAGCATTTTGCCAATTTGTGGCCCTCCGCCGTGAATTACAATTGGATTTATGCCAATTTGCTTTAATAAAACTATGTTGCGAGCAAAGTTTTTGAGGTTAATATCTCCGCCCATGGCACTTCCGCCAAATTTAATTACAAATGTTTCGCCGTTAAATTTTCGCATATAAGGCAAAGCCTCGCATAACACACTTGCTTTTTCTTGTAGTATTTCCATTAGCGGTCGAGTATTGGCATTTTCAGGCTTAATATCGAGGTTGTTTAATGAGCCAGAATTGTTATTTTGCATTGAAATGAGTGTTTAGTTAATCAAGCTTAATTTTGAGTATTGGTTTAGATTGAGTAAATTTAGTTAAGATTTGTAATATAGCAAGTAAAAATATTGCAAAAATATGCTTTACCCGATTGTTTTTTTAAGAAGTTTTTTAAGGATGTTTTGGTGAAAAGATTTAATTTGTGCATTTTTGGGTGTTGTTATTTTAAATTTTGTTTAATTTAAAATTGTTTTTTGTTTGGTGATTATGGGTGTTGGGCTAAAAAACCATAAAGAAAAACTCCTTTATGGTTTTTTATATTTATTTTACCGCATCTTTTAAAGCTTTACCGGCAGTAAATTTTGGCCTTTTAGAAGCCTTAATTTGGATTTCTTTCCCGGTTCTTGGGTTTCTACCTTTTCTTGGTGCGGTTTTGTTAACTTTAAAAGTTCCAAAGCCGATCAAGGTAACATTCTCGCCCTTTTTAAGAGTTTTTGTTACTGTTTCTAAAAAAGCATCTAGAAAAGCTATTGAATCTTTTTTAGATAGCTTGGTTTTTTGTGCAATTGCACCAATCAAGTCGGTCTTGTGCATGTTTCTTATTGTTTAAGATTGCTATTATTGTTATGGCAATACCAATAGTCTTGCGACTAAAAGCAGTGACTAAGAAAAAACTTATATTTAAAAAATTGAAAGGCAACTAATAATTTTAAGTTTTATCAAAAAAAATCAATCATAATGTTTTGAAACGATTAGCTTTTTCGATAAATATTAGTTTCGGTGATAATAAAATCAAGCTTTTGATCGAATTCTGTTGTTGCGATATTTTCTGTAACCCGTTGATTTTCAAAGGCTAATCCTATTGAAATGAAATCGATACCTCGCTTTTTGAAATCTGCTATCGTTCTGTCGTAAAATCCGCCACCCATTCCTAGGCGATTGCAATATTTGTCGAAGGCAACTATGGGAACAAAAATAATGTTTGGCTCTAAAATATTAGATTCCAATCTAAGTGCTGGTTCTATGATTTTATTATGTATTTTACTTGTTTCTAGCTCGGTTAAATCGTTTTGCTCAACAAAAATTAATGGCGAATCTTTTTTTAGAATCTTGGGGTAGCAGAGGTAAATTTTGTTATCGAGGCAAAATTTGGCGATTGCACTAGTAAAAACCTCGTTATTTATTGCAAAATATAAGGAGACGGTTTTTTGTCCAGAGAGTTTTTGTCCAGACAGCTTTTGTCCAGCCCCTATTTGATTCCAAAGAAAATATTCAACAGCTTTTTGTTGAATAATTTGCGATTTTGCCAAAGTTTCTGTGTGGGCGATGGCATTTCTTATGGCTAAGAAGTGTTTTCTTAAGAGGCTTTGCTCTGATTTTTGAAATTTGTGAGTATTATTTGCTATAGTCATTAAGAATCAATAAGGACCGCAAGATGGATGAAATATGGCTATTTAATTCCGTGTATAGAAAATTTGCCCCAATATTGAATATTGAGGCAATATTTGGTGTGTAAAAGCAAGACGAGGCTTCTTATACAGTGACCAATTAAGAATAAATAGTTTAGGGAATAAAAGACTATATATTCCTGTCCTGTCAAGCGGTCTGCTTTAGTTTTAAACAATAAAAATTAACTTACAAGAGTTTAGTCGGGGTTAATTTATGGCTAATTATGGTTTTTTTGCATCTCTTCCATATATTGCTGATACTGCATCGAGTTCATTTGGGGTATTTGTTCATTAGGTAAATTTGGCATATTTTGGTCTTGCTTGTTGCTTAGATTTGACTGATCTTTTTCAAGAAAAAGTCCTTCGTTAGCAGATTTTTGTTGATATTTCTCTAGCTCGAAGTGATATTCACCTTTTTTGAAATCTAGGCATTTGCTAGAAAAAAACGACACCGCAGGCAAAATTAACATTGTTCCCATGGCATCGGCAAAACATCTGATGCCATCGCCTCTGGTTCTGCGAACCGCAGTCCAAACTTCGAGATTTGCTTCGGCATTGTTAAATCCTGCCTTTTTTAGCATTAATTTAGAGTTTTTGGCCTCTATTTTAAGAATTTGCGGAGTTAGGCCGTAATATTGATTGTTGATAAAGATTTGTGCCTGTTGCGGTTGGCTAGTGATTTTAACAGGAACGGTGTTGCTATTAAAAAAAGCACAAGAACTGACTGAGGCAATAAAAGCAGTGATTGCTAAATATTTTAATGATGATTTGAGCATGATGGATAGGAGTTATTTTTATAATTGATTAGAATTTTTTGGTGGGTTATTTGTTAAATTTAAGCGGTTTTTGGCTTCGAAGGTTTGGCTGTCTATTTGTTGATGATATGCATATTTCGATAATTCTTCTAGTGCATTTCCCACTTCTTTTTTTGCTTTTTCTTTTTTTGCTTTAGTATCGCTTATTCTATTGACACTATTACTGCCATCGGCGACTCTTAAGCTAATATCGATGCCTTCAAGGCCCTTTATAAAATCTTTTAACTCTTCTTCTGTTTTGCCTAGTCCGTAGCAAGACCCGATACTGATTTTTAAGTGCTTAAAGCCACTTTCTTTAGCGACTTCAATATATTCTTTTAGTGAGTCTAAATTAACTAAACTCGAGCCAGATTGCTTACTGCCATGAGAGTCAAAAATCAAACGAAGGGTATTTTCTTCTTTGGCACTGCCAAAGAAATTTTTAAATTTATTCCACCAGCTAACTCTATTTTCTTTTATCTTTTCAGTGATTTTTTTATTTATTTCTTCCTTTAAAGTTTCGTCTTTTAGCTCCATTGTTTTAAAGCTGGTATTGCTACTATTATGTTTTTCTCGATATGCTTTTGCTATTTTGCTAAAGTTTCCCTCTTCTTTTTTTGGTTTTTTGCTGATAAAGATCGTTGTAATTGCTGATTTTGGGGTGTTTTGGCGATCTTTTTGTTTTTTCTTTGCAGAAGCTGACTTGTTTTCAATGTCAGCTGTAAATTTTGCTATCGAGGCTATTTCCTTGCTTGAATCTATCTCGGTGCAATTACCTTGAGCCTTAATTATTTTATCTTCAATTGTCGCTTCGCCAAAGAGCACTTTTGTGCCCAATTCTCCACTGTCGATATCGGCAAAAAAATTCTTACCTTCTGCATCTGTAATAGCGATTCGTCTGATTTCCCCATTTGGCTTATGCAAAACGAAAGATTTGTGAGAAAATTCTGTTGCTATTTTTCTTCCAGTTCCTTCAGCTCCTTCTGCAAAACATAAGTCATTATTTTTGTCTTTAAAAACCGTGCCAATTTGAAGATTGTTTTTGTTAAATAATTCTGCTTCATCAAATTTATTATCTATGTATGTGACAATGATTTTTGTATCATTTTCGCCAATAAAGGTCTTGCTAACCCCTTGTTTACCATCTTTGTACTTTACTTTTTTTTCGGTAAATTTACTTTTTCCGTTAATAAAAAATTCGCTTTCTTCTAGCTCGTTATTTTCATCAAAACTTTGACAAAAGCCGTGTTTTTCATCTTGATAATATTTTTCTATTGATGTGATTTGACTGTCTTTATTGGTAAAGATTTTCCTAGTTACTGTGCCATTTTCATCAACTAAAGAAAAAGTTCTTGCAACATCTTTTAGACTGCTGACTCTAAATTTTTCTTTACCTTCGTCGTAATAGCTGTAATATTCAGCAACTCCTTTATTTGCTTCTTGAGATTTTATTTTTATACCACGAAATAATTCTTCACCTTCAAACTCTTTTCCGTCTTTGCTCGGGTAGTAACCGTATCCAGATAGAAAGTCATCCTTATCATGTTTTTCAACAAAAACATATTCCTGGGAACTTTCTCCAAAAGAATAGCTGTTACGACTGTTTTTTTTGAGCTTTTCTTCGATTGCTTCGAGCTTTTCTTTTTTGATTGCTTCGAGCTTTTTTTTCCAAGATTCAATTAGTTTTGTTGCCTGCTCTAGAGCTGTATTGTTATTTGGTTCCATTTTAGAAAATATTAATTGTTGTTGCTAATAACTATCAGGTCTTCTTTGTGGCTAATTGTTGCCCCGGCCTCTTTCGCCATTAAGCCAAAGCAATCGATAATAAGGTTATTATTGTTGCTACAAAAATAATAGTCATATTGGGCAGAAGCAAGCATTGCCAATTCTAGGCTACGGCAATTTAGGCTGTGCACCGAATATTCTCCGCTGAGGTCGATTTTCTTAATATTTTCAAGAAAGTTAACATTGTCAATTGCAACTGCAGGTGTTTGATTTTTTGTTCTTTTCGACACTCGAAGCCGACGATTATTAACAAAGGCTCCAAGACCTTTTTCGCAATAATAAATACTATTTGCCACTAAGTGATTAATAGCCAAAGACACTGTTTCGGTGCCGTGTTTTGATTGATGTTGCAAAGCGACGGCAATGGTAAAATTTGGGTTGGCTCGGCTAAGGTTGTCTATTCCGTCAATAGGAACAATAATACAGCCATATTCGCTATTGATTTTTGGGGCTGGGTCTGTTTCTTTGCAGAAATGCAGTTCGAAATTTGGCTTAAATTGCCGGAGATCTTTTTCGATTATTTCTTCAACCCTACCAGCGCAGGCTATACTAAATTTTAGAGCCGAAGCGGGATTGGTTTGGAGGTTTTCCAATTCGGTAAAATCGCGAGAAATTTTATTGGTTGCTTTTTCTATTGATTTCATAATAGAATTAAGGTGCGGACTGTATCTCATTAATATTTGCGAGTAGTTGGTTGAATATTTAGTTCGGAAAAATTGCTATGATTTCTAACTTTTGTGAGGGCGAATTTATAGTATTGTTGATAATTTGCAAGATTAATTTTGATATTACTATTTTGCTCGAAAAATTCTTCCTCTCGACACTTAATAACTAAGCTATGGGCAAGAAAATCTTTGTCGTTGCGAAGCGGGAAATCTTGGCGAAAATGCGAGCCACGGCTTTCTTCTCGTTTTATTGCCGAAATATTACTAGCAATAGCATTGTCGATAAGATTCTGCAATTCGTAGTAGTCGATTAAGAGTTGATTCCACGATAGTTCGATTGTCGTTTTGTCGATTGTGGTTTTATTTTGTTTTGATGATCGAGTCAGGCTTTCCGCATCGCTAAAGCTAAATATTTCTTGTAATTTTTCTTGATATTGTAAGTTGTTGTCAAGACCTTGTTTTAGCGATTGATAATTGCGGAAAACCGCTAAATTATTGCTGTTATTCTCTTGTAGTTCTAGCTTGATTTGGTTAATTTTGATGCCGATTTTATTTTTCTCTTGTTGGCCTAATTGGCTAATTTTTACAATTACTGCAAAAACATTAGCCATTCTTGCGAGCATTTTTTCTTTAAGCCCCGTCAATCCTGGTGTTATATTGCCTTGATTTGCAAGATTCTGGGCGATTTTTACCGCTTCATTGCCAGCAATTTTACCAAAAACTAGTAAATCGAGCAAGGAATTGCATCCTAAGCGATTGGCACCATGAACAGACACACAAGCGGCCTCGCCAATAGCAAATAAATTGCTAAAACAACTTTGTTGATTATTGCCAGAGCCTATTTCTAGATTTTGTTCCAGGAGTTCTTCGTTAAAATTTATTACTTGACAGCGAGTATTTGTTGGAATACCGCCCATATTATAGTGAGCCGAGGGGCAAATAGGAATTAAAGATTCTTGAGGGTCGATTTTTAAAAACTTCTTTACCAATTCGACAACCCCTGGTAGTTTTTCTTCTAAGGTTTTCTTGCTTAAATGCCGAAGATCGAGGTTGATATATTTTTTATCTTCGCCACAGCCCCTGCCTTCGTTAATTTCGCTAGCAATTGCCTGAGAAACGACATCTCGCGAAGCAAGCTCTAGAAGGTTTGGGGCATAATTTTTCATAAATCTATCGCCGTTACAATTAAGCAAATAGCCACCTTCGGCTCTTGTTGCCTCGCTAATCAGGAAACCGTAACCCGCAATGCCTGTCGGGTGAAATTGGACAAATTCCATATCTTCTAGGGCAATGCCATTTTGAAAGGCAAGGGCGGTGCCGTCTCCGGTGCAAATGGTCGATGAGGTAGAGTTGCGGTATATTTGGCTATATCCTCCCGTTGCTATAATTGTCGTTAATGATTCGATAGCGATAACTTTACCGCTGTTGTGATCGATTGCAATACAGCCGTAACATTTGTTAGTTGCTTTGTCTGCAAGTAAATCGACAACTAAAGTTTCTGATAAGAATTTAATGTTAAGCTTTAGTGCCTGTTGATAGAGGCTGTTAAGGATTGTGTAGCCAGTTTTGTCTTTAGAATAGCAAGCTCGATAGGCAACTTTACCTTTACCAAATTCGCTAGTTTGCCCGCCATAAGCTCTTTGAGCAATTTTACCGTCTTCACTGCGAGAAAAAACCACCCCAAAATGCTCTAATTCGATAATGGCATCGTTAGCATTTTGGCATAAGATTTCTACCGCATCGGTGTCCGCTAAATAGTCGCCACCCTTGATTGTGTCGAAAGCATGCCAAAGCCAGTTATCTTCTGCAACATTGCCGAGAGAGGCATTGATTCCGCCTTTGGCAGAAGCGGTATGGCTGTTAATTGGCAAAACCTTGCTAATTATTACGATGTCTTTTATTCCGGCTTTGCTTGCGGTAATTGCCGACATGATGCCCGCGGCCCCAGCCCCAATAATTAGCAATTGACAAGATTTTTCTGTGATATAAGGAGAAAACTCTTGCAGGTGATAATTAGAATAAAAACCAAATTTCTCTTGCATTAAGATTTTTAATATTAAAATTGTTGATAATCTTTTGGCTAGTTTCTGCCATTTTTAGCGATTTTCATCATATTAAATAGGTTAAATTATCAAGCAATGATAAATTATCAGCAATTAGTTCGGCATTTATTAAAATATTCGAACCGCAAGATCTTAATCGCATCGACAGGCACCGACATTGGTAAAACATTTGTTGCGGTTAAGGTAATCGAAAATTTTTTGGCAAATAATTTAAAGCTCGATGTAATAAAGCCAATAGCAAGCGGTGTTGATTTATCAACAATTGCAGGTTTAGCAAATAGCGATAGCGGTAAAATATTAGCCTCGTTAAAAAGAGGTGTTACATTAGATAGCATAAGGGAAATTAGTCCGTGGTGCTTTAAAGAGCCTGTTTCACCGCATTTAGCAGCAAGTTTAAATGGTGTCGAAATAACCCTGCAAGAATTGTCGCAATTTATTGACAATCGCTTTATTTTAGCAAGCAATAACGGTAGGCAATTAATTGTTGAATCTGCCGGCGGTATTGCTAGCCCAATAAATCGGCATCATAATTTTCTAGACCTTGCAAAGCAAAACAAAATGCCAGTTATCTTGGTTGTTGGTAATTATCTTGGCTCTATTAGCCACATTGTAACCATGTTGTGGGCGATTGCTTATTATGAAGTCGAGGTGGTTTCTCTTCTAATAAATAGCAACAGGAATCAAGAAATTAGCCATCAAAATTCGCAAATTTCTAGCACTGATTTACTAAGATTTTTACAAGATTTTGTCGATTCTCACCAGCAACTCAAAGCTTTCTTTAAAGATTGTCTTTATTGTTGCAATTAGTAAATAACTATAACAGCCCGTTAAATTAATAGATCGTTATATTTTGTAGCAGTTCGAGGCAATTGGCAATATTTTTCCTGTTAAGGTTTTGGTGGCGGAACCAAGTTAATTGCCTTTTGGCATAATTACGGGTTTTTTGACAGGCGATGTTAATCAGTTCTTCTTTGCTAATTTTTGCTTCTGTGCCTAGTCCAAGATAGCAAATTATCTCGTTATAACCAATAGTTTTGCAGATATTGCTAGGGGTTTTTAACAGATCGATATTGTTTTTTTGAAAATTTTTGATTAGTGCCTCGACTTCCTCAATTGCCCCTTTTTCAAGCATTGTTAAAAAACGGTCGTTGCATCTGCGATATATCGTTTCGCGATCTATTTCTAGATAGAAATGCTGAATATCGTTGCTAGCAAAAGGGGCTTTCTTCGGCAGTGATTGCCAATAATCGAGGTTTTTGCCACTAGCAAGGACGACTTCATATCTTCTGATTAATCTTTGTTGGTCTAGCGACATTAATTTTTGGCGATTTTCTGGCATTTCGCCAAGTTTTATCATTTTTTCAACAAAATCTTCTTTAAGGTCTGTTGCAAAATCTTTATTAGCAATATGTCGAATTTCGTCGCTAATTATTGGTGTTGGCGATATTCCATCAATTAAGCTATTAATATACATTCCGCTCCCACCCACAACAATTGGCAATTTGTCGCAAGCGAAGCAGTTGTTAATTGTTGATGTTGTAAGATCTAGCCAATTAGCAACAGAAGAATTTTGCCACGGATTGATTATTCCGTAAAGAAGATGTTCTTGCTCTTGCTGTTCGGCAATATTTGGTTGTGCCGACAATATTGGCAGACCGCAATATATTTGCAGGGCATCGGCATTAATAATAGTGCATTTTTTATTAAATTTTTTGCTAATCATGCCAGCAACTTCAAGTGCCATTTTAGACTTGCCACTTGCGGTTGCTCCAGAAATTATAATAATTTTTCTTTGCAAGATTTAGTGAATTTCGTTAGTAATCCAGCCACCACCAAGAACCTGATCTTCTTGGTAAAAAACACAAGCCTGACCGGGAGTAACTGCTTTAGTGCTTTTTGTCATCGATATTATTGCTTCAAAATTTGCCAGAAATTTTATCTCTGCCTCTTCTTCGCAATGATTAGATCGTAGGCGAACCTTAATTTTATTAGTGCTATTGATAAGAGATTGCCAATCTTCTGCCCCCAGCCAATTGCATTTTTTAATTAAAAATTGCTGTTTTTTAAGGTCGTGCTCTTCGCCAACATAAACAATATTTGCTTTGGCATCGATTTTTACAACAAATAACGGTTTTGGATGAGCAATGCCTAAGCCTCTTCTTTGTCCGATGGTAAAATTGATAATTCCCGAATGTTTGCCTATTTTCTGGTTATTAGCAATGTTAATAACATCTCCTTCTTTAAAGGCACTAGGGCGAATTGATGCGACAACTTTTGCATAATCGCCATCTACGACAAAGCAAATATCCTGAGAATCTGGCTTCTGCGAAATGGCAAGACCAAATGATTCTGCCATTTGTCGTGTTTGCTCTTTGCTATTTTCTGCTAATGGAAATCGTAAAAATTTTAACTGCTCTTTGGTGGTGGCAAATAAAAAATAACTTTGATCTTTTTTTGAATCTGTTGCCTTATGCATTGTTGCTTCGTTTTTAGTGCCAACTCTTTTAACATAATGACCTGTGGCAAGGCAGTCTGCCCCTAGTTCTTTAGCGAACTCTAGTAGATCGTTAAATTTTACCGTCTGATTACAACTAACACAAGGAATTGGAGTTTCTCCCCGCAGGTAACTGTCGGCAAATTCTTCGATTACGGCATTTTTGAATCGCGATTGATAATTCAGGACATAATGAGGAAAATCAAACTTCCAGGCCACTTGCTTAGCATCGAAAATATCGACCCCAGCACAACAGGCATTTTTCTTCTTCATAACTTCTCCGAGATCGTATAATTGAAGAGTAACCCCAATCACCTCGTAACCTTGTTGCTTCAGCATGCATGCCACAACAGAGGAATCTACCCCTCCAGACATTGCCACTACAACCTTGGTATCTTTTTCTGCTTTAGCAAAGCCAAGAGAGTTGACAAATAGAGAGTTAACCAATGTGTCGCTTGTTGCCAAGTTATTGCTTTCTGCTTCGTTTTGCATTGTAGTATTTGAAATTTTTAGATTTTGCTATTTAGATGTTAATTGCTCTTGCGGAGCTTTAAATCGATGAGCTAAAAATATTAGAAAAAATATCTTTTACAAGTTTTAATTTGGCAATAAATAAGGTATTTGTTGACAATCTATTTGCTAAAAATAACTTTTATTGATTTTGCTAAATATTTTAAGCTTTTTAATAAAATTAACCGATCCAAATTGCCCTTCAAATGAAAAATAATAAAATTAAATCAATAAATTCTTTCCCGCTGGAAATGGCGATTTATTTTAGCCCAAATGCCGAAAAAATGCAAATTTATTTCTTTGCCAATGGTAAGCAGACTAAAATAAATGAGCCAGCTAATCCTGATTTAGCCAAGCCTTTATTTAGTTTTTTATTTAACTTTAATGACTGCTGTCATAGTTTTTTTAATTTTATCCCCGAGGCTATCGACAAAGAGAATGATTGTTTCGATGTATCATCTGTCAATATTATTTTAAAAAAAATGCAACAAACTTTTGCTGATATTAATTTTGCAGATATTGCTCATGAAGACAATATTATTAATGCTTATATAGAAAAATTTAATGGTATTTCTAGTTTTGCTTTGCTTGACAGTAAAGAAAACCCAACTTGTTGTTGTTTTAACAATTTAGACATTGTCCGCCGAGCAGAAGTGCAAACAAGTTATGTTAAGAAAATTTTTCAAAGCACCAATTTGATTAACTTGCTTCAATTAGAAAAAAAACAAAAAAAAACAGAGTTGCTAAAAAAAAAAGAAGAAGATATTGGCATTTTGCAAACCCAGTTCGATGCATTGCTAGAATCTTTAAAGTTAAATGAGAAGTCTAACATCTCAATAAAAGACACAGTCGGTCAATCTTTTGCAAAAAAGAAAGAGGGGCGAAGCAAGGAGGGCGATTCTGTGAGCGATTCGCCTGCTGCTAAAAATGTTTTAGGTAGTGAGTTTGTGTTTAAAATAAAGGAAGAAATGGCTAAAAAAATTAAAAAAGATATAGAGAAGGTTAGAAAAAAACATCTTCAAAAAAAAGAAGAATATCTGCTACAAGAAAAAGATGTTGAGAATCTATATGAAAAAAAAATTCATAAAGCCGTTAAAAGAGAAAATTTCCTAATAAGTTATTATAAAGAAAATTTTGGCGACTTTGATGCTGGCAGTAAGAATTATCGGGGTCGTGGAGAAGTTTTGCCTAGCTTTATCGTTGGTGATTGCTTAATAAATGTTGGCAAGAATTCTAAAAATATCGACAACAGAGTTGATTTTGAAAATTATTCTTTGTTTTACCTCGGTTGCAAGAGTCAAGAAAGAGAGTTAAGTCTTCCAAATATTCGAAACATTAACCTCGAAAACAGTGAAAAACTGCAAGAAAAAAGTGCTAAAAAAAAGATTTCTTGTTGCGGTCTGCAGTAATCGTGTTGATGTGCTTAATAAATCAAATTGCAAATATTCTAAAGCCATCTTTGTACTTTGTAGCTATAAAATAAAAACATTAATCAACATTATATAGGGTAAATTTGCGGCTTTTTACTATCTAAATTTTGCTTTCAAAACCTTCTTAATAATACTATAATGCAATATTTATACTTCATCTTTTTGGCATTTTGCTAATTTTTAGTAAAATTAAGTATTGCAAAAATAAAATATAAATTTTAAAATATTAAATAAACAACATTATAGGGCAATGGAAAGTTCGCAAAAAATAAAATCTACTCAAAAAACATTATTTTTACCAGTTAATTTCGATTTAAATGACAATAAAAGCAAAATTAAACCATTTATTGCCAAATTTTTTAGAGAAGAATTGTTAAAAATTGATAAAGATAAAGATACACAAGTTTTTGTTGCTGAAATTCCTAACAAATCAGTGCTTCGGCAATTTACAGACTTTGTATATAAAGACAACAAAGGTTTGGAATTAGGCATAACTGAAACTCATCCGGTAGTTATTGCAATCAAAGCCGAAGATGGTTCTAAAAAAATCTTGATTGACGATTCTCGCTACGGACCAAGCTATTGTTTTTATCGTCAGGTTCTTGAGAGTTTAAAAAAGGAGAATGTTTTGGTTTTAGGTCGTTTTGATGCTGCAATTAAGGATGAACATATTGCTCAACATAGTATTTTTAATGGCACCTATAATTCGCATATTTCGGTATTTCAACTCTTGGATGGCTACAATAATAAATCGGCAATTGATAGTCAATTTAAATTCATCGAAGAAAACATTGACAAAGCTTTAAAAGGCCAAGAATACTCGATATTTACGGAAGGTGAAATAGTTAAAATTGCCGATAAGCTACCTAGGATTAACGATAAAAAACTTGCAAAAAATATTAAAACTCATTTTGACAATATTTATAAAGAAGAAAAGGCTAAAATTATCAATAAAGCTATTGATGAAGAAAGTCTTAATTTGCAAGATTGTTTTTCATCTCTTGAAGGCTATGCCAAAACAATATTTGAACAAGATCCAAAAAAATCAGGACTTTATAAGGCGTTAGATAAGGCAAAAGGCAACAATAACCAAATTGAGTACATAAGAAATAGATTGTATTCTGATATTAGTCAAGATAGCAAAATCAACTCAGATCATCCCTTTTATGAAATTTTCAATAAGATTAAATTAAAAATTGAGCCACAACTTGTAGAGCTTGCTAAATTTAAGGCAGAAAGCAGAAAAATTAAATATCCGCAAGATAAAGAATTTGACGGCAATAATCCAACTAACGACTTTGTTAATAATGAAATAAAAGAAAATTTTTGTAGATATTTTAAAATATTAAATCGTTTTAGTGATCTTGCGGAAGCAAAAAACAAGGCTGATAAAAATATTAATGAAGATTTACCAGCTAATCAAATAACAGGTCAGCCTTCAGCAATCGCTTCAAAAGAAGAGGCTAAAAGTCGATAATCTAATCACTGTTTATTTTGCTAATTTTTAGTAAAGTTAAGTTTAATAATTAAAAATAACAAAATCAATTCTATGGAAAATAAGCAAAATAGCGGTGAAAGAGTAAAATTTTAATCTTTACAAGAAGACAATAAATTTTTTGAGTTCATCGAAAAAGGAATTGAAGATTTTAATAGATTTTTACAATTAGAAGAGCGGGGGTTTTACATTCTGCAAAAGGAAATCGTCAAGCCATATATCGAAGAATTTCAAGCTAGAAAAAATAATAGTAGTAGCAATTTTATAACAGCTGTTAATTCTCAAGAGACTGTCGTAAATTTAAATCCCTAGCGAGCTTGCTTGTCGGCGATTTTTATTCTTGATTATTGGTTTTCGATGCTTTGTCTTAATCTGCCAAGCCTTAACCTTCCAAGCGGGATATGATCTGCGGTTTTGTCCATTAAAGAAAAATCACAAAATAATTTTGCCACGGTGTTTTCTGCGATAAATCTTGCTAAGTAGAATCGGGGTGATTCTGCGACAGTGTCATTATGGGGCTTTTGAATTCGTGTTATGAGGATAAAGCTCGGATTAAAAAGCCTAAATCAAAAACATATTGCCAAAAGATTATTGCCAAAAGATTATTGCCAAAAGATTATTGCCAAAAGATTATTGCCAAAAGATTATTGCCAAAAGATTATTGCCAAAAGATTATTGCCAAAAGATTATTGCCAAAAG
>CAMAYG010000025.1 GCA_945862535.1 Rickettsia typhi | reverse complement strand
CCGTAAAACCGCCCCAGTCGTTATCTTCGCACTCCCCCCCACCGTCACCTCTCCGCACGAAGTTGCAGGATCCGCAGTCCTCCATTTGTCATCCTGCACGAAGCGAAAGCGAAGTTGCAGGATCCATAGTTACCCCGTCGTCATCCTGCACGAAGTTGCAGGATCCATAATCGCAAAGCAAAATTATTATTAATAGAAGCACTTACCACATCGTCATCCTGCACGAAGTTGCAGGATCCACAGATTCCTAAATACATTTTAGCGAAGCGATAATTCTACGGAAGCGACAATTTTATTGATTTTATTACTCTGGATCCTGCGACTTCGCGCGAGGATGACGGCAGAAGTTAGATCCTGCGAGCTTCGCGGAAAGGATCCACAGAAATAAAAAGCTTTGCTAAAGTAATTTAGCCAATTTCTGCCATCTTCTCAATGGTAAAATCTAAAACCTTGATAATGTTTTGAATGTGGTCTAGGTCGGTTGAAATATCTAAATCTTTGCGAGATTTAAGATATTTGTCTAAAACCTGATAGCCACCAATTTTAAACTCCCAGACTTTTGGCGAAACATCTGCAAAATAACAAGTTTTATTAAAATAAAGCCTTTGTTTTTCTTGGTTGTAAGCCACTTTTTCGACAATAAAATTTTGCTTGCCATCAAATTCAGGCTCGCCAATTTTAGAATGTGGAATTTTTTTCATCAAATGGGCATCGATTAATTCTTGCCCGATTGTAGCAAGCCTTGTAAATTCTGCCAAATCGACATCAAAATTAATTCTTGGGAAGTCGATTTTTAGAAATTCTAAATATTTCGTGCGGTAGCTTGGCGAGTGCAGAACAGCATAGATATAGGCTAAAACCTCTTCTGGTGTAGGTTTTTCAAACTTCTCCGCAATCATTTTTGCAAACTCTGGTTTGAAATTTGGGATTTTTTCCACTTTGCCATTAAAAGGCTTATAGAGGTAGAGGGGTGCGATGGAGGCTGTACCAGGGGACTGTAAGTAATTAATATCTAAAATATTTCCACAAATATGATAACAAGTAAAATCACCCTCTTTTTTAAATTGAAACCTACTAAACACCAACCCAACATTTCCCTTGCTCAGGAAGTGTTGCATAATGTCGGTTCTTGCCCTTTCAATTATACCTTTGGTTTTTGTGTCATAGTAAATTTTACGATTATCAAACGGGCGGTATGAAATATTTTGAATATAACCCTCCCCTTGAGGGAGGGTCGCAGAGCCAACTTGTTGGCGATGCGGGGCGGGGTTGGAAATATTGTTAGAAGAATTAGGGCTAAAGTTGTGATGAGTTTTTTGACCCCTCCCCGAATGCTTTGCATTCGACCCTCCCTCAAGGGGAGGGTTAAGATCAAAATTTTCCTTAATCTTCTTTTTCAACTCTTTTTCATTAAAAGCCACAACTTTTTCATCCCTTCCCGTCACAATCCCAACATTCATCTCCTGCCAAATATCCCTCAAACTCACCCCTTTTTCGTATTCTTCTTTTAATTTATCATTCTGCGGAATGAATAAATAAAAGGGTGCGGAAGGGTTAATTTTGCTAAAAGCAGTTTTTGTTAAGTCGATTTCGCTAATTTGTGCAAATTTAGGCTTTCTTTTGCCGAAAATATCTAAATGATAAATGCCTTTTTCTGCTGTTTTTATTGCTGGGTTTTTCACAAAAAAGCTTATCGCTACTCCTTGCTGAATGTCAAAAACATTCTGATCTTGGGTGCCGTCTGGGCATTTCTCCTTCTTTTTGCTGTTGCCGTGAAGGTCGATAATGTAGATTTTATCGAAGGTTCCCATTAAATGCTTTCGCATCGCCCGAAAGGTTGGGTTATCGATAAAGCTGTGGCTAGTAATAATTCCAACAATGCCTTTGCCCGCATTGGCGATTTTATTTTCGGCAAATCGTATAAATTTAACATAATCGTCTTGAAGCCATTTTGGGTTTTTCTCTTTTATTTCGTCATTAGGGAAATAAGGCTTGATTAGGTCTTGAATATATGTAAAATTATTCTGCGAAGTGCCGTTATATGGCGGATTGCCAGTAATTACAATAATATCGTTATTTTCTTTAATTTCTTGTGCAGATTTACCCTCATTAGCAATTTCGGGAATAATCCATTGCATTGCAGTTTGATAAGATTCTGGGCGGTTTTCTAGGGTGTTAGTTAAATAAACCCCAATTCTATCGTCATTTTCGAGGCTATAATTGGCATTTTCTTTTAAATATTGCGAGAGTTTTAAATGCGACACACAATAAGCAGGAATCAACAGCTCGAAGCCATAAATATTTTTTAAAATATGGTTTTTGATAAGGTTTTTTCTTTTTAATGAAGTTGGCGGGATTTCTGCAAGAATTTGATTATAAATTTGAAGTAAAAAAGTGCCAGTGCCACAAGCAAAATCAAGAATCTTTACCGAATTATCGGCAAGCCCTTCATCTAAATTAAAATCTGTTTTTAAAAGATTGTGAATATTATTGACGATTGAAACTACTACCGGCTCTGGAGTGTAATAAACACCTGCATCAACCCTAATTTGCGGGTCGTAGGCCTTAAGGAAATCTTCGTAGAAATAGATGTAAGGGTCTTTTTCTTCGTCTTGTGTGAATTTTAGGTCTTTTGCAAGCTCGAAACTATTGATATTATTAACAATATGTAAAATTCTTTCGATATAAGGTTTTAAATTTAAATATTTGTCTAAAACTTGAATAAATTTTAAAATATCTTTAATCAGTGCGAAAGACTGCGGAATATGGCTTGAGATATTATTTAAAAGCAGTTTTTGATTGGGGTTTTGTAGGCTTAATTTGGTTAAAAATAAAGAATAAGTTAGTGTTTGAGCGAAGGCATCGGCAAATTCTTGGGCGGTTATTTTTTCGGAAATATTTTCTTTAAAAACCTTTAACAACCCTTTTAATTCTTGGTTTTTATTATTTGTTGCATCTTCTGCAGTGCTTAAAACAAGCTCTTCCCTTATTGTTTTTGTTGGTTGTGCTAGTTTTTCTGCTAAATCTCTGGCTCTGGTAATTTCTTGCGGTTTTTGCGAAAGAAAATCGTTAATTAAAGCCGTTAAATCTTGGCAGTTTTGTTGATTTAATTTGATGGTTTTTTGTTCTAATAGACTTCTTTCGCACAAGCGAATATCTTTGATTATTAAGCCTTGATAGATATAGATCCATCGTAAATAATCGGTTAAAATTAGGTTGTCAGTTAGAGTTTTATATTTTCTGATCTGGTCGGATTTTAAAACTTCGTCTAGATTTTCGCCAATTTTCTTGTTTTCCAAATAGCCAATTTCGGTGCCGTTAAATAAAAACTTGAAATCTGGGGCTCCCCGCCCCTGTTTGTCTCGTTTCGATTCGTGAATGATGTTGATTTTGTGTGCACTGGCAAAATCGGTAAGCAAATTTTGTAAAAATGTTCTGCCACTATGCTCAAGCTCATCTTTTACTTTGGCTATTTCCTCTAGGTAGTTATGAAAATTTGTCATGATTTAGGTGTTAATTGCAATAGATGGCAATATTTTTAAAGCTCTCGAGATAAATTGCAACTTATAATCATCGAATTTAGTAATTTAATGGTGGCAATGGTAGCTCTTATTTGCTTTTTAAATAATAGCCTAATAACTTTTTTAAATAAAATGCTTGACTAAAAAATATTTAGTTTATATTTTTATATTTTAAAATTTTGGTCTTGGTATATTTGCAAGTCCAAAGACAAGAAACTAATTATATTCAAATTTAAGAAAATGTTTAAAACACAGGTTGCAAAGCCAAAAGAAGTAACAAGAAAATGGGTGTTAATCGATGCAGAAAATCTTGTTGTGGGAAGGCTTGCATCACTCATTGCCAATATTCTAAGAGGCAAAAATAAACCAACCTTTACTCCAAATGTCGACTGCGGAGACTACATTGTTGTTATCAATGCCGAGAAAGTTAAATTTACTGGAAAGAAATATGCCAACAAAAAATACTATTGGCACACTGGTCATCCAGGCGGTATAAAAGAAAGAACTGTCCGTCAAATCATCGAAAGCAAATTCCCCGAAAGAGTTTTGCTAAAAGCAGTCTCCAACATGATCTCTCGTGGTCCACTACAAAGACAAATCCTTACCAAGCTACATATCTATGCTGGGCCAGAACATAAAAATCATGCTCAAAAACCAGAACAAATCGACATCGCATCATTAAATCGTAAAAATTCTAAATAAATAAAACATGACAGTTGCAAAAGAAAAAGTAATAAAAACAATAAAAGAAACTAAGACAACCAAAATAGAAATTGTCACAGGTAGTAACATCGATTCTCTAGGAAGAGCATATTCTACTGGAAAAAGAAAAAATGCTGTTGCTAAAGTCTGGATCAAAAAAGGAACAGGCATAATAACAATAAATGGCAAAGACGGCAAATTATATATTAAAAGAGAAATATTATTTACAATTATCAACCATCCATTTGCTATTGTTAAGCAACAAAATTCTTTCGACGTTGAGGCAAGCATTATTGGCGGAGGAAAATCTGGTCAGGCTGGTGCATTAGCTCACGGAATAAGCAAGGCTTTATCACTTTACGATTCTTCTAATCGCCCATTACTTAAAGAAGCTGGCCTTATCACCCGCGACTCAAGAGTTGTTGAAAGAAAGAAATACGGTCTTAAAAAAGCAAGAAAAGCTCAAACTTACCGTAAACGTTAATTTTATATTATCTAGACTTTAAGATACTCACCACATTAATAAACTCTAGACCCAAATTAGTTGGAGCAACATATTTTACCCGATTGTTGCCCTATACAATAAATGCCTCTATCACCAAACCATCAAGATAAAACAATTTTTTAAACGATTTTTTAAGATAAATAAACTATTAAATTTGATTTTATCATTTTCGAATATATTTGCCTTAAATTAGTTGTTGATAATATTTTAACATCCTATTACTTTATAGTTTAGAAAATTGCTATATCGCCTCCATCTAATTTGTAGCTTGCCCACAAGCATATGATAAAATTTACAATAGATGGTTTGTTAATCTTTGGCCTTAATGTTGGCCAAATTAAAATTAACTAAATATTTAATTTATTAAAATAAAATTGTTGGACTATTATGAATATAGAAGAAATGATGAAACAAGCCCAAAAAGTTCAAGAAGAATTTAAAAAGCTTCAGCAAAAACTAGTCGAAACCGAATTTCTTGGCGAATCTGGGGCTGGTGCGGTTAAAGTCGTACTTTTTGGAAGTTTTCGTGTAAAAAAGATTAGCATCGATCCTAATCTTCTTAACCCAAAAGAAAAAGAAATATTAGAAGACCTGCTAATCGCCGCAATTAACAATGCTCGCGACCAAATAGAGCAAAATTCTTCCACCTCAATAAAAAATATTACCGATTCCGCTGGCGGCGCTTTTGATCCTCAACAATAAATTTAAATAGAATGAAAATTAAACTTTGTGGATTCAGAACGGCAGAGCCATTGGCGGTTGCGGTAGCAAAACATGTTAACTACATTGGCTTTGTTTTCAACCCCAATTCTCCTCGCTATATAGACCCAAGCTCCGCTGCCGAACTATCAAAAATTGTCCCTGCAACCATAGATCGTGTTGCTGTTTTTGCCGATACCGACTTAAAAATAATTAAAGAAGTTAACAGAATCTTAAAGCCACAATATTTTCAATTTCACGGCAGAGAGACCGTTGCCTTCCTAGAAAAAATTCAAGAAATATTTCCTTACATCAAAATCATCAAAGCATTTCAAATTACAACTCATGCCGACCTTAGAGTTGTTCATAAGTTTCAAAGATGTTGCGATGCTTATTTATTCGACAGCAAAAGCTTAAGCTCCGAAGTTCAAGGCGGGTCTGGCAAAGCTTTTGACTGGAGAATTTTGGCAAATTTTCGCTCGAGAAAACCTTGGTTTCTAGCTGGAGGAATCAATGTTAAAAACATTGCCGATGTCTATAAATTAACAGGAGCTTCGATGCTCGATATTTCTTCAGGAATCGAGGATTCTGTTGGGGTTAAGTCGCCAGAGATGATAGAAAAGCTAATGGAAAAAATGAATAATCTCTACCACAGCGAATCAAAAAACTAGTTCAATTTAATTGACTAATATTGTTTTAATTGCTTTTATTTAAATCTTGCAAATCTTCACCAAAATAAACAATTTTTTGTTTGGATCACCAAAAAATCCTTTCGATGCCGAAACTCGTAAAAGCATCTCATTAGTTGCCCTTCTTGCTTGGATAGGGCTTGGTGCAGACGGCCTTTCTTCTGCCTGTTACGGTCCCGAAGAAGCTTTTGTTGCCCTTGGACAATTTAATTCTCTAGCAATTTATTTGGCAATTGCCACGGTCATTACTGTATTCGTTATCTCTTTTGCCTATATTCAGGTTATCGAATTATTTCCTAATGGTGGCGGAGGCTACAGAGTCGCAACTCGTCTTTTAGGACCTTTTGTTGGCTTGGTTTCTGGCTCTGCCTTAGTTGTAGACTATGTATTAACCATTACCATTTCTGTTGCAAGTGCCACCGATGCAATATTTAGCTTTATTGGCAACGAATGGCACAGCTACAAAATTGCCGTCGAGCTTTGCTTAATAATCTTTCTTGCCATTCTTAATTTACGAGGAGCAAAAGAATCGATCAAATTTCTTACTCCCGTCTTCTTAGGCTTTGTAATATCTCATTTAGTGCTAATTATTTACGGCATTATTAGTCATCATAGTGGCATTACCGAAATCTTACCTAAAGCAAATAATGAAAGTAGCAATATAATTGCTAATTACGGCTGGCTGTTCTTCTTATCGGTGTTTCTAAAGGCATTTTCAATGGGCGGAGGAACTTATACTGGGCTAGAAGCAGTTTCAAATAATGTTCATAACCTTGCTAGTCCTAGGGTCAAAACCGCTAAAATAACAATGTTTCTCGTGGCAATTTCCTTGGCATTTATGGCTTTTGGTATTATTTTTCTTTATCTCCTTTGGGAAGTGAAAAAAACTACCGGGCAAACTCTTAATGCAAGCTTGTTTTATGCGATTACCAATAATTGGCGAATTGGCGGTTGGCAAGTTAATTTATTCTTAGTGCCATTAGTGTTGCTTTTTGAGGCTGGCCTCTTATTAGTTGCCGCCAATTCTGGCTTCTTGGCAGGGCCAAATGTAGTAGCCAATCTTGCTCAAGATAGCTGGATGCCAAAGGCTTTTACCTCTCTTTCTAGCCGTCTTGTAGTAAAAAACGGCATCTTATTTATGGCAATTGCGGCAATTCTTGCTTTGCTTGTTACGGGGGGCGAGGTTCATTTGCTTGTTATATTTTACTCAATTAATGTTTTTATCACTTTTTCATTATCTCTGCTTGGGCTTGTTTTTTATTGGTCGCGGAAAAGAGACAAAGCGTTAAATAAAGCTCGCTGGCTAGGGAAGTTCTCGGTTGCAATTATTGGCTTTATCGTCTGTTTTTTGATTCTGGTTATTACTATTTTCGAAAAGTTTTTTGACGGTGGCTGGATTACCCTATTAGTTACTTCAATCTTAATTGGTATTGGTGTAGCAATTCGTCGTTCTTACCGCAACCTTAAAATTGCAATTCGCAATAGCGAAGACCGCTTTTCTTATTGTGGCGAAATCAATATGGAAGATAGTCAGATAATAGGTTACGGCGATAAATCAATGTTTACCGCCGCAATTATCCTTGAGCAAAACTTTAGCAGTGGCATGAATTGTTTATTGCAAATAGAAAAACTATTTCCTGAAGTTTTCAAAAACTTTGTTTTTGTAACTGTTGGCGAGCTAGATTCTAACATCTTAAGAGAAGAGAAGAATTGGCAAATGACTCGCTTTAAAACCAAGAATATCTTGCGGAAATATCGTAATTATTGCCACAGTAACGGCAATTTTACCAAATCTTATGTTGGTTACAGCACCGATCCGATTGCTAAAATCGAACAACTGGTGGCAAGAGTTAAAAAAGATTATCCTAATACCGTGTTTTTTGGCACAAAATTTATCTTCGACAAAGAAAATTTCTTCACTCAAATGCTTTATAATCAGGTTTCCGACATAATGCAAAGAAGGCTTCATAATCAGGGGCTTCAGATGATAATTCTACCTCTACAAATTCAAAAAGAACCCAAGCCACTAAATAACAACATTACTATCGGCCACTAGATGTCTAATATCTTCGATCAACTTGCCCAAAATATTGGAAAACTACCGGGAATTGGGCCAAAAATGGCAAAAAGAATTGCCTTGCATCTGGTGCAACACAAGGGGACCTCTCTTCATAATCTGGTTGAAGCGATAAATAAAGCAAAAAATTGCCTTTTTGAATGCGAAAATTGTGGCAATATCGACCAAGAACATATTTGTGGCATTTGCACCAATCAGAATCGCGACCATTCAATTATTTGCATCGTCGAACAAGTGGCGGATCTGTGGGCAATTGAAAAAGCAAAAAATTACCGCGGAATTTATCATATTCTTGGCGGAAATTTATCTGCAATTGGTGGCAAAGATTTCAACAGCCTTAATCTCGATAAATTATATCAAAGAATTAGCCAGTCGGGCAAGATTCAGGAAGTAATTATTGCAACTAGTGCCACAATAGACGGACAAACCACCGCCTATTTTATTGCCGAGAACCTCAAAGAATTTGCCAATATTCGCACCACAAGGCTTGCCTACGGTATCCCGATAGGTAGTGAGCTCGATTACCTCGACGAAGGCACAATTGCCATTGCTTTAAAGACCAGATCTTTATTTTAATTATATTCAGAAACAAATATTGCAACGACAATCAAAATTACTATAAAGCAATGATAAAGTTTGATAAAATTATCGTTGTCAATTGGTGTCAACAAATTGCCTAGATAATTTTGTGACTTATGTGGAGAAGGTTTATTACTGAACTCATATTCAATTAAAACAGCCTCAAGCAAATTTGCTGGATTATTTGGATTTTGGATTTGCACCTCTTTAATATTGCATTTTTTTGATAACTCATTTCTAGAATTTATATCAAAAGAGTTGAATTTAGTTTCAATTTTCTTAACCTCAAAAGCATCTCCACCTCTAATAATTAAATCTGGTGGGTTGTTTTGATTGCCTAAATAAGAGAAATATTCGCTTTGAAACTCAATTCTTTTATCCATTTCTAGGTTAAAATTATTACATAGCGCGTCCTTTACAAGGTTTTCCAACGCCTCACCCAAATTGTTAATTCGTATTTTATAGCTTAAAGTTTTATATCTGTCTATGCTATATAAATCATTATCAATAAGGCTGTTAATTGCCTCCAATATATTTGTTTTCATAAATATTTCGCAATTTGTTTTGCCATTTCAAACCCTAGATTTACAGGAACAGCATTGCCTACCATTTTATAACCGTCTAAAATATTATTGTAAATAAACTTAAAATTATCAGGAAAGGTCTGCACCCTTGCACACTCACGAACTGAAAGCCTGCGATATAATTCTTCGCTTCCTTTTTTGAAGATTCTTTTATTTTGTTCAACAAATTCCATTTTTGGGGCTTGCGGGTGAAGTGGGGCATGCCTGCCACCTGCTTGTATAGTAAAAGATTGCTCATTCCAACTTCTCACTCTATTTCTTGACATAAAAATAGTTGAAAAACCAGCGGTGTAGTATTCGTGATTAAAGCCGTCTAATTCTTGTTGATTATAAGATTTTGCACTATCTTTTAAACTGTCTATTGCATCTTTTAAGGTTAGATGTTTTTTGTTTGGCTCCGGGAACTGAAAATCTACATTATTTAAAAAGCCAACTATAAAGACCCTTTCTCTGTCCTGTGGCACATTATAATCTTTGGCATTTAAGAGTTGATATTTTACCCGATAGCCAAGATCTTTAAAGCCAGTCAATATGGCATTAAAAGCCTCTTTGTTTCTTTCGTGTAATATTCCCGAAACATTTTCTGCAAGAAAAAATAATGGCTTTTTTTCTTTTATAATCCTAATATAATCAAAAAATAACTTACCTCTTGAGTCATTTATTCCACGCATTGCACCTGCTTCGCTCCAACTTTGGCAAGGCGGCCCTCCAATTATTCCGACACATTCAGGAATTTCACTGCTTTGAATATTTCTTATATCTCTTTTATCAAGCTTTGTGTCTTTAAAATTATACTCAAATGTTTGCCATATGTTTTTGTCGTATTCATTAGCATAGATCGTGTTAAATCCTGCCTTTTTAAAGCCTAAATCAAGACCTCCGGCTCCAGAAAATAATGAAATAATGTTGTATTGTTTGTTATTTATCATAGGTTTTGCTTGTAATTATGGTGTAAAACTAAAGAAAATTCAATTAAAATTTGTTTTGCTTTTAAATATTAAGCTAAATATCTAGCAAAATTAGACCTAATTCTACTCAAATCCATCAGCTTCAACCTTTTCTCTTTTCTCGATACTGTCCATTGTTAGTTTGTAATAGCTTTTAACATATGCAACACATCGATTTTATGACTTGGGCTTAGAATGCCAAAAATTCTTATCATTTGCAAACATACATCGATGTTTTGTTTATTTATAACAAAAATTCCATATTCTTTTAATTCGGCTTTACGACCAACCAAATAATTACCGTTTTCAAATTGCAATTCCGTGATCGGAAAACAAAAATATAACATCGGCTGTATTCCTGCTGCTCGCTGCTTTTCTTTTATCACAATTTCTGCTACTATTTCATAATTTTGAAACTTATGTATTAGCAAGGGATAAGAAACTTGAGAAGCTTCAAAATCTATATTACAAATTTTTTTATATACCGGATGTGTTCTGCTAATTGACAATTCCGAGTTAAGTTCAATTAAATCTTTATCTGGAATAAGGCTAAGATATTCAATTATTGTTAATAAATCGTTCTTATTGACTATATTCCACTGATAAAAATAATAAATATATTCTGATAATTCATATATTGTTTTACACTTCCCATTTGCTCCAATAAAATTAATATTTGTACCAGTTGTTAGAGCCATCTTCTTTTCATCGTCAATTACAGCATCATAACCAATCTGCCACTCAATGTAGCAATTTTGCATAATTTTATTCGTTCTTGAGGCAAATGGTAGACCGTATTCATAAACAAAACTACGTTGCTTAACTCTTATTTTCCCAGAAGTTTGAGTCAAAAGGGACAGCGACATGCAATTCGCCATCCTCTTTCTTAATTGCTTTAATATACATAATGTGTTGCAAATAGGTTTTTAAAGTAGTCTTTTATCGAAACATGGTAACAGTCTCTTAATTGGCAATGTTGCCGTAGGAGCGAATGTCTGTTTGCAGAAACTGCCACAAAGCAATGATAAAGTTTTATAAAATTATCGTTGTCAATTGGTATCGACAAATTGCCTAGATAATACGGAATGTGCCTAATGTAATCTTTTAAAACATCAACATAGCAATAATAATGAAGCTGACTTTGTGGGACATAAATAGCATTTGCACAATCTTTCTTAATAAATGTCTGGTTTCGTCTTAATGCATTAATGTCGCGCATTGTCCAAAACATAATGTCCGAGCCCTTGTCTTTATTTGGATATTTTGAAATATAGTTTTCAATATAATCAAAATCATTTACAGCAAATACCTTGTCATCGATTGTTTGAAATTTATATTTTTTAATATATTCAAAATCCATGCCAAAATCATCCCGCTTATATAATGCAATAGCTATTGGGAATTGGCTTGCTGTAGATGTTTTTTTAAACTCCTTGGAGCTAAAAACCACAGCATCAATTAGCTTGTAGTTTGCAGTAAAAGACCTTAACGAAGCAAAATTTGTTTTTTTAATTAAAAATGAGAGCGGGTGCAAAACACAAACATAATCCGCCTTAAGCTTATTATAAGACATCAAAAAAGAAGACCCTATATCTCTTGCTTTTATGTCAGTGTCTATTGAATATGCTTTGTTTTCTTGTTTTATATTCTTTTTTGCATAAGAAGTGGTGTCGTTATATGGCGGATTGCCAATAATTAATAATTTTTCACTATCAGCGATGTTATAATTTTTTCTTAAAACATTTTGCAAAGCATTAATCTGATGAATTTCTGCTGTGGCATTTTTTTGTAGAATGGAGAGGGCAATTTCGTCGATATCGCTTGCAATCTGCCTTTTAAATATTCGGCTTTTTAGAAAATTGCCGTAGCCAGCCGAGCTGTCTAGAGCTGTAATATTTTGATAATCTGGAATATTTTTTTGTATTACTTTGTAAACCAATTCTACTATATGTTTTGGTGTGTAATAACTGCCAAGCATCACAGTATCGGCATCGGTTAAATGTTCCTGGTTTTCTCTAAATAAATCAAGGGTTTTCATGGTAAATTCTTGGTTAATTGAGCATTTTAAGATATTGTAACATAAAATAAATTCAACTAAATATCTAGCAAATTGCGATAAATGGCAATGGTTTGCTCATACATTTTATCGTTGCTAAAATTGGCGATAATGTGATTTCGGGCATTTGCGGTAATTGCCAAATATTTATCGGCGGGCAAATTAAGGGCTTCGTCGATTTTTAATGCTAAAGCCTCGATATTATTAACCTCGACTAAAAAACCTGTGCTGTTATCGATTATTGTTTCGAGAGAACCGCCAATATTTGTGGCAATAACAAGTCTATTGCTTGCCTGAGCCTCTATGGCTATTCTGCCAAAGGCTTCGGGGCGAATGCTAGCAGAAATTACCAAATAAGATAAAGTATATGCCGTTGCCATTTCCTTACAATTACCTACAAATTTAACTTTTCCGCCCAAACCAAGGTTAATCGCCTTCTTTTCTAATTTAACCCGCAGTTTTTCGTGACCATGGTCGCTACCAATAAAAACACAAAAGAAGTCGCCACTAACTCTAGCAAGAGCATTAAGCAAAAATTCGTGCCCCTTCCAGCCAGTAATTCTGGCGGGCATAATGATAATTTTTTTATCTTCGGGGATTTGCCATTTGCGGATTAATTCGATAATGGCATTTTTCTTTATCGCCTCGCTATTAAAATATTTTAAATCTACTCCACGATGAACTACCGCAATATCTTGAAGCTTTTCAGGGTTAAAAAAACGGTGATTAAGATTTTGATAATTGCTAATTGATAAATTTTTAACAAATTGCGAAACGGCAATAACCCTGTCGGCACAATAAATTAGGCTGTTGTAGTATTTTTTAATTATCGAATCTTGAAAAATAAGATTCGTTGAATAGGAGCCATGAATAGTGCTAACAAGCTTACATCCTGTTTTTTTAGCAGCAAAATAGCCCGAAAACATTGGCGCTCGAGAACGAATATGCAAAATATTGATTTTATGCTCTTTAATAATATTTGCTAGCTTCGCGATATTGCGGAAAATAGTGATCGGGTTTTTGCTATTTACTGCTAAATTAATGTGGGTAATGCCCGCTTCTCTGAGCTGATAGGTTAATATGCCACCGCTAGAAATAACAATAGAATTATAACCCTCTTGCTTAATGGCTTTTGCCAAATCTACAACACCCCGCTCTACCCCGCCACTATTAAGGGCAGGAATAACCTGAGCAATGGTAAAACTATTGTTAATATTGGCTTTTTCTATTGATTGACTTAGTGGTGAGTGGCTTTGTTGTTGCATCGTGCTATAATAATATTTGATTTTAATTAAAGATTGTTTGATCTCGACCAGGGCCTGTAGAAATAATTGCTACTTCAACTTGGCTTATTTCTTCGATTTTACTGATGTATTTTTGAGCATTTACTGGCAATTCAAGCCTTGTTTTAGCATGGCTTATATCTTGTTGCCAACCTGGCATTTCAAGGTAAATTGGCTCGATTTTTTGCCACGAATCGATATTATGCGGTAAATATTCGATTATTTTACCGTCTAAACGATAGCCCGTGCAAATTTTAATTACTGCCAAATCAGACAAAACATCTATCTTGGTTAAGGCGATTTTTTTTACTGCCGAAAGCTCTATTGACTGCCTAACAACCGCCAAATCTAACCAACCGCAACGACGATTTCTGCCAGTTACGGTGCCAAATTCGCAACCCTTATTTCGCAAGAATTCGCCCATATCGCAGGTTAATTCGCAAGGAAATGGGCCCGAGCCAACTCTGGTGGTATATGCCTTAAGAATACCAAGAGTTTCGCCGATATAATTAAAACCTAGGGTCGATCCTGTGCCAATTTGCCCCGCAATAGTATGAGAAGAGGTAACAAAAGGAAAGGTGCCGAAAGATACATCGAGCAAAGCTCCTTGAGCCCCCTCAAACATAACTCGCAGTTTTTGTAATTGCTTGCTAATAACAAAAGAGGGCTTGGCAAAGCTAATTATCTTACTTCTAAAACCTTCTATTTCTTGCAATATTTGATTAACAGTAAGTTCGCTACTGCCCAAAGATTTTCTAAGCAAGTTGTGATAAAATAGCAAATTTTCAATACGACCTTTTAAAACATTAGCATCGGTAAGATCGCAAATTCTGATTGCCCTTCTACCGTAAAGATCTTCATATGCCGGGCCAATGCCTCGGCCTGTGGTACCAATTTTTGCTTCGCCTTTTTGCTGTTCAAGGAGCAGGTCTAATTCGCGGTGCAAAGATAAGATTAGCGGGCAGTTATCGGCAATTAACAATTGCCCTTCGGCAATATTAATGCCACTTGCCTCGATATTAGCAATTTCGCTCATCAAGGCAATAGGATCGACGACGACACCGCTACCAATCACCCCAATTTTACCACGAATAACTCCCGAAGGCAATAAGCTTAGTTTATAGGTATTACCACCTACTTTAATGGTGTGCCCAGCATTGTGACCGCCCTGAAACCGCAACACGGCATCGAATTGCTCTGCGAGGAAATCTACTATCTTGCCTTTTCCTTCATCGCCCCATTGTAGCCCAATGATGGCAAGGTTTTGTGCGGTTTTGTGCTTTGTTGATTCGTGGTTCATATGTTTACAAGATGAATTATGCCTGAAATCAGGCGATTAGATTTTAAAATTAATATTTGAATTGCTTGCCACAATAAGAACAAGTGGCAATTTGATTCTCTTTAACATCGATATAAATTGTTGGGTGCTGTGAGCCAGTGTCTTCGCCACTGCATTTAACCCTTTTGTGCTTGGGGGTAAAACCGCTTAACGGAAAAATATTTTCTCCATGTTTTACGGCATTTTCCGATAAATTAATATCGCAAGAATCGTTGTTGAAACTAATTTTATTATTAGACATATGTTAAAAATTAAGGTCTTGTAATTTTAGGTTTAAAGTTTGTAATGATTTTTATAACAAAAACGATAAAAAGCAACAATAATATAAAAATACTACAACGGATAATAAAATCAATGCAATAGTCTCTTACGGCATTAAATAATAAAATGTAGGAGGCAATATCGTTGCTTTGCTTATTGTTGATTTTAGTGAAAAATACTTGTAAATTCTAATTAGTTATTTATTTTATTGATTAGATTATCTAAATTACCTAACAACCGCCAATTTCCTAAGCCGATGAGCCTAACAAAACTAAGCATTGCCGAACTTATTAACGGCTATCACACAAAGCAATTTCTGCCTTCCGAGGTTGTCAAAAGCTATATCGCCAACATCGAAAATAATTCAAAGCTTAATGCTTTTATTACCACCAACTTTGAAGAAGCAATTACACAAGCAAAAATTGCAGATAGCAAAATTAACAATGGCGAAATTGGCGAACTTACCGGCATTCCTATTGCCAACAAAGATCTCTTCTGCACCAAAGGAGTTCGCACGACTTGTGCCTCGAAAATGCTCGAAAATTTTGTTCCTGAATACGAATCAACAGTTACTCAAAAATTATTAGATGCCGGGGCAATAAGCCTTGGCAAGCTAAATATGGACGAATTTGCCATGGGCTCAACCAATATCACAAGCTATTTTGGGCCAGTTATTAACCCTTATAAAGCTCAAGATTCCTCGGCAGATCTGGTGCCCGGTGGCTCTTCTGGCGGTTCGGCTACTGCGGTTGCGGCTTATTTATGTGCTGGGGCAACTGGCTCCGATACTGGTGGCTCGATTCGTCAACCTGCATCTTTTACCAATACCGTTGGCATTAAGCCAACCTATGGTCGCTGTTCTCGCTACGGTATGATTGCTTTTGCTAGCTCGCTCGATCAGGCGGGGGTATTTGCTCGCAATGTCTACGATACCGCTTTAATGCAAAAAGTTATTGCTGGTTTCGACGAAAAAGATTCGACCTCGGTAAATATTGCCGTGCCTAATTACAACGGCAATCTTAATGGCAATTTGAAAGGTTTAAAAATTGGTATCGCTAAAGAATATCGAATAGAAGGAATAAACAAAGAAATTGTTGATTTATGGGACAAGGCTACCGAAATGTTAAAAGATGCCGGGGCAGAAATTATTAATATTTCCCTACCTCATACCTCTAGCGCCCCTGCAGTATATTATGTTTTAGCCACCGCCGAATGCTCGTCTAATCTTGCTCGCTACGATGGAGTTCGCTACGGACACAGGCTGGAGCAAGATTTTTCGTCAATAGAAGAATTCTACAGCAAGAACCGTGCTAGTGGTTTTGGCCGTGAAGTTAAAAGAAGAATTCTTACCGGAACATTTGTTCTTTCTTCTGGCTCTTACGAAGCCTATTATCAAAAGGCTCAAAAGGTTCGCACTCTTATCGCCTTAGATTTTAGCGATGCTTTTCAAAAAGTCGATGCGATTTTATCGCCTGCAACACCTAGTTCGGCATTTCCAATTGCCGATTCGCAAAATATCAATAAGCAAGATCCGCTAAAAATGTATCTAAACGATGCTTTTACCATTCCTGCGAACCTTGCCGGATTGCCAGCAATTTCTGTGCCTAGCGGTTTCGACAACAAAAACCTGCCTTTAGGTATGCAGTTAATAGGCAAAAAATTCGACGAACAAACTATTTTAAACATTGCCCTTGCTATTGAAAGTCGCCGCGGATTCTAATAAATCGCTACTAATAAATCGCTTAGTGCTTTTTAAAAAACATTAAGTTTTTGGCAAGAAGAATTGTTATCTCGAACAGCAAAACTAAAGGCACCGCCATCATAATTTGGCTAAAAACATCGGGCGGGGTTAGCACCCCAGCAAGAATAAAAATTACCAAAATAATATATCTTCGTTTTTTTTGCAAAGTTGCCACCGAAATTAATTGTAATTTTATCAACATTAATAAAATCAAAGGTAGTTGAAAGGCAAGCCCAAAGCCCATTAGCAAATGAATCATCAAAGATAAATAATCGCTAATGCGGATCTGCGATTCTAAAGCGATAATTTTTGGCACTAAATTTACATTTTCAAAGCCAAGAAAGAATTTTAGAGCCATTGGAGCAACAAAAAAATATGCCAATAAAACCCCAAAAATAAATAAAATCAAAGCTGGAATTGTCGAAGCAAGAACCAAGTTTTTTTCTTTTTGATAAAGGGCGGGAGCTAAGAAGAAATAAATCTGGCTAAGGGCAACAGGCAATGAAACTGCAATTGCCGTAAGAAATGCCAATTTGAGATAGGTAAAAAAAGCCTCGGCAGGATGGGTATAGATTAAAGTTGCCAGATTCGGGCGAGACTTTGCTACATCGACAAAAGGTTGCAACAAGAAAATATATAGATCGGCAGCAAAATAATAGCAACAGGCAAAAGAGATAAGAAAAAAAACTAGAATTAGCAATATCCGATTCTTTAGCTCGCAAAGATGATTGCTTATGCTTTGATGGTCTTGCAAATTTTACCCTAATCCGACGGTATTCACTCCACCTTGAATACCTGTAGCCTTCGTTATACTAGGAGGAACGATTGCCTCGGTATCAACCATATTTACACCTGCCGCTACTTCATTCAGAACATTAAGTTCAGTTCCTGTGAAATATTTTCCCATTTCGTTAAAAGTCGACATAAGATCTTTAGCTCCTGCACTAAAAACCTTGCTAAAAGAATTGCCAATCCCAGGATTAGAGGTAAGATTATCAAAGCTCTTGCCGGCAAGAGGCAATTCAACTGAGTGACCATTATGGGCATCGCTATCATTGGGAATCGCCGAGGCTGTATTAGAAAGCTTCATTATGTTGCTAACATGAAAACTGCTATCGACAGGACTATTATCTGCGGACATATTAAGTATTGTTAAGTTAAATAAGATTATTAACCTAATTCTAAAATAGTTTTTTAAAATAACAATATAATTTTAATACCTTAGTTGTTAATCGAGCATATTATAATCTATGGATTTTTGCAACTTCGCACGAAGGTGACAAAGGATGGAGATCCCGTGACTTGTGCAAAGATGGTAAAGCCAATGAAATCCTAGGGCTAAACAACCCACCCCTTCCCGGGAGGGGTCGGAAAGCATAATGCTATAATTAAAAGAAATTTAGTAGCTAGCTTGATAGCAATTTCGAAGGAGGGGTCAGAAAACTAGCTATAAATCCATACCTAATATTATTGAAAATATTTCTACCCCGCCTTCAAATAGCCAATTTATTGGCTCTTCGACCATCCCCCCTTAATCATCTCTGGGGGTGGGTTAGAAACAGCCGTCATCTTCGCGCCCCCAACCTTGTCACCTCCGTGCCCTCCGTCGTCACCTCCGCACGAAGTTACAGGATCTACAGATTCCTAAATACATTTTAGCGAACTTCCGTTTAATATTGATTTTATTACCACGGAAAGACCCCTGCAAATCAAGTCAATTGTTATTAATTTTTTCTTGTAAAATATGATATTATTGCTATTTTCAACAATATTTTCTTTGGGTTATTTTGGTTTTTTAATTTTAATGACCTTATTTAGCTGGATGGGATTTGCCAATTTAGTTAGGGCAGAATTTTTACGACTCAGAAATTCTGGCTTTGTTATGGCATCGA
>CAMAYG010000024.1 GCA_945862535.1 Rickettsia typhi | reverse complement strand
ACTTACAAATCAAAAGCTTAGCTTTGCAACATAAAGATAGGAACATAAAGACAGGGATTTTTGCTAAAAACACAAAAACTCGTCAAATAAATCTCAAATAAAGCCTTGCAAGTTAATAAAATTCTAAAAATTATTAAAAAATTGAGGTTCTAAATTACGACAGACTTATTAAACCATGTCTTCCGCCTTAACCCAATTGTCGAAATCGACCGCAGAAACAAGGTTAAGATCTAGGGCGGCTTGCTTTAGAGTAAGATTATTTTTATGGGCATATTTAGCAATTTTTGCAGCATTATCATAGCCAATATAGGGATTTAATGCCGTTACGAGCATTAGGGACTGATCTAATAACTGCTTAATCCTGTCTTCATTGGCAATAATACCGATTAAACAATTATCGACAAAACTAGTAATGCCGTCGCTAATAAGGTTAATCGATTCAATAACATTACGGATAATCATTGGGCGAAAAACATTAAGTTCAAAATGACCTTGCATTCCGCCACTAGTTACCGCAACATTATTACCAATAACCTGACAGGCTAGCATCGTTAGAGCTTCGCATTGAGTAGGATTAACCTTGCCTGGCATAATAGAAGAGCCGGGTTCGTTTTCTGGCAAGCTAATCTCGCCAAGCCCCGAACGAGGGCCAGAAGCAAGAAAGCGGATGTCGTTAGCAATTTTCATAAGTGAAGTTGCTATAGTATTGAGAACTCCATGAAAATTAACCAATTCGTCGTTATTACTAAGTGCCGAGAATTTATTTGGATTGGTTTTAAAGTGCAAATCTAGATTAAGATTTTTGCAACATTCTTTTGCTTGCAAATTAACGACCTTAGTTACTTCATCTGCAAAAGTTGTAGCAAATTTTGGGTGACAATTAAGCCCCGTCCCTACTGCAGTACCACCTTGAGCCAAAAGCAAAACATTAGTAATTGCCGATTTAATTGCCCCGATGTTGCATTCTATTTGATATTGATAAGCAGAAAATTCTTGCCCTAATGTTACGGGAGTAGCATCTTGAGTATGGGTTCTGCCAATTTTAACAACATTAGCAAATTTAACAGCTTTTTGGTTAAGTTCTTTGGCGAATCTTATTAGGCTTGGTAATAAATTCTGATATGTCGCAACAACAACAGCAATATTCATTGCCGTAGGAAAGGTGTCATTTGAGCTTTGCCCTAAATTACAATGATCATTAGGGTGAATTGGGCTTTTGCCACCTTTTGCCCCAGTAGTTTTTTCATTGGCAACGGAAGCAATAACTTCGTTAACATTCATATTGGTTTGAGTGCCAGAGCCAGTTTGCCAAATCACCAACGGAAAATGATTTAAATAAAACCAATCGAATTTTTCAATAATGGTATCGACTGCATCGATAATTTTTTCGGCAATATCACTAGAAAATTTCTTAAATTCCAAAGATTGCGGATCTTCGATCATTAGTTTTTGATTAGTAATTGCCGCAGTCTTTTTAATATGAAGCATTGCTAATATTACTTCTTTTGGCATTTTATGACCAGAATTGCCACTACAAATTGGAAAATTTTGCACACTTCTTTGAGTTTGCGCGGCATAATAGGCATCTATAGGAACCTGAATTTCGCCGAAAGAATCGGTTTCAATGCGGAAATTTTGTTGATTTTGCTTAATGTTTGTCATGATGATAGTTTATAAGTTATTAGAGGCTGTTGCATTTTAAATTTGTTATAGTTTGCGATGCAAAATCGTCATTGTGATTAAGGAAAAATAGGAGCAAATTCTAACCCCGTTCTTTCGTCTAGACCGTAAATAATGTTAAGATTTTGTACCGCCTGACCAGAAGAGCCTTTGCACAAATTATCAATAGCACTAAGAATAATAATTTTACCATCTAGACGAGATTCTTTAACGGCAATCATTGTAAAATTACTACCAGCAACACTGGTTAAAGAAGGTTCGCCGTCGATAATTTTTACAAAATACTCGTCTTGATATTTTGTTTCTAGGCAATGAACCGCATCGAGATATTTTCTACCTTCTGCAAGATTGCAGTAAATTGTTGCTAAAATGCCTCGATTTAGCGGTATTAACTGCGGAGTAAATTGCACTTTTACAGGAATTTTGCTATTGGCTAAAGTAAGCTCTTGCTCTATTTCACTTAGATGGCGATGGTTATTAACACTATAATGTTTGACATTTTCATTAGCTTCGGTAAAAAGGAGATTTTGTTTTAAACTTCTTCCAGCTCCGGTAATGCCAGATTTGGCATCGATAATAATATTTTCGCTAGCAATAATATTATTTTGCATTAGCGGAATTAGCGGTAGCAAAATCGCAGTTGGATAGCAACCAGGGCAAGCAACAAGGCGAGATTTGGCAATATTTTTACGATTTAATTCGCTTAGACCATATGTGGCTTCTTTTTGCAGTGCTGGGGCTAGGTGGTCTTTTTGATACCATAATTTATAATCATCTGGGCTATTAAGGCGAAAATCGGCAGAAAGATCGATAAATTTTAGATGCGAGTTAATTGGCTTGCCCTCTGGGCTAAATGCTAATCGATAAAATATTTCTTGACTTGCGGTATGGGGAAGACAGCCAAAAACAACATCGACATGGGTAAAATCTACTTTATCGATAGTAACAATAGTTGGCAGATTGTAGTAGCTTAGATGCTGATATATTTCTTCGATCTGAGAATTGGCATTTTGATTTGCAACCAATGCAACAATTTTTATTGCGGGGTGGTTTAGCAATATTCTAATTAACTCCGCCCCAGTGTAGCCAGAAGCCCCTATTATTACAGCACGAATTGCTTTTGCCGAATGAATATTGTGATTTTGTGTTTTTAATAGATTTTGCATATTATTTTAGGCCACAGCGGCTCGAGGCATTTTTTTGATATTGATCGATTTTAATTCTAAAATTTTCGATACATCGATCGGTGTAAATCTTCCTTAGGAGCAATACCTCTTGATTTGAATAAATACCGCTGTTTTTATGTAACAAACTTTTCTTTTCGTCTGTTTTATATGAATTATGGCTTATTTGCCCTTCTTCATTTTCTGATTCAGATATAATTTTATTTGGCGACTTGAGGTCTTTGGAATCGTCGTTATTTTGTGATTTCTTAGATTTTTTTAGATCTTTGGTTGTCAAGTCTGTGATGCTATTTTTCGTAGCTTGAAAACCTTCTATCTCCTTATCTTTAATGCCAATTGCAGAGAAGTTAAGACCGAGACGATTGTCGAAATCTTGATTGCGATTCTTGGCTTTGATTATCGATTTCTGCTTAATAGAATCGTCTATCATTTTATCGGTAAAATTAATTAGCGATTTTTGATAACATAAATTATCAAGAATAGCCTCTTTTTGAAACACCTCAGCTTTAATGTTTTCAATACATTTAAGGTTATTTTCTTGCGAATTAACATCTTTACTATTGGCGGTGTCGCTAGATTTTTCAAGATTAGCAAAATCGTGAAATAAATTTTTGGTGCCAAGTAAATTTTTGTCAATAGGCTCGGAGGCAATAACTGTTAAGCCACAACCAAAAGGAAGTAGGGTAAGAGAAATAATGATTATAAGCTTTATTATGTTTTGCATCGAATTAATAATTTTTAATTATCCAACTCTTTCGAAAGAAGATTGAGTATTTGACCGCTAAAATTCTGAGACCTGTTGTGAATCTGATTAATTTTATTGGTAAAAATATTATAAAAAAACACCGCAGGAATTGCCGCAAAGAGCCCGATTCCCGTAGCAAGCAATGCCTCGGCGATACCAGGGGCAACAACAGCCAAATTGGTATTTTTTGCTATTGCAATGTTTTGAAAACTCGTCATAATTCCCCAAACCGTTCCAAATAGGCCAATAAAAGGGGCACAAGAGCCTGCGATTGCCAAAAAACTCAGCCCAGATTCTAGTTCTGCAATGCTTTTGTTACAAGCGATTTCCATTGCACTAGAAAGCCTTTCTTTTAACGATTGCTTTTTCTCTACTCCCTGTTGCATAATTTGTTTAACATTGTTATTGCGCCATTCTCGCATACAAGCAAGAAGCAAGGCATTTAAAGGGTTTTTAGCATCTTTTTTTGAAGATTTTTGAATTTCATCAATTGCAGTTCCTTTGTCGAACATTTTTTCAATACCGTCAATACGACGAATAACCAAGTTAAATAGAAAAAATTTTTCGAAAATAACCGACCAAGACCATAATGATATGATGGCTAAGATTAGCATTACAATTTTTACCACAACATCGGCTTCTAGTATTAGATTAATAACCGATAAACTAACTTTGTCCATTTGTTTTTAATTTGATTTAATTTGATTTAAGCAGATTCCTGCCACTAAATAATGAGCTAATTTTAAACTCTACTTTTAAGCTTTACTTTATGGGCATCTTTTTGGCTAAAGTGCCGTTATTTAGCGAAAATAGTATAAAGCTTAAAATTTATTGCAATAGCTTTTCTAAAATTGTTTTGATTATTCCATCTAGCAATAATTATAAAGGTTTTGCAGTGCATAAACAAGGGCATTGGCCTTATTTATACATTCCAGATACTCCGCTTCTGGGCTGGAGTCAAAAACGACCCCCGCACCACTCTGAAGGTATATTTTGTTGTCTTTAATTACCGCAGAACGAAGAGTTATGCAGGTTTCGCTATTGCCATTACTTGCAAAATAACCAACCGCACCCGCATAAAAACTCCGTTTCTCTTGTTCTATTTCGGCAATAATCTCCATTGCCCTAATTTTTGGAGCCCCGCTAACGGTGCCAGCAGGAAAGCCAGATAAGACGGCATCAACAGCAGAAATATTATCGAGAAGCTCGCCTGTAACCGTAGAAGAAATATGCATAACATGGGAATATTTTTCAATCTCCATTTTTTTTACCACCTTCACACTATTGGCTTTTGCAACTCTACCAACATCGTTGCGACCAAGATCTATCAACATTAGATGCTCGGCAACTTCTTTTTCGTCTGCCAATAATTCTTTGGCAATTTGACGATTCTCCGATTCGCTTTCACCTAGTTTCCTCGTTCCTGCAAGTGGTCTTATGGTAATATTACGATCCTTAACTGCAACCATAATTTCTGGACTAGAGCCCGTCAGGGTAAAATTGGCAAAATCGAAATAGAATAAGAATGGCGAAGGATTAACAGACCTTAAAGAGCGATAAAAGGTAAAATTATCTACACCACTAGGGTAATCGGCAGAGAACCGCTGGGAAGGAAGGATTTGAAAGGCATCGCCACTAGTAATATATTCTTTAGCTTTAGCAACCATTGCCAAATAATCTGCATGGCTACAATGATTATTGATTGCAATTGCTTCCGTAGGCTTGTTTTGCGATTGCATGTCGTGACTTTTGGGAAGTGCATCATCAATAATAATTTTTCTTATTTTATCAAGAATACTTTGACAATACTCGTAGTCACTTTCTTTGCTATCGTGAAACAACGGCTTACAAATCAACATCTCGTCAAACAAACTGTCGAAGACGATGATAATTTGTGGGCGAAAAAATATTGCATCATCAATTTGTAGCGGATCGCTCAATTTCTTCTTTGGTAGATTTGGAAAATCTTCGACAAAATAACTAAAATCATAGCCAAAATAACCAAAAACCCCCGAGGAAATATTAAGCTGCTCCCTTAATTGCTCTAAAGATTTTACACCGTTTAAGTCGCTGTTATTGACAGTATTCTCTAGGCTGAAAGCCGAATTATTAATAAATTTTTTTAAACTTTCAATTATTGACCCCTGATTCTTTATTTCATCTAAAGCTTCGTGTTGCAAATAAGATACACTATCACGACATCGCCATATTTGATCTGGCATCAACCCGATAATAGAGAATCTACCTTTGTTATTACCCTTTTCTACCGATTCTAACAAAAAAATATTTTCTAAAAAATGCCGTTTAAGCTTTAAAAAAGCGGCAACAGGGGTTATTATATCATTTGATAATTTATCGAAAAAAATAAAAGATTCTTTTTTGTCGACAAGATTTCTTTGTAAATCAATAAATGATTTATAGCTTAAATTAAAGGCCATATTATTGATTAAGCTTAATGTGACAAAAGTTAATTAGGGTTTTTTGATCTATTCTTGCTATCATGTCCTCGAACAAATCAAAAGACTCTCTCTTATATTCAATTAACGGATCTTTCTGGGCATATGCTCGTAGGTTAATTGCCGATCTTAATTTATCGAGATTAAGCAAATGCTCCTTCCACTCAAAATCAAGGTTTGAAAAGAATATATCGATTGCAATTTGCTTAACAAGGCTTGGCTGTTCACCAAGATTCGCATCGCCCAAATCGTTACCAGTATTTTGAAAACTATCACAGCTATTAATTTTATTATCGATAACAATTTGACTCTCTTTGTCTATTATGGCAAGCAGGTGCCGAGAATCGCCAATATGATTAATCGACTCGGCATCAATTGGCAATTTGCAATTATAAATCCTTTGAAATTCGGCACTAACACGATCCAAAGAATCTTCGCTTACTGGCTGATTTTCCATAGTAGAATCGGCAATAATTTTATTGTTAACATCTTCGCTAATTTCCTTGATTCTTGCAATTACCGCAAGATCTTTTACCGCCTCTTGCCTTAGATTAGAGATATATTTTCGCTGTTCATTGGTTATATCGTCGTATTTTAGAAGGTTTTTACGAGTTTCGTAGTTGCGATTTTCAACCTTTTGTTGGGCTTTTTCTAGAGTTTTGGTAATCCATGGGTGGGTAACAGCTTCGTCATCGGCAAGGCCAAGGCGAGAAAGCATCGAAGCGAGCTTTTCTGAACCAAATATTTTCATCAGATCGTCTTGTAGTGAAATAAAAAATATCGACTTCCCCGGATCTCCTTGTCTACCAGAACGACCCCTTAGCTGATTATCTATTCTACGACTTTCGTGTCTTTCTGTACCAATCACAAGAAGTCCGCCAGCTTCGACAACAATAGCACGATTCACTTTTGCTTCTGTCTCGATTTTCATTAATTCGCTATGATCGGTCGTATTAGCGATTTGCTTACTAAAATTACCACCAAGAACGATATCCGTTCCTCTTCCCGCCATATTGGTAGCAATGGTAATTGTTGAAGGCGATCCTGCCTGAGCTATTATTTCCGCTTCTTTTTCGTGAAACTTAGCATTTAAAATATTGTAAGGCAGTTTGTTTTTCTTAAGAATTGTAGCGATTTCTTCCGATTTTTCAATGCTAACGGTGCCAATTAATACCGGTTGCTTTTTTTGATAAGCCTCTTTGACAGCATCAACAACCGCCTGAGTTTTTGCCACTTCGGTTTTGTAGATCTGATCTTCGCAGTCTAGGCGGTTAATTGGTAAATTTGTTGGTATTTCAACTACTTTTAAATTATATATCTCTTCAAATTCCTGAGCTTCGGTGCTTGCGGTGCCTGTCATACCGCTAATTTTATTATATAAACGAAAATAATTTTGAAAGGTGATGGTGGCAAGAGTTTGGTTTTCATTTTGAATTCTTACTTTTTCTTTTGCCTCTAATGCCTGATGCAGACCGTCGGAGAATCTTCTACCTTCTTGCATTCTGCCCGTAAATTCATCGATAATAATAACAGCATTATTTTTTACAATATAATCAACTTCTTTTTTAAAGAGTTTATGAGCCTTGAGAGATTGATTTAAATGATGCAAAACAATGGTATTTTCTGCATCATATATTGAGGAATTATAGCTACAAACACCCTGAGTTATTAGATATTTTTCAAGCTTTTCTATGCCAATATCGGTAAAAAAGCAATTACGATCTTTGAGATCTGTTACATAATCTTCTGCGGTTAGATCGGCAACTATTTTGTTAATTTTGAGGTATAAATCTGAGTTATCGTTAGTAGGCCCAGAAATAATAAGAGGTGTACGGGCTTCGTCGATAAGAATAGAGTCAACTTCGTCAATAATGGCAAAATTTAACTTTCTTTGGGTATTTTTTTGGCTACGATCTCTGATTTGGTCGCGAAGGTAGTCGAAGCCAAGCTCGTTATTGGTTGCATATGTTATATCGCAATTATAAGCATCGATTCTTGCCAGATGATCCACGGTGTCGGTAATGCAACCAACGCTAAGGCCAAGAAAATTGTAGATTCTTCCCATTTGCTCCGAGTCTCTTTTTGCCAAATAGTCATTTACTGTCACAATATGAACACCATTGCCACCTAAGGCATTAAGATAACAAGCTAAAGTCGACATTAGGGTTTTTCCTTCCCCCGTTTTCATTTCGGCAATTTTTCCTTGATGCAAAACGATTCCACCAACTAATTGCACATCGAAATGTCGCATTTTTAAAACTCTAGAAGAAGCTTCGCGGACTGTCGCAAAGGCCTCTGGCAAAAGGCTGTCTAATGTTGAGCCTTTAGAGAGCATTAGGCGAAATTTAGCGGTTTGATTCTGCAAATCTGCATCACTGAACCCTTGCATCTGCTTTTCGAAGCTGTTAATAACCGCAACTTGTTTTACAACTTCTTTAAGGGTTCTTTCGTTTACAGTGCCAAAAATTTTGGTTGCAATAAAATTAAGCATAATGGTTTAAATATTTTAAAGTTTTTTAAAGTGGTTTTTGCGGTAAAAAATGAGCAATTTGTTTGGCAATATGTTTTGCAATAAGATCGGCCTCGATATTACAGAAATCGCCAATCTTCAAATTAGATAAGTTGCTGTTTTGTAAAGTATATGGCACTATCATTACCTCAAAAAAACAATCTTCCGAATCGGAAGATATTTTATTAACAGTTAAAGAGACTCCGTCGATTGTCACAGAGCCCTTGTCAACAATACTACTAGCAATAATTTTTGGCAATGTAAATGTTACTTCCCAGCAATCACCGCTGATTTTAATGTTATCAACTCTAGATAAAGAATCTATATGCCCAGAAACAAAATGCCCACCAAATTCTTCTCCGGCAGCAATTGCAAATTCTAGGTTGATCTTTCTGCCCAAATGCCAATCACCAATTGTAGTTTTGGCAATAGTCTCGGCAGAAGCGGTAAAATTAAAAGAAATAAATTCTATCTCTTTGTTATTTTTACTAATGCTATTTGGCAAAAGAACCTTTTTGCAATAAATATTATAATGGGTAAGGGTAAGGCAAATGCCATTGCAAGCAATGGAACAGCCGTTTTCTAGTCGATTAATATAGCGAGGAAGAATGTTAGAAACAGGCAACTCAACAGCAATATCAAAATCGAGCTTATTTTTTGAATCGTGACGATGAAAAATATTGCTAACGGTTGCAATATTAGTAACAATTCCGCTAAACATTAATAATTTGCTGTTTAATGTTTAGCGGATTTGCTACAAATTTTTTTATTTTATTTATAGCATTTGCCTCTATTTGCCGTATTCTCTCTTTCGAAATATTGTAAGATTTACTTAAATCTTCTAATGTGAGCGGGCTTTCGACTAGGTGTCTGTTGCTTAAGATGCCTTGCTCCCTGTCGTTAAGGGTGGCAAATGCCATATTAAACAGATTTTGCCTCATGCTTCTTTGCTGATTACCAGAATATATTTCTTCTTGATTGGGTTGGTTTGATTCGACAAAATCTATCATTTCATCCCCTCCATCTTCATCGACAACTTGATTAAGCGAAACATCGCCCAAAGTAAGCCTAGACTCCATATCTTGCAATTCCCTAACAGAAACACCAAGGTTTTTGGCAATTATTGGCATATTTTCAGCAGAAATATTTTGCCTCTCTTTTAGCAAAACTCTTTTGATTTTTTGTAAATTAAAGAATATTTTTCGTTGAGCGCTCGTAGTGCCAATTTTAACTAAAGACCACGATTTAAGAAGGAACTCTTGAATATTAGCCTTAATCCAGAGCATTGCATATGTTGAAAAACGAAAACCTTTGTCTGGGTTGTATTTTTTAAGAGCATGCATTAACCCCAAATTTCCCTCGGCGATAATGTCTAGCATCGACAAACCATAGCCACGAAACTTATAGGCAATTTTTACCACCAGCCTTAAGTGGCTTTGAATAAGGATTTTTGCCGATTCCTGACTAAGATTATCTTTAAAATTTTTACTATGAAATAGTTCTTCTTCTGCAGTTAAAAAAGGAAATTTGCTAATTTCCCTAATATATTTAACCAGACTACTACCTTGCTCGATGCTAATGGAAGCAAAGTTCTTTGTTGTTGTAAGAGCTGTAGACATTTTGATTATTTTGTTTTGATAAATTAATAACTTAACCAATGTGGCTAATATAATATGAACAATTTTTTTTTCAAGATTTCTTTTGATGTAAATTTAGCTAATTAATATCGCTTCTTATTAACATATTTACAAGCAAGATTTAACACGATGAAGAGCAATAGCGGTCGCTGCCCCAACATTTAAGCTTTCTACCTGCGGATCGATGTCGATTTTCAATAGCAGATCGCAACTTTTTTTCACCAATTGCCTTATGCCAGAGCCCTCGGACCCTGCAATTATTACAAGCGGGCGATAATTAGATATTTTTTCAATTCCGTCACTTGCCGTGCCTTCAAGACCAACAACCCAATAACCTAAGTCTTTTAATTTTTTTATCAATTCGCTAAAGTTATTAATGATATATATTTTTGCAAATTCAATATTACCCGCACTGGCCTTAATAACCGAAGCGGTTTCTTTAACCGCATTATGTTCTGGGATAATGATATCACAAACCCCAAAAGCAACCGCCGAGCGAATAATCGCCCCAAAATTTTGCGGATCGGTGATTTGATCGAGCATCAACAAGGTTGGTAAAGGGTTTTTCTGCAAAGATTCCTCATCTAGCTTAAGAGAATGGAGCTTAGATAAAAGATCGAACTGATTAGAGAAGACCTGATAATCACAAATTGCCAAAATCCCTTGATGCACCACGTTAGAACCGCTATTATTGCCACTTTTTGCTTTATAAAAACTTTTACGATGAATCATCTCTAAAATTTTTTCTTCCTCAACCCTTTGAATCAAATCGCTATTAGCTAAGATTCTTGGCGATACAGCTGTTAAAATATTTTGCAAATTTTGTTGATTGATACTTTTAGAGATGAAAATCTGATGAATGTTGCGATTGGGGTTGTTAATTGCATTAATAACCGGATTAATGCCATAAATAAAAAGCTTGTCGTCAAGAGGTTTCTGGATTTTATTGCCTTGTTGCCAATCTGAACTTTTCAACGGTTTGTGCAAATTGCTGTTTTGCATTTTTGTTTGCATTTTTGACGGCGATTTACCAGAGTCAGACCCGCCAAAATTCGCTTTAACCGCAACAGACCTGCTTGAATTAGCATTTGCCGAAGATGGCTTTCCAAAAGAAGTTTTCCCCGAAGAGGTTTTTCCCGAAATTACTCTTCCAGCAGGGGCAATGCCTGAACGGCCTAACTTTCCCGAAAAACCTGTTTTTATATGAGATTTTTTTTTAACTTTTTTTGCTGACATTGTCGATATTATTATCATTTTTAAATTATCTGGCTTCACCAAGAACCTTAAAATGAATGTTTTACTCCTGTAAAAAGAGCATTTTAAAAGAAGTTAATTAAAATTGTCTATTATAAGATTGCAAATAAAAAAATATTATTTTATTAATTTAGCTGTTAAATAACGACACGATTCACAATTATAAGATTTCCTATATTTACAGATAGGAATTATTGCACTTTGCTACATTCACAATGCCAATATTTTTATTACCTCGATAATGAGTATCGAAAATCAAAACTTTACCAATATATCTTTGCAAGATCTACTAAATACTCAGAATCGTATCGCAAAACACATAATAAAGACCCCATTAATCGAGAATCAGCACCTGAATCAGATGGCTAATCGCCGAATATTGCTCAAGATGGACAACCTGCAAATCACCGGCTCCTTTAAGGCTCGCGGAGTTTTTAATGCCATCTTGCATTATCAAGAAAAAACTGGGGCATTTCCTAAGAAAATAGTCGCTCAAAGCTCGGGCAACCATGCTCAAGCTCTTGCTTTCGCTTGCAACAAATTTGGCATCGAAGCCTTAATTTATATGGCAAAACTAGTGCCTCAATTTAAAATCGATGCTACAAAAAAACTTGGTGCCAATGTTGTAATTTGCAATACCAGAGCAGAAGCTAATTACCTTGCCTATCAAAAAATTAACGATGGCTACCTTTTTTTACACCCTTCCGACAACGAAGACATCGTCTTAGGACAATCAACAGCAACACTAGAAGCAATTAATCAGGCTAAGGAACTTTGCAATCCTCAACCAATAGAAGCGATATTTGTTCCTTGCGGTGGTGGCGGTCTGCTTTCGGGGGCATTTTTAGCTAATAAGTTTTTTAGCAAAACCACAAAAACCTTTGGTTGCGAACCTTTAAATGCCAATGATGCCAAAAGATCAATCACCGAAGGCAAAATATTTCATTTTAGCGACAGTCCAAACACAATTGCAGACGGAGCAAGAACTCTTGCAATTAGCGAAAGATGTTTTTTTTACTTAAAACAAATAGCAGATATTATCGAAATAACCGAACAAGAAATTGTTGATTGGCAAAAGCTACTGCAAGATCTGCTAAATTGCAAAATCGAACCAACCTCCGCCCTTTCTGTTGCCGGATTATTTCAATATATCAGATCTGGCAAATCTCAAGAAAGCTCACAACCACTTCTGGCAATCGTCTCTGGAGGAAATTTATAATTTACAATGAAAGAAAATAGCAACAAGAATAAATTAATTCTATCTCTAGATTGTAGCAATTTAGCCGAATTAAAGCAGATTATTTACGAACTTGGAGAAACGGTAGAATTTTATAAGATTGGCTTAGAGCTAATGGCAAGTGGCGAATATTTTACCGCCATTGACTTTTTGGCGAAAAACAACAAGAAAATCTTTGCCGATTTAAAGCTTTACGACATCGACAATACCGTTGCTAAAGCAGTTGCCAATATCAGTAAAATGCCCATAGAGCTACTAACAATTCACATCGCCAATCAATCGATGATGAAAAGAGCTGTAGAAAATGCTGGAAATGTTAAAATTATTGGGGTAACCGTCCTTACCAATCTTATTAGCTACGATTTAGCAAAAATGGGCTTCGATCCAAAACTTAACCTCGAAGAACTAGTGCTAAAAAAAGCAAAGCTTGCTATCGAATGCGGTCTTGCTGGAGTAGTTGCCTCGCCACAAGAAACCGCTTATTTACGGCAAAATATTGGCACAGATTTTCTTATTGTAACTCCGGGAATTAGGCTAGAAAACATCACAGATCTGGAATCAAGCAATAAAAATAATCAAATTGACGATCAAAAAAGAATCGCCACCCCAAAGCAAGCAATAATCAACGGCAGTTCTTACTTAGTAATTGGCCGACCAATATTGCAATCTAGCGATAAAAAGGCGACGGCTTTAAAAATATTATCTCAAATGAACCAGTAAATGATTGCCATCTGCATATCCTGCAAGCTTCTCGCAAAGATAACGGCGGGCGGAGTATCGTAATCAACTACAGATCCACCCTCTTTGTCATCCTGCACGGAGTTGCAGGATCTAGGGCAATGAAATCAATAAATGTATCGCTCCGCTAAAATGTATTATAAATCAATGGATCCTGCAACTCCGTGCAGGATGACGGTGTGGCGTGCAGGATGACGGTGTGGGGCGGTTCTGCGGCGACAGAAAAAGGCCTGCTTTTTCTTGCAAACTCTCTCCATCATCACCTTCGCAAAAGTTGCAAAGATCCATAGCAATGAAATCAATATCAGATAAAACTTCGCTAAATTATTCTTCAACTTTGCTGTCGATAATATTTCTTAATTGCTCTTGCAATTGGGCTTTTGGCAAAAATAAATTGGCGAATTCTGGTAAATTAGGGTTGATGATTTGCAAATCTTCCCGATCTTTATAACCCTTAATCATGATTGCATAAGCATTTAGGCACATTTTTGCAGAAATGGCTTTGTTGTCGATAACCTTGCTATCTTTATCAAAATTATATTTCTTATCGTTTAAAATTGGGTGCCCAATCGCTAAACAATGCACTCGTAATTGATGAGTCCTTCCGGTTATTGGTTGCAGTGCCATCAGACTAATATTATCCTTACTGCATATTAAAAAAATTTTACTAATCGCTTCTTTGCCACCATCTCTATCGATTAACATCTTTTCTTGATTGTTAACCATGGTCTTTCTTAGTGGTAAATTAACCTCGAAAAAATGTTTTTTTACCTCGCCAGAAACAACGGCTAAATAGGTTTTTGTAATGGTTTTATTGCGAAAGCCATCGCTTAATTTCTCTGCACCACGGCGGTTTTTCGCAATTAGCAAAATACCGCTTGTTTCTTTATCGAGGCGGTGAACCAACTGCCAACGATCGGCAAGATTTTCCAAATGCAAATCAATAGATTTTTGCCTATCTGCATCAACAGAAATATTATGAGCCAATTTGTTGCGATATCTTAAAATATCGTCAACTGAATATTTAACATTAGTGCCCCCCTGCACCGAAAAACCTTGCTTCTTGTCTATTGCAATAATTTCATCGTCTTGATAAATAATCGATTGCAAAAATTCTTGATATAAGGTTGCTAGCTTTTTGTCTTTTTGAGTTTGATCTGCATCAAATTGTTGTGCCGTGTTTTTGCTGTCGAAAATATTTGGTGTATTATTAGTAAAATAGGCATCAAAAGTAATTTCATCATCGATTTGCATGCGATAATTACCCGTTGTTTTGGCTTTATTTACCAATATTTTCTTTTCGCGAAGAATCTTCTGGATTTTAGCAAAATCAAAATTGTAAATTTTTTTTAATAAGCGGTCGATTCTTACCCCCGCCCATGTTTCGGTAATTTTAATCGATTCAAAATTAGAACTTGTCATATTAATCAAAGTTAATGTTGATTAACAATGTAGCAACGATAATCGTCTATTTCGACCACTAGCTCTCTTTTTGTTATCGATTCTTTTAGTATTTTTGCTAAATTTCCACGGCTCTTAACCATAATGCCGTAGCGACGACCTATCGCATTATTCCAATAATCCATTGCCTTTTCTTGTTTTGATTGATTGTAAAATATATCATCATACATTTCTTTGAAGTTGCCTAAAATTTTAGCAACCGTATTGCCATATTTCATTGCAAAAACCCCACTAACATATGCATGGCGAAAAGCATCTATTTGATTGTTGCGAGCAACAATTTTGGTGATTATCACTTTGCCTTTATTACCACGAGGCAAAGCAACCTTAAAAACTTTTTCATATTGCAAATAAGATTCTTGACTAAAGGGAATATAGCTGTCAACCCTTTGAAAACCAACCCTTGTAAGAGCAAGATTTTTTTGTTGCCAAGAAATAAACCGATTAAAAGCAAAATAACAAATAAGGAAAACAAAGGCCACAAAGGAAAAGATTATAATTTTCCTCGGTAAAAAAAAGTTCAAGCTAATTATTTTTCTAGTAAAATAAAAAATATTACCAAAAATTTTTAGATGAGCAAAGAACGATTTACGAGAAGTTTCTTTAGAATTTTTGTGTTTAAGTTTATTATTGCTATTTACCATCAAATAAAAGACCCTTGATATAGGTTTCCTTGGTCATTTCGGCAATATTGACACTTAGATCTAGCTTGATATGTTGGGGCACCGCATAATTCAAAGCATTTTTCAGTACTTTAAAAAGCCCTTCGGCTAAGGCTTTTCTAACCTCGACACTTCTGCCAGCAACAATTCTTACTTCGATATGACAAAAGCAATATTCCGATCCTAGTCCTTTGGCAATAGCAAAGCTATCTGCTTTGATTTCGCGGAATTTACATTGAGAAATGTCGAAATTACCAACTTCAGCAAGATCAATAAAAACTTCTGCTAAAGAAGAAAATATTGCACGAAAATCGATATCGGAGTCTAGCTTTAGACAGTTTAGAGAATGCTCTAAGACGACATGAGGCATTTTATTAGAAATTTACAGTTAGTTATGATTGCAATTACCGGCAACTAATAAAGTTAATTAACTATTACCTTGTAGCCGATGCAGATAGGCTAGTTATTATTAACGGCGATTAAAATTTGTCAATGCTTTTTTACCAGACGGTTTGAGTTTTGTAATGCTATGAAGTTGCAACATCCGCAGAAATAAAATCAACAAGACGAAGTTCTTACAAAGATAAAATTAGGATAATTTAAAAATTAAAAACTGCCTAATAATATTTTAGTAAAATCATTGAAATTATTTGCTATTTTATAAAAATTCTGCATTTCTAGCTTTATTAATAGGCCTGTTCTAGGCTTATTTACTGTAGTTGTTGCTTGAGTTATCTTGTTGGTAAAATGAGGAATTTTACTTTTTCGTGTTTTGTTAAATTTTGTGTTTTCTTTTATGAGAAATGTAAAGATGATAGTTAAGTCTGTAAGAATTAGCGGTTAAGCTATTCTTACGTATTTAAGAATAGCGATTAAGCTATTCTAATTTTTTAAGGAGGTAATCCAGCCGCAGGTTCCCCTACGGCTACCTTGTTACGACTTAACCCCAGTCACCCCTCCTACCGTGTAGAGCTACCTCCTTGCGGTTAGCTCACTCTATTAAGGTAGAAACAGCTTCCATGGCTTGACGGGCAGTGTGTACAAGACCCGAGAACGTATTCACCGCGGCGTGCTGATCCGCGATTACTAGCAATTCCAACTTCATGAGGGCGAGTTGCAGCCCTCAATCTGAACTGAGATGGCTTTTAGAGATTTGCTCCGGATTGCTCCATTGCATCTTGTTGTAACCACCATTGTAGCATGTGTGTAGCCCAACCCATAAGGGCCATGATGACTTGACATCGTCCCCACCTTCCTCCAGCTTGTCGCTGGCAGTTTCCTTATAGTTCCCGGCATAACCCGATGGCAAATAAGGATGAGGGTTGCGCTCGTTTAAGGACTTAACCTAACATCTCACGACACGAGCTGACGACAGCCATGCAGCACCTGTCTTCGATCCGGCCGAACCGAGAGCTAATTTCTTAGCCTGCTATCGAGATTCAAGGGTTGGTAAGGTTTTTCGCGTATCATCGAATTAAACCACATGCTCCACTGCTTGTGCGGGTCCCCGTCAATTCCTTTGAGTTTTAGTCTTGCGACCGTACTCCCCAGGCGGAGTGCTTAACGCGTTAGCTTCGCCACCGCAACTAAATTGCGACAACTAGCACTCATCGTTTACTGCGTGGACTACCAGGGTATCTAATCCTGTTTGCTCCCCACGCTTTCGTACCTCAGCGTCAATAATGGCCTAGGTAGTCGCTTTCGCCACCGGTATTCCTCCTAATATCTACGGATTTCACCCCTACACTAGGAATTCTACTACCCTCGACCATATTCAAGCCAAGCAGTTTCGATTGCAGTTCCCAAGTTAAGCCTGGGGATTTCACAATCGACTTACAAAGCCGCCTACGTACGCTTTACGCCCAGTGATTCCGAACAACGCTAGCACCCTTCGTATTACCGCGGCTGCTGGCACGAAGTTAGCCGGTGCTTTTTCTGTGGGTACCGTCATTATCTTCCCCACTAAAAGAGCTTTACAATCCTAAGACCTTCATCACTCACGCGGTATTGCTGGATCAGGCTTTCGCCCATTGTCCAATATTCCCCACTGCTGCCTCCCGTAGGAGTCTGGACCGTGTCTCAGTTCCAGTGTGGCTGATCATCCTCTCAGACCAGCTACGGATCATCGCCTTGGTAGGCCATTACCCTACCAACTAGCTAATCCGACAGAGGCTCATCTAACAGCGAAAAACTTTCCCGACGAATCGGTAATATACGGTATTAGCATTGGTTTCCCAAAGTTATTCCGTACTGCTAGGTAGATTCCTCTGCATTACTCACCCGTTTGCCACTAACTTAGAGGTTGCCCCCTAAATTCGTTCGACTTGCATGTGTTAAGCATACCGCCAGCGTTCGTTCTGAGCCAGGATCAAACTCTCAAATTGAGAATTTGCTATACTAGCTCTTTTGAATCAAAAATTGAACAAAAGAGATAGCCAATTACTTGGTCTATCGTCTTTACTTTTGTCACAAATACACTAAAGCTTTTATCTATAAATTTAACTTATGAAAGTTAAAATTAGATAAATCAAATACAATTATTAACGATTTAAAACATCACAGATAATTTTTGTTGAAGAAAAGACTTTTTTAAAATTTTTCAATTAACAACAAATTTGTTATCGGCTAAGGCTGGATAATTTACACATTACTTTTTTTATTGTCAACAAGTAATTTCATTTTTTAAAAAAAAAATTTTTAAATTAAAATATGTAGTATCGAGCTACTAATTAACAAGGCTTCCCTCGATGAAGAAGAATTAATTAAATTCTTAAAATTAAACTCTAATTGATTTATTTTTTGCATTTTATCTATTAAAAACTCAAAAGATGTTGATTTTAAATCATTAACAAAAATATCGGCCTCTTTAAAGAATATATTGTATTTTTTTACTAACACCTCTGGAGACTGATTTCTGTAAATGTTATCGCTTTTTGCTAGATATAATTTTTGCAAATAACCAGATAAAAATCTAATTATTTCCATTGATTGATATTCGTTTTTTAACAAATTCTCAAGCCTTGAAATTGTTAGCTCCAACCTTCTATTAACAAAATTTGTTGCAAAATCAATTAACGAAAAAGAAAAATCATAATCTATAATTTTTTTAACATTTTCTAAGGTTAAGTGGCGGTCTTTTTCTAGGTAGCAATCGATTTTATCAACTTCAGTGGTAATAATTTCAAGGTTTTTAGAGGTTGCATTAAAAATATATTCAACAACTTGATTGTCGCAATTAATTCCCTTGTTTTTTAGGGATTGATTAATGTGCTTTTTAATTAAATAATCAGATTCTTGATAACAAGGAATAGCTACAAAGCTTTTACTATCCTCAATTGCCCTTAATAAAGAACTTGATTTATCAAGGTTGCCTCCATTTATTAATAAAAAATTATCACTTTTATCTAATAAATTTTCGTCCTTCGCTAGGCTCTCTATTGGCTTGGAGGATGATTTTTCAATATCTCGAATTAAGATCAACTTTCTACCGCCAAGCATTGCAAGAGAGAAGAATTCATCAAAAATAATTTGCCCGTCCTCCTCTTTAATTCTTTGACTCGTTAGATCTGCTACCAAAAAATCGTCATTTAAATTTGGAGAAATTTTATTAGCAACACTTAAAAAATGACGATTCACTGAAGGCTGATCATTGCCAAACAACAGGCATCCAGCTAGTTTTTGATTAGCGATATTCTTGATATAAGCTTCAACTTGATTGGCTTGAATTTTCATAATTTAATTAAAAATTTTACACAAAATTGTTTTTAGTTTTATTTCTAAATTGATATTTTCATCTTTTAATGTCAAATTATCGCAATAAATGACAATCGGATTAATAAAATTATTTTTATTGAATTTTAACATAGATTTAGGCAGTCTTTTGAAGATAGAATGACCTATATTAATTGGCTTAAAATCATTTGTTAAAATTATTTTATAAATATTTTCAATAGAAGAAAAACGAGGCTTATAGAGCTTTTTCCCTAGCTCCATTATGATTAAGGAAAGCAGTTTAATTGCCAAATGAAAATGAAGATTCGCCAACCATTGTTTTTCAATGATGAAGTATCCTCTAGAATTAAAATAAACAAACTTACTTGCCTCTTTCAACAATAAGTCGTCGCAAAAATTTCTAATTCCAAAAGCTTCGTCTCCTGCTTTTTTTAATCTTTTTTTAATTAACTCTCTATCTTCAAAACTATTAATAAATTTTCTTATTTTATTTCTTAAAAAAATATCTTCTTGATTACTTTCATCTTCATACCATGAAATATTATTACTTATTAAGTATTCCTGTAAATCAACTTTAGATATTGATAATAAAGGTCGTAAAATCGCCACCTGCTCTTGATAAAAAATTTCAGCAATTGATGATATGCCGTCAATTCCACTACCTCTCCATAAGCGAATAAGTATATTTTCTGCCA
>CAMAYG010000023.1 GCA_945862535.1 Rickettsia typhi | reverse complement strand
CTCCGTCGTCACCTCCGCCCTCCCTCAGTCGTCACCTCCGCACAAGTTGCAGGATCCGTAGTCCTCCCGTCGTCATCCTGCACGAAGCGAAAGCAAAGTTGCAGGATCCATAGTCCTCCCGTCGTCATCCTGCACGAAGTTGCAGGATCCACCTTGTCATCCTGCACGAAGCGAAAGCGAAGTTGCAGGATCCAGAGCAACAAAATCAATATTAAACAGCACTTCGCTAAAATGTATCTACTTTCTCTGGATCCTGCGACTTCGCGCAGGATGACGGCAGAAGGTAGATCCTGCGAGCTTCGCGAAAGGATGACGGCAGAAGGTAGATCCTGCGAGCTTCGCGAAAGGATGACGGCAGAAGGTAGATCCTGCAACTCCGTGCAGGATCCATGGCTCCCTCCGTCGTCATCCTGCACGAAGTTGCAGGATCTGTTGATTTTATTGCTCTGGATCTTCGCAACTTCGCGCAGGATGACGATGTGGAAAATTATCGGCAACAAGGGGTCTAGCCCCTTGTGGTAAATGCGAGGGTGGGCTGATTCTGCTACTAATAACCATCGCAGTCGATCTCTTTCCGTCCGTCATCGTGACGAGACAAGGGGTTAAAACCCCTTGTTGCCGATAGAAAGAGAGCTACGGAGTCAATTAAATAGCGAAATCTAGCAACCCTCCCCCAAAATTTTATTTTCGGGGAGGGTCGAAATTGCTAGCAATTTCGAAGGATGGGTCAAAAAACTCATCACAACTTTAGCCATAATTTTGTTGAAAATATTACTTACCCCGCCCCGCATCGCTAACAAGTTGGCTCTGCGACCTCCTGGGAAGGGGAGGGTTGGAAAAACCCGTCATCCTACACGACCTCCCTTGTCACCTCCGCACAAGTTGCGAAGATCCATCCCCTCACCGTCACCCTGCGAGATCTCCCTTGTCACCCTGCGCGAAGTCGCAGGGTCTACCTTCCGTCGTCACCCTGCACGAAGTTGCAGGGTCCAGAGCAATAAAATCAATAGATCCTGCGACTTCGCTTCGCTTCGTGCGGAGGTGACGAAGGAGGGAGTGCGAAGGTTAAGACGGGGGCATTTTACCGCAATAAAGCCCCATTCATTGCCAACTTTCATTCGGCAGCAAGGGGTTTCAACCCCTTGTCTCGTCTAGCAGACGAAGCCAATGAAATAGCAAGATCTAATAACCCTCCCCCAGAGATTATTAAGGGGAGGGTAAATTTGCTAGCAAGCTAGCAAATTTGGGAGGGGTCGGAAAGCTCATCACAACTTTAGCCCTACTTTAGCCATAATTTTGTTGAAAATATTACTTACCCCGCCCCGCATCGCTAACAAGTTGGCTCTGCGACCATCCCGGGAAGGGGAGGGTTGGAAAAACCCGTCATCCTACACGACCTCCCTTGTCACCTCCGCACGATATCCCTTGTCACCTCCGCACAAGTTGCGAAGATCCATCCCCTCACCGTCACCCTGCGAGATCTCCCTTGTCACCCTGCGCGAAGTCGCAGGGTCCAGAGCAATAAAATCAATAGATCCTGCGACTTCGCTTTGCTTGTGCGAAGGTTAAGACGGGGGCATTTTACCGCAATAAACAACCATTTTCTGTCGGCAGCAAGGGGTTTCAACCCCTTGTCTCGTCTAGCAGACGAAGCCAATGAAATAGCAAGATCTAACAACCCTCCCCCTCCCGGGAAGGCACTGTTATTTTAGTGTTGCCATAGTAAATTTCTGTTAAAAAAGAGTTTTAGGGTAGTGTCTAGCATCTCTAATGTTTTGGAAAATCTTTTGGTTTTGCGATTGAATCTGGCAATATTATCTCTGATGCTACTATTTGACGATTCTATCAAGTGAGTCTCTCTTTTGGTGATGATGAGGCTATGCCACACCAAATCTTTCACACCAAATCTTTTAAATGCAATATCGTAGCAACTATTGGCATCGGTGCAGATTTTAACGATATTGGGAACAATGTTTTTTACTTGGAGATATAAATTAGTTGCGGCTCTTACTCCTTCGCCGATGTAATAGGAAATAACACGACCTTGGTTCCTAGAATAAGCAGTCCAGACGACAGCTCCCCTGTCATCCTTGCGCGAAGTCGCGAGGATCCATGGATTAATGATACATTTTAGCGAAGTTCCGCTTAGTGTTGATTTTATTGCTCTGGATCCTGCAACTTCGTGCGGAGGTGACGGCAGAAGCTAGGTCCTTAACTTCGCTTTTGCTTATGGGAAAATGAAAAGAGGGGGTGTGTCCGAAAAAGTTTCTGGTTAAAGCAGTCTGTTTTGCCCGCAGAAAGTGGTAGAAGTTGGCAATCGTTAAAGCCCTTAATTTACAAGCCTGAAACGATTTAGATAGCTGGGGTGTTTGTCCTCTTAATATTGTTATGGCTCTTAGGGAGCGAGGCAATTAGATTATTGGTAAATAATTTGTGGAGATTAGGATGATGTTAGCGAGTCGTAGAAGTTTACAACCTCTTGATTAACATTAATCTTATTAAAATTAATGTTTTCGATGTGTAGATCGTCTAAAGATTTGCACCTGGAAAGTGCTACATATATTTGTCCGGCAGCAAAGGAATCTTCTAGGTTGCAGTAAATTCTGTCGATAGTAAGACCTTGGGATTTGTGAATTGTTATTGCCCAAGCTAAAATAAGCGGTATTTGGGTCATTTTTGCTTCGGTGACAACTGTTTTTTTCTGCGGATCTGGAGTTTCTACTACCCAATCTTCTGGAATAATTGTTAAAAGCTTATCATTGCCAAATTTAACAATTGGATAATTCTTTTTAATTGAAAAACCAGTAACAACTCCTGTTGAGCCATTAATTATGCCCTCTTTTTGATAGGTGTTTTTGATCATCATTACTTGGGTGCCAATTTTTAGATTTAGCAACTCTTTTGCTAGGCAATTTTTCTGCAGAAAGGTTATTTTGTCTGGCTTGCCCTCGTATTTAGCTTCAAAAACCATCGATGGATTTTTGATTTTCTCTAATTGTTGCTGGTTTATTAATTCTGCCTTTTGATTATGTGTTGTTAATATCGTTGTTGATAGGTTTTTTAACTCTTCTCTCCTTATGATTCTAGATTCTAATATTGCTTTATCTGCAGATTCTAGGCGGTTTAATCTTAGGTTATTTAATAGCTTAACAAATTCTTGATCTTTTTGACGAAAGGTTTCCTGAAGAATGATTGTTGCTAAATTAAGCTTTGCCCATACTTCGGACTTGAAGCAGAAGTCTGACTTACTTGAATCTTGATCTTCCGAGGCATTGTATTTGCTTACAGGGGGGAGTTGCAGAAAGTCTCCAAAAAGAATAACTTTGATTCCGCCCATTGGCTCGTCATTTCTTCTGATTGCTCGAAAAACTTTGTCGAGCAGATCGAGCAAATAAGAAGAAATCATTGATATTTCGTCTATTGCCAGTATCTGAGCAGATAATATTCTTTTTCTAGCTTTAGAGCCGCGAAAACTATCAAGATTATCGAGGATTGTTTCGATTGGCATGTCTCCAATACCAATTCCAGCCCAAGAATGAACAGTGGAACCGCCAATGTTAATTGCGGCTATTCCAGTGCTTGCAACAACATCAAGAGTTTTTCCGTAGATGGTGCCACTATTGTTTTGTTGTTCTTTGAGGTGCCTTAGTAGCCAAGATTTACCAGTTCCTGCCCCGCCAGTAACTAGGGCATTTCTGTTGCCTTTTATTATTTCTATTAGCTTTTGCTGTTGGAGGGAGGGTTCTTCTTTGGTCAATGTAGTTAGATTAGATTTTATTTGGTGTGATACAATGATTATTGCTAAGAATTAGGTCTCTTTATGGCTTAGGTCTTTTATTTTGATTGACCTAAGCCTGTTTTTGAGTATTTTATTTACGGTTTTGTTTTACTTTTTCTTTTAGTGCTTCGATGTCGAGGTAGCCAGGAATGAGCTCGTCGCCAATTACAAATGCTGGAGTTCCGCCAATTCCTAGTTCTGAGGCTAGTTTACGGTTTTCCTCTATTATTTTTGTTAATTCTTTATCGTTGCTGTCGAGGTATTTTTTTAATTTATCTTCATTTACACCTACTGAAACTGCGGCACTAATTGCTTCTTCTTTATTACGAACTTGGGAAGTCATAAATTTGTCATGAACCTTTTTATATGATTTGCTGTCCATAGCATTAACTGCTAAAGCAATTTTAGACAGTTCTTCTGAATCTTTGCTAAGAATAGGAAATTCTTTGAATATGATTTTGATTTTTTTGTCTTGACCTATGAGCTGCTCTACAACTTCATGAGCCTTTTTACAATATCCGCAAGAATAATCAAAGAATTCTACAACGGTTACATTTCCGTCGCCAAATACAGGAGAGTTCTTGTCTTTAAATATTTCTTTTTTTCTTTCGCTAAGCTTAACTTGGCTGTTCTTTTGCTGTTGCTCCATCTCCTTTTTTTGCATTTGAATGATGTTTTCTACTATGAATTTTGGGTTTTTTTCGACCCATTTTTCTATGACTTTTTCTACATCTTTAACATTTTCAACTTCTTTATCGCCGTCTATTCCGCTTGAAACTGCTTCGAGTTCAGTTTTTATGCTGTCTTTTGATTCTGGCTTGCTGGTTTTTAAAAGCAAAATAGCACCTATAACACCAATAATTACTAGGCAAGCAGAGATTAAGATAACAATTGTTTTTTTATTTTTTAGTTGTTTCATAGTTGATTATTTTATAATTTAAAACACGGCAAAGATAGGTTAATATCTATTATTAACCCCGAATTAGCTTTTTAATGTTAATTTATAGAAACTAATTTTCTAAGTTTCAAGAGTTTTTTAGAAAAATATTATAAAAAGCTCTCAATAAATAACTCTACAGCAATATCTGATTTTCTTGATGGTGTTTTTTAATTAGATTGATAATTTTTTTGTAATTTTTTGGCGGTTGATTTTTTTCGATAACCCAGTCGTATATTTCATTATCTGATTCATTAAGAAATATAGCAAAATTTAGGTCTTCATATTCGCTTGACGATTTGAGAAATTTGTCGGCAAAGCAACCAATTAGAAAGTCTGTTTCTTTGCATCCGCGATAATTTGAGCGGTAGCGAAGTTGCTTTTTTATTGTTTCAATATTGTCTTTTGCTAAATCTGAGCTGTTTTGTTGCTCTGCCACATTAATAAACCAGCTATAATTACTAATAAATTCTTGCAATGCTTTAATAAGTTTATTTTCTGCAACATCTTCGTATTTTGTTACTTGACAGTCCCCCCAGATAGGTTTTGGAAAAGAGGGGTCGTTTTTAAATCTGGCGATTAAGTGAATATGGAGCTGTGGCACGATATTGCCAAGATTGGCAATATTTAGTTTGTCTGGTCTGAAATAACTAAGCAAGAATTGCGATATAAAATATATTTCTTTCTGTAATTGATTTTGCTGATGCTGACTTAGTTCGCTAATTTCTTCAATTATTCCTAGGTTTTCGCCCTCCAAGGCTTCGGATGCCCAATTTACGGTTGGAACTAGAATAAACCACGGGTAGCTAGCATTTTTACTAAGCCTTAATTGCGATAAGATTAGTTTGTCGATATAGATGCTATCGCCAGCAATTGCGGGGTCGACAATAAAATTGTTGGTAGACATTAAAATTTTGAAATATAAATTATGATTTATTAAAACTTAAAAAATGTTAATTTAAAAAGATATGCAACAAAATAATCAAATAAATAAAAACAAGCAAGTAGTTTTAGAAAACAAATTTCCTGCCTCAGAAAAAAGAATCGCGGTCGTAATTGGGATGCCAATTAGCCACTCTCTTTCCCCTGTAATACATAACTACTTCTTAAAACAGCAAAATATAGATGGCGGTTATTCTGCAATAGCGGTAGAGCCAAATAATCTAAAATTAACAATAGATCGTTTTATTGCTGAAGGTTATGCGGGTTTTAATGTTACCATTCCTTACAAAGAAAAAGTCTTTTCGCTTTGCCAAGATTGTAGTGAGATAGCAAGAATTACCTCTGCCGTTAATACTGTGGTAATTAAGGACGGCAAGCTATTTGGCGACAATTCCGATGGCTGGGGGTTTATTTGTGGCTTAAAGCAGGAAATTCCTCTAATTAGCCTAAAAGGTAAAAATGCCTTATTAATTGGTGCCGGAGGTGCTTCTCGTTCTATTGCTTACAGCCTAATTAAAGAAGGTTGCAATGTTGTGGTCTTGAATCATAATGTTGGTCGTGCCCTGAATTTGCTAGATAGTCTTATTGATACTGCAAGAAATTTTGGAGTAAAAATCGATGCCGATTCTCTCGATAGATATCAAGATAAATTGCCAAATGTTGATTTGCTAATTAATGCAACCCCGCTAGGAATGACAGGCTATAAGCCGTTAGATCTCGATTTAAGTTTACTGCCTCAGGAAGCAATAGTTAGCGATATTGTATATAATCCGCTAGAAACATTGCTATTAAAGAGGGCTGGTGCAAGAGGAAATAAAGTAGTTGGCGGGCTTAATATGCTGGCAAATCAGGCTTTGGTTGGTTTTAGGAGTTGGTTTGGAGGTAATCCAGTTGTTGACGATTCTTTAATGGAGCTATTAAAAGGAAGGTTGTGAGTTATGTATTTCTAAAATAATTGCACTAAAATAACGAAACTTTGTAGGAATGTTATATAGCCACAATTTGACGAAAATTATAAGCTACTAGTAAAGCCAATCAAAAACAATGTGCCGAAGTTTCTTGCTGTTGCTTGTTTGATTGTTGCCACTTCTGTAAATTTATACTGAATTAATTCTAGGTTAATATTTTTAATTCTCGTTGCATTATTAATTGTCGAAACAATATTTGTCGACAAAATATCATCTTCCGTTCTTCTTGTTTTATAGCTTAGGCTTAGGGCATTTGCCAAATAAAGATTATTTTGCAGGTTGCTAGTAAATCGAGAAAAACTTATCATTGCTGGGCCAATATTGTAGCTTGTTGCCAGAGCAACATATGTTGGTTGAAAGATTTGGTTGCCACAATGGTCTTTTTCGTATCTGTTGCAAATATTGTGGCTAGTTTTATTGGGAATAGATCTTCCCCAATAGCCAAAGTTGCCCGCAAGGCCAATGCCAAAATAATGAATGGCAAAGCCAAGATCTAAAGCTCTAAGCTTATTGGCCCGAAGGTTATTGGCCTCATATTCTAGGTCTAGGAATTGGCGGTGTTTTATGTCTCCTCTTTCTGCTGAAGCCGACAGGCCGTAGTCAAAATTGTTAATTTGTCCCTGATGGCTTAATGCCACAGTTGCTAGATTTGTGATATATCGATTAGGGCTGTTGAGCACCGAAGTAGTAAAATAGTGCTGTTTGCTATTATTGCTATAGCTCGTTGCCAAATTAATGGAGTCGTTAAATTGGTAGTAGTAGTTAATTTTATCGCTGTCTTCTGTCCCGTTAAAACCCCGAGAATATATGGTTTTATTGGTGTTGTTTTCTATATTATTTACCCCGCTGGCATTATGACTGCTTGGCAATTCTGGAGCAATAATAAAGCCAATAGAGTTAATGTTTTGAGGAATTGGTAGTAGTTTTAGGTAGTTGCCACTAATGCCGAGGCCACTATTGCTTTCTGGGTAGTTAAGAATGCTCTTGCTACCGATTCTGATTTTTTGCGATGCTGGCTTTGTGCCACCGATTTCTATTTTATGTTTTTCGCCTTTTAGGGTAATAAAATTTTCGTCGATATTGGGTTGCCAAAACAGTTCTCTTTGTTGGTCTTGTATTACAGATAAGGCACTGTCATATTCTTTTACAATTAAGTTGCTATCTAGCTTTATCCGCCAATCAAAACCTAAACTTTTTATTTCTTGAGTTTTTTCCTTGGGCGATTCTGTGTCGTGGCTACTTTGGTCTTTTTTAGAGAAATTATTATGCCAATTTAATGTTAAAGTGCTATATTGTAAAATTGAGTTTTGATTTGAGTTTTCCCGGCCTATCTCCAGAAAATTTGATGCCAATTGAGTGTTGCTGGTAAAGTTAATTAAAATTTTCTGCTGAGGCTGTTGATATGAAGTTTCCTTGGTAATTTTCTTAGTAATTTCCTTAGAAATTTCCTTGGCAAGCAATATTTTATATTGGCCCAAAATCATGCCCAAAATCATGCCCAAAGTCATGCGAATGGCAATTAATTTTGCTATTTTAATTAATTGAAAAAACATTCTAATTTTTTGCTAGCGATATAAGATGTAGCCCTGATTGCGAATTGTTTGCAAATGAAAAGGCTGTTTTGATTTATCTTCTATTTTACGACGAAGGCGGTTTATTTGCACATCTATTGTTCGCAAGTCAATTTCGCTATGCTTTTCCGAGATTTGTTCGGCAATTTTCTCTCGCGATACTGGTTTCTCAATATCAAGACATAAGAGTTCTAATATCTTCGCTTCACCCTCTGTTAAATAGATGAATTGATTGTTTTTAGTAAGGCGATGATTGTGTAAGTTAAAAGCAAAATTGCCAAATAGACAAAAAGATTCTTCCGTCTTTGGGGCTATTGACTCTACGGTTGATTCTTGTGGATGCAGGGCGGTGCTTTTTGCTCGTTTCAAAATATTATTTATTCTTAATAGCAATTCTTTCGGCTCGAAAGGTTTGGCTAAATAATCTTGGGCTCCAGCTTCTAAACCTTCTAGTCTGTCGTCAATTCCGCCTCTTGCCGTTAGAATTATTATTGGCAATTCTTTGGTTGATTGATGATTTTGCAAGTCTTTAGTAAATTCGATGCCATTTTTCCCAGGGATCATAACATCGATAATTGCTAAATCCAACTGCTCTGCGACAATTATTTCTTGAGCTTCAGTGGCATCTTTAGCCAGGGAAACTTTAAAATTATTTTCTTCAAGGAATCTTCCTAAGAGGTTTCTTAGCCTAGTGTCGTCATCTAATACCAAAATATGATTTGTCATTTTATTAATTTTTACTATTTTTAACAATAGAATCGATGGCTTTAAGTTGGCTTAATAAACCTTGTAGGTCTTGCAATTTTAACATACATGGGCCGTCCGATGGTGCAGAATCTGGATCTTGATGTACTTCCATAAATATTGCAGATACTCCAACCGCAACCGCAGCTTTAGCAAGGACTGGCACAAATTCTCTTTGACCGCCACTGGCACCCCCAAGACCTCCGGGCTGTTGCACCGAGTGAGTTGCATCAAAAACTATCGGACATCCAGTTTGTGCCATAATTACTAGGCTACGAAAATCGGAAACAAGATTATTATAGCCAAAACTTACTCCCCGTTCGGTTAGCATTAGTTTTTCATTGCCAAAATAGTTAAATTTTTTAACTATATTATTGACATCTTGCGGAGCAAGGAATTGTCCTTTTTTAACATTGATGATTTTGTTAGTTTTTGCCGCGGCCTCTAGTAAGTCTGTTTGTCGACACAAAAAAGCAGGAATTTGTATAATATCTACTTCTGGATGATTTGCTATTATTCTGCAATGCTCTTCATTATGAATATCGGTAAGAATTGGACAGCCAACCTCGGCTTTAATTTTCTTAAATATTTCAAGGGTTTTGTTAAGCCCCAAGCCTCTGATGCTATCAACCGAAGACCTATTAGCCTTATCAAAAGACGATTTATAGATGTAATTTATATTTAAATCTTTGCAGATTTCATTTATTGTTTTTGCTAGCATTAGGCTATGCTCAAGAGATTCTGTTTGGCAAGGCCCTGCAATTAGTGCAAAAGGCAAGGAATTGTTGATATCAAAATTACCAACCCTTATACTCTTGTTGTTATTTGCGGTTTTTGTTGCAATGGGTTTGGCTTCATTAGAATTTATTTTAACAGAATCTGTCATAATTGTTGGGCTTAAAATTAATAACTTGAACTTTAGTCTAGTTATTTAATAAAAAATATTAAATCAAAATAATCAAGAATAATCTTGCAAAATAATAGTTGCTAAATATAAGTAATAAAATCATCAACAAGCTAAATATAATACTATTTCCTGTGTTTAAAGATAGTTAATCTAAGAAATATTTTATGGTATTTTCTTGTTGCATTGGCACGGCTAAAGAAAATATTTTTTCTAAATTACTGCGGTAAAAGAAGATTTTACATGGCTTAACCCACCTAGTCTATTAAATTGGGGCTATTTTATTTAACTTAACAAATTCTATTACTAAATTTAATGTTTGCTAAACTGATAAATATTTTACTAGTGTATTTAATGGTGGTAATTAACATTACCTTGCTATTGCTACCGCCTTTATTTTTCTTCCTTGCTTTTTTTATAGTAAGTCATCCAGAAATTATTCATAATCATGATTTTATTTACAAGGTTCGTCTGCTGGTAATATTTGCAGTGTTTATGTCTAGTTTGCTAATGTTAATCTATTTGTTACTCGATTTTATCTTTGGTTTTTCCGTTCGTTTTTCGTTAAAAAATTGTCAACGTTACGAAAAGTTTTCGTCTTACGACTTTCTAACGGATATTTTCGAGCAAGTTAAGAGTAAATTTATGCAACCGCGGGTAAGGTTATATATTAAAAATTCTCAAGAGATTAATGCTTTTGCCGTTGCCTCTTTTGGTTCTAAGGCAATTGTATTAACTCACGGGATGATTAAACATTATCTTAATAATTGCGACAATCACAAAGACTTTATTTATGCAATTCGCAGTATTATTGCCCATGAAATGTCTCATTTGGTTAATAAAGATTTCTTACCAACATTGTTAATTATTGCCAATAGAAAAGCCACCAATGTAGTAGTTTCCTTGTGTTATTTAGCAATTAATCTTTTTGGCAAGTTGTTTTATCTATTGTTAAGAGAGGGTTTTGTTATTAAAATGATTAATTTCCTACATAATATTTTTGGCTTTTTCCTTGGCTTCTTTAATCGGGTAGTGGTGTTTAATATTTATCGTTTTATTGGATTGTCTCTCTCTCGCTCTATCGAATATCGTTGCGACTTTCAGGCGGCACAAGCTTTTGGTGGAAAAAGAATGGCTTTTGCCCTGTCTTTATTGGGTAAAAGTGGCTATTTTACTCTTTTCTCAACTCATCCTAGCACCAAGAGCCGTATCGATAAAGTGGCTAATGTTGTTGCAAAAGAAGGAGTGGTTTTACCGCGAATAGTAGATGAATTAGCAAATTATATCGCAATGATATTTTTATTTATTGTGGTTTTTTGTCTGGCAAGTGAATGCGGAATTGATCGTTGGTTGTTGCGATATTTACTAAATTTTGTTTAAGCAGACCTTGATATTTTGCTTGATTTTTAATGTTAAAAGTTAAAAATTATACATCTCTATAAACTTAATTTCCGTTAAAATCTTAATTATGTTATCTAAATTTCTATTTCTAGCTTCTAATAAAATCAGCAACATTAAAGCTGTATTAGCTAAAAAACCTAAGGAAGTTGTTGCGGGTCAATATTCCGAAGTCGAAGATCTTGACAAAAAGCCAGAGTCTGACATTGAAGAATCTGCAATTAATAACAAAGCAGAACCTCTGGGGTCGAAAAAACACAAGAATATTTTTATTGAATTACTTTTCTTCTTTAAAGAAATACCGGCAATGTCAAAATCTTTCTTTTTTAATAGTCTTAATGACTACAAAAGTCTTCGCGGAAAAATGACAAATCTTATGGAAACCAACTACCGTCAAGGCATTTGGCATATAGAAAAAAATAACATTAGCGATGCGATATTTCGTTTTCGTTTTATCAAAAAGTTTTGGCCTCAACACCTAGATAGTCAATATCACCTTGCTTTGTGCCTAATAAAGAAAAACAAACATCGCGAAGCCAAAGATGTTTTAAAAAACCTACTGACCATTTCGCCAGATTATTCGAATTTTCCAGCAAAAGAGCTGTTAGACACAATAGATTCGTCAAAGAAAAATCTAGAGCCAGAGGTGGAAGGTAAATGATTATATTAAAGTGTAAGCAGGTTATCGTCTTATTATTTTGGTTTTTTGTTGCTAATTCTTACTGCAACTTAACTTGGGCGAGTAGTGGTTACATTAAAAGCGAAGCCAAAAAACACAATAAACACTCGGTCAAAATAAAGAATTCTAAAAATCAGCTTAAGGCATCAAAATATAATATCGACGAGGATAATCCTGAAGATCTAGATTTCTCCTCCAAGTCAACTCAATCAAAAATTAACGATCCTTTCGAGTCGCTAAACCGCAAAACTTATGGCTTTAATCGGGTTGTCGATTCTTATTTAGCAAAGCCAATAGTTACAATATATCAAAAAGTCCCGAGCCCGTTAAGGGTTTCCCTGCGGAATGTTGTTAATAATTTATCAGCACCTGTTTCTGCAATAAATTCCTTTGCTCAGGGTAATTTTAACAACGGCTTTGCAACAACTTCATCCTTCTTAATCAATTCAACAGTTGGAATTTTGGGCATTTTTGATATTGCTAAAACAAAAGGCATTGTCTATAATAACGAAGATTTTGGCAGAACTTTAAGGTCTTACGGAGCTCCTGTTGGGCCTTATGTTGTTTTGCCAATTTTGGGACCAAGTTCTGGTGTCGATTTTCTAGGAATGGCGGTTGAAAAAACACTTAATCCTCTAGATCTTAACTTGCTAGAAATTGGCAAAAATCAGGCTATTCTAGAAAGTGGTTCTAGAGCGGGCATTAATGCTCTTGGCATTGTAGATAAAAGAGAAGAGTTAGACGGTATTTTGCAAGAAATCGAGGCTAATTCTTTCGATAGCTATGCAACCATCCGCAGTGCCTATCTGCAAAGAAGGTCATTCTCTTCAAAATAGCTATAGCTAACAATAGCTTAATTTAATTTATAAAATAAAATGAAAATAAAGAATACAATCCCAGCTTGCTTAACTATTGGTTTTTGTGCATTGCTATTTTTAGCTGTTTTGCTCGGCAATGCAAGAAATATCTTGGCTCAAGAGTCTCAGGTAAAAAAAATCACAACCAGCAAAACTCAAACAGAATCAGCAAAAATTTTAGTTGAGCAAATATGTAGCAGAATTGCCGAAATTAACGGCAATAATAAACTTTCTCAAGAGAAGAAAATGCAACAAATTACTTTGGTTATAGATTCTAATGTCGATGCAGATTGGATAGCAAGATTCATCTTGGGAAAGAATTATCGCACAATGGACAATAAGCAAAAAGAAACTTTTATCAATGTTTATCACGATTTCCTACTACAAACCTATGCTCCAAAAATGCAAAAATTTAGTGGTAATAATTTTAAAATCTTGCAAGTGGTCGAAAACAACAAATTTTTTATCGTTAAGACAGAATTTAATTTAAAAGATGGTCAAAAGCCAATTGTTGAATTTAGAATCAAGCAGAAAAATCAGGCAGGAGAAATGGTGATAGTCGATTTCATTGCCGAGGGCATTAGTTTTATTGAAACTCAAAGAGCCGAATTTGGCAGTGCGATTGCAAAAGAGGGTGTAGAAAAACTTCTTAAAACCCTTGTTGCTAAAGTCAAAAAATAAACAAATTATAAAATTATTATAGCTATGCAACACGATTCTCAAGAATCAAAGCTTCGAAATAAGCAAATAATTAGTAGCGAAGAGAAAAATTTTGATGTTTCTAACGTTCACCAATTCGATCAATCAAAGCTAATTAACACCGAAGCAGAATTTGTCTTGCTTGGAACTATAATTTCCAACCCATCTAGCATTGAAAAAGTGCTAGAAACATTGCAACCAAAGTATTTTTCCGATTTAGCTAATCAGCAAATATATCAGCAAATCTTGCAACAGTTCGACAAAACCGGAGTTTCTGCCAATAGCATTACATTAAAAAACTTTTTTGAGCATAATCCTGCAACTAAAGAAAAGGGCGGAGTATCTTATTTGAATTTTCTTGTAAGTAGAGCGGTAATCATAGTCGATCTACGGCAATATGTGAAGGTGATTTACGATCTTTTTCTAAAAAGGCAATTATCTAATATTGGCGAAGAAATTGTTATTGAAGCCTACAACCCCAAAGATTTTAATCGTTCTGGGGAAGAGCAAATAGAGCTTGCCGAGAAAAAACTATTTTTATTGAGCGATCAAAACAGTCAAAAAAACGACTTCATTAACATTGCGACAAGCTTAAAAAAAACTCTCAGTCAAACACTATTGGCAAAAAATCGGGCAAGTAGTATTAGCGGTGTTTCTACTGGCTTAATCGATATGGATAGAATTTTAGGCGGAATGCAAAAATCCGATCTCATTATTCTGGCGGGGCGGCCCTCAATGGGTAAGACCGCTTTAGCTATTAATATTGCAGTTAATGCTTGTAAAATAATGCACCAAGAAGATTTGCAGAAGAATGAAGAACTGGAAAATGGCGATAATAATTTTCTCAACTCTAAAAAGGTTCATGCTGTTGCCTTTTTCTCGCTAGAAATGTCTTCTGAACAGCTTTCAGCAAGGATATTATCGATGGAAACAAGCATTAATGCAACAAAGTTCCGTAATGGCAATATTAGCGAAATTGAATGGGAGGTTATTGCTACAAGAAGTGGCGAAATTTCTCAATTACCATTTTTTATCGACGACACCCCAGCTCTTTCAATTAATGCAATTCGCACTAGAACCCGCAGATTAATGCGGAAAAGCCAATTATCGCTAATTGTTATCGACTATTTGCAGTTAATTAAGGGTAGCGGTGGTCGCGGTAGTGAAAATAGGGTTCAGGAAATTTCAGAAATTACCCAAGGACTAAAAGCAATTGCTAAAGAATTTAATATTCCAGTTGTTGCTCTTTCTCAACTTTCTCGTGCGGTAGAGCAGAGGGACGATAAAAGACCTCAACTCTCCGATCTAAGAGAATCGGGTTCTATCGAGCAAGATGCCGATGTTGTTGCTTTTATTTATCGCGAAAGCTATTACCACGAAAGATTACGCCCAGCAGAGAACGATCATAAATTTCCAGAGTGGCAACAGAAAATGCAAGACTTGAGGCATGTTTCCGAAGTTATAATCGCTAAACAAAGAAACGGGCCAATTGACACTGCGAAGCTATTTTTTGATGCTGAATTTACTCGCTTCAACAATCTCGACACCGATCACTTTTAACAAAACTTTATGGATTACGCTATCAATATCAGCAACCTCTGCAAGTCATATGCTAAATCGCGCAAAATGGCAAATGCTCATGTCGCTCTAAATAATATGAATTTGCAAATCAAGAAAGGTAGTTTTTTTGGCTTATTGGGCCCAAACGGAGCAGGCAAGTCTACCATTATCAATATTATAGCTGGGCTGGTTGTTAAAGATAGTGGATCTGTCGAAATAAATGGCCTAAATCTCGATAAGCAATTGCAAGAAATTAAATTTAAAATTGGCATTGTTCCTCAGGAACTAATCATTGACCCGTTTTTTAATGTTTACGAAACTTTAGAATTTTATGCGGGTTATTATGGCATAACTCCAAAAAATCGCAGAACCAAGTCGATAATAGAGGCTCTAGGCTTAGGAGATAAAATAAAAACTGCACCTCGGGCTTTGTCTGGCGGAATGCGTCGCCGTCTGCTTGTTGCTAAAGCACTGGTTCATAATCCAGAAATACTGATTCTAGACGAGCCAACAGCTGGAGTAGATATAGATCTAAGAAATCAATTATGGGACTATGTAAAAAGCCTAAATATAAATCAAAAAACAACAGTTGTTCTTACAACTCATTATCTTGAAGAGGCGGAGAAATTATGCGATGAAATTGCGATAATAAACCAAGGAAAATTGTTGATTCAAAAATCTTCGGTCGAATTAATGAAAACCTTAAACCGCAAGCAAATCATAATTACATCTGCCACAAATATTTCCGCTAGTGCCGAGAAGATAAAAAGCGATTTGTGCGGGGTGGAAAATGCTAATTTACATAATGAAATCGAGGTGAAAGTCAATAAACAAGAGTTGATAATCGATTTTAACCCTAAAAATATTAGCATTACAGCAATTATCGATAAGGTTAAGAACATTGTTACCATCGACGATCTTTCGACAAAACAACCAGATCTCCAGACGATATTTCAGCATCTAATAAAAAATAACATTTGCCAAATCTAATACTATTTTCAAACAACAATAATGCCTTAGGCAAGGCAATCTCTATGGCAAAAGGAAAATTTAAATTCTTGCTAGAAATAAAATGGCAAAGCCTCTTCTTTTTCAATAAGAGGCTCGGAGGATTGAATCTTAACCGTCAACCTCGCAACTTTATTGTCAATCTTCATTGAATTTTGATTTGGCTCTTTCCTGGTCATTTGTTCAACTGTATTTTTATCTGCGACAAGAAAAAATCTTAGATTATTCTTGCTGTTTTTCTTGATATCAAAATATGCGGTTGTTTTGAGCTCTATTTCCTCTTCCGGATGGTTTCTAGCTTTACTGTCGTTCACAATCAGAAACCCACTTGGAGCATTAATTTCTATATTAAAGTCTTGGTATAATTTATTTGTTAGGTTAAAATCATAGCCATTTCTAATGCTACCGTCTTTCAAAAGAACAGATGTTGGTCGAGCCCTATTAGTTATTCTTATGTCAATATTACTCTTATTTACCAGTGAAAACACTACAATTAAAAAAGTTATCGACAATATTGCCAGATAATAAAATGTCCTAGGTCGCCATATTCTAAGCTTTTTATTGCTTAATAAGGTTAATTTCTCTGCTTCATTCTTGATAATGTTGTTAAAATTAGTGGCATTATCGTAGCGAATTAACCCTTTTGGCAGATTCATCTTTTCCATAATGTTGTCGCAGGCATCTATACATAGTCCGCAAGCGATACATTCCATTTGTAGGCCGTTACGAATGTCTATTCCTTGAGGGCAAACATTAACGCATTGCCAGCATTCAATGCAATGTCCACGATCTATAAAATCGTGATTTTTATTAGCTTTAGCTCGAGGCTCGCCTCTTGCCGTGTCGTAGCCTATTATTAATGTATCTTTGTCGAACATTGCCGATTGAAATTTTGCATAGGGACACATATAAATGCAAACCTGCTCTCTGGCAAATCCTGCCATCAAATATGTTGTGACAGCAATGCCAAGCATCCAGCCTGCTTGAGCTAGAGATAATTTAAGATTTATCGAGAAATTAATTAGGTCAAAGACATCGTTGAAATAGCTAATAAAAATAAAGCCAGTAGCCAATGAAAGCAAAGCCCAACAAAAATGAGTCGCTAATTTTGCTAAAAAGTTTCTTAAATTAAAATGTCGATCTGCAATAATTTGCCTATTTCTGTCGCCTTGGAAAAAATTAGCGATCTGCATAAATAAATCGCTCCAAACGGTTTGAAAGCACAAATATCCGCACCAAATTCTCCCGAAAAGAGCGGTAATGAAAAACAAAGTAATTGCTGCAACAATTAAAATAATTGCTAAAAAATATATTTCACTTGGCCATATTTCTAATTTAAAAAAGTAGATTTTGCGGGTAGTAAAGTCGAGCAATATTGCTTGATTTGGCGATTCTTCACCGCGGTCAAATCTTAAAAATGGCAATATTCCGTAAAATATTAAGAAAAATATATTCAGCCTCGATTTTAATTGACGAAATCTTCCCTTTTGATATTGTGGATAAATCTTTTTTTTTGGAGAAAAATACTTGGAAAAACTTGTGCCGATAAGATTAGTCATAATATTTTGTTGTTGAGCTGTTACTAAATTGCCACATCTTCTCTCTTTAAAACAAATTATAACACAATACTTGCTTCGAGATAAAAAATATTCAAAAGATAAAGTTTTGTCATATTCAGCCCTTTTCTTACTATAAGGCTAAAGGCATTAATGCAGTTGTTATCCTATTTATCTTGCTTATATTTGCAATATTATTTTTATTATATTTTTTACTTGCATATTAAAATTGTTTTTATTTAATTGTTTTGTTATATTTAATTTTTCCAATATAACTGTAATGTTGTTTGAATAAATTTATAGCAAATCGTAAAAAATTTGTTATAATTGTAGCAAACACTTAATTATCTAAATCTCTGTATAAACATAAATAAAAGAGCCAATGAAACCATTATTATCAAAATTAAAATTGCAGAACTTTAAGGTTGCTATTTGCAAATCAACCAAAGTCCTTTTTGTTCTCTTTGTGCTTCTAGTAAGCTTTCCTAGTGTGGGTAATGCCAGTCTTAGTGTTGCTGCTGATGCCAATGAGAATGCTCTAACAAAAGTCTTGTGCAATGTTTACAAAGTAGTTACTGGTAAAGCTGGTAAAACATTTGCTGCATTTGCCATTATATCTGCTGGTATAGGCTTCTTTACAGGTAAGTTGCAATGGGGTTTGTTAATTGCCCTTACCCTTGGCATTGCTGCAATATTTGGTTCCCCAACTATTGTTGCTGCAATCACTGGAGACGGCACTAAAGGGGCTACACAATGTAATGACGCTGTAACTGACATTAGTAAATAAAAAATGTCAAAAGTCTGTCAAATACTTGGTGTAAAACCAATGAGTGGGAACAATGTTTCCCACTCGAATCGCAAAACTAAAAGAAGGTTCTTGCCAAATCTTAAGGTAGTTGCCTTCTTTAGCGATACAATGAAACAAAATATTAGAATCCGTGTTGCAACTTCTACTCTTCGCACGATTAATAAGCACGGCAACATCGATTCGTTCTTAATAAATTATCCTTTTGCTAAGTTGAGTGATTTTGCTAAATCTATTCGTAATAAAGTTAAGAAAAAACTAATAGAAAGTAATAAAATAGACGATGTAAAAATTGCCTATACTCCAAAACAAAGGTTTGTTTCAGCAAGAAAAAAACTTGCAAGTAATTAATATTTAGCAGGCTCTAGTGCTTTACTAACCTGCTATTTTGTAGGATATGTTTATAATATGATAAAAGAAATCAAAAGCTTCTTTAAAAGCTTTTCTAGGGTGTCATCTTTTTTAATCCTTCTCGCTTTATTTATGTCTTTAAACGAAAATACTACTGCGGCTACTCAAGATAGCAAATTGCCACAGGGTGTTTCTTCTGAAAATGTTATGATTATCGAGTTAAAATATGGCAAAGTTCTGATAGAGCTATTGCCAAAACTAGCTCCTAAACATGTCGAAAGAATAAAAACTCTTGTGAATCAAGGTTTTTATGATGGCATAGTTTTTCATCGGGTGATAGATGGCTTTATGGCTCAAACTGGCGATCCTACAGGAACTGGAATGGGTGGCAGTAAATTGCCAGATATCGTAGCAGAGTTTTCTAGTCATCCTCATAGCAGAGGTGTGCTTTCAATGGCAAGAGCCCAAAGCCCAAATAGTGCAAATAGTCAATTTTTTATCGTAACACAAGATTCTCTATTTCTTGATCGTCAATATAGTGTATTTGGTAGAGTTATTAGTGGAATGGAATTTGTCGATAAAATAAAAAAAGGAGCTGGAAGCAATGGTCAAGTTGCAAATCCAGACAAGATGATTAAAGTCTCAATGTATAAACATTAAGTCAAAACTGCAAAATTATTCAAAAAAACTTTAACACCTATGCTATTAAGTAATGTTAAGAAAAATAAAAAATTCTACAGCTCTTGTTGTTTTTGTTATTGCTTTAATTGCTAATTGCCAACTTGCTTTTACTCAAATCGCAGATCAAATTAACACAAAAATAACCTCTAGAGAATATTATAAATTCGACAATAATCATGTAAATATTCTTTGGCAGGTCGATCATTTTGGTTTTTCTAGGGTTAGTGGTAAATTTACCGAAGTTGAAGGAGGTTTCTACTTCGATCCAGAGTTAGAAAAAAGCAGTGTAGATGTTATTATAAATACTAATTCAATCAACACTGGCATAGAAAAATTCGATAACCATTTACGTGGTGCCGATTTCTTCAATGTAGCAATTTTCCCTAAAATTAAATTTAAAAGCACTAGAGTTGAAAAAAAAGGTGACAATAGAGCAAAAATCTACGGACTATTAACAATTAAAAACATTGAAAAGCCAATATCAATAGATGTAAGGCTTAATAAAATCGATTTAAATCCCATTATACAAAGAAAAACCGTTGGCATCTCTGCCACTGCCAAAATAAAAAGGAGTGACTTTGATATTAAATTTGCCTTACCTGGTGTTGCTGATGAGGTCAAAATTAACATCGAGGTCGAGGGCAATATTTCCGAAGATTTAAGCAAAACATCCCCAGACTCCTCCAAAGCCAATAGCCAATCTAATAATGATAATATAAAAAGCATTAGTAAGTGGCATATTGATAAAACAAAAAGCAAAATAGAATTTTCTGTTAAACAAGGAGATTCCTCGTTCGTAAGTGGCAAGTTCAATGACTTCGAAGGTGATTTATCTCTAAATAAATCTAGCCTTTTTCTGAGTAAGTTGAATATAAATGTTAGCACAAACTCGGTCGAGTTAAATTTTGCTGAAGCTAATCAAATATTAAAATCTGCAGAATGGCTTGAGGTCAAGCAATTTCCCATGGCAAGTTTTGTTACAACAAAAGTTAGAATGCTAAACCAAAACGAAACACTAACCTCTGGAGCAAAATTGCAAATAGAGGGGTTATTTAATATCAGGGGTATTAGTAGTGTCGTTAAATTCACTGCAACAATAAAAGAGTTTAATAATAAGTTTCTAATTGCAAATGCCGAACTGCCAATCAAGATGAGTAGTTTCAAAATTGGCAATAGCTCTCCCAGTCTTTCTCGGTATCAACTACAAGACACGGTTCTGCTTAAAGTTCTGCTACATATGCATAATGTTTAATATCAATGAATAACCCCACCTCACAAGTTAATATTTTTAATCTTAAGAAAAACGATGTTTCTCTGTTGCTAAGTCAAACTCCTCTACCAAAATTTAGGTTGCAGCAAATTTATAATTGGCTTTACACAAAGGGTATTTTTAGTTTTGATGCTATGTCTAATATAGCAAAAGCAGAAATTACAGAGCTAAAGACTGTCTTTAAGATTGAGTTGCCATTGATTTTAAGCGATGTCTCTTCAGTTGACAAGACTAGAAAATGGCTTTTGGCTTTTGAAGATGGTAGTGAGGTAGAAATGGTCTTCATTCCCGAAGATAACCGCGGAACTTTGTGCATTTCTTCGCAAGTTGGCTGTACCCTGTCTTGTAAGTTTTGCTATACAGGAACCCAATTATTCGTTAGAAATTTGCAATTTGGCGAGATTGTTGCCCAGTTATTATTAGCAAAGCACCTGTTGCAAGACTTCGATGTTGGTAGAAAAATAATCACCAATATAGTTTTTATGGGCATGGGTGAGCCATTTTTTAACTATGACAATGTTTCTGAAGCGGTAAAAATTATGAACGATTGCGAAGGTCTAAATTACAGCCTTGGCAAGATAACAGTTTCGACAGCAGGTCTTGTGCCAGAAATTATTCGCTCTTCAGCGGAAATAAAAACTAACCTTGCAGTTTCTCTTCATTCTGCTTTTGACAACATCAGAAGCGATATTATGGCGATAAATAAGAAATACAATATCGACACTCTTATGAGGGCTTGTAGAGAATATAATAAAGCTTTGCCACAAAGAAAAATTATGTTTGAATATAGTCTACTAGAAAATGTTAACGATAGCGAAAAAGATGCCCTAGAGTTGGTTAGAATTATCAATAAATATAATGTTCACTGCAAAGTCAATCTTATCCCCTTTAACTCTTGGTGTGGAGTTAGATTTAACCCAGCCCCGGTTGCAAAAATTATTGAATTTCAGCAAATTCTCAAGAAAAATAATATTCTGGCAACAATTCGTAAAACTAGGGGGGATGACAATTTGGCGGCCTGTGGGCAGTTAAAATCTAGCTCTATAAGGCAACCACTTTCCCAAAATCTTGGCAATAACTAGTCCACGCTGAAGAACTCACTTCCCATTCTCAACATTTTCCAAACTGATAAGTTTTTGGCAAAAAAATCTCCAACAGACGAAGTAAAATTTGAGCCAGAAATTTCTCCAGTTTTCCAAGTTTTAGCAATTTCCTGATGTGATTCAGG
>CAMAYG010000022.1 GCA_945862535.1 Rickettsia typhi | reverse complement strand
AGAAATTTACTATGGCAACACTAAAATAACAGTGCCTGGGAGTGGGAGGGTTGGAAACACTATGCTTTTCGCCTTCGACCCCACATCGTCATCTTCCGCGCGAAGTTGCAGGATCTGCCCCACATCGTCATCCTGCACGGAAGCTTGCGAAGTTGCAGGATCCATGGTAATAAAATCAATATTAAATATCACTTTGCTAAAATTTATTTACTTTCTCTAGACCCTGCGACTTCGCGCAGGGTGACAAGGTGGGGGCGCAGGGTGACAAGGTGGGGGCGCAGGGTGACGACGGAGGAGTCGCGGAGGTGACGGTTGTGGGGAAGTATGGATCACAAGCTTAAGAGCTGCAACTAATTTATATCTCCAAGTAAAAAACATTGTTCCCAATATCGTTAAAATCTGCACCGATGCCAATAGTTGCTACGATATTGCATTTAAAAGATTTGGTGTGAAAGATTTGGTGTGAAAGATTTGGAGTAACAGAGCCTCATATCATCACCAAAAAAGAGACTCACTTGATAGAATCGTCAAATAGTAGCATCAGAGATAATCTTGCCAGATTCAATCGCAAAACCAAAAGATTTTCCAAAACATTAGAGATGCTAGACACCACCCTAAAACTCTTTTTTAACAGAAATTTACTATGGCAACACTAAAATAACAGTGCCTGGGAGTGGGAGGGTTGGAAACACTATGCTTTTCGCCTTCGACCCCACATCGTCATCTTCCGCGCGAAGTTGCAGGATCTGCCCCACATCGTCATCCTGCACGAAGTTGCAGGATCTGCCTTCCGTCGTCATCCTGCACGGAAGCTTGCGAAGTTGCAGGATCTATGGTTCCATCCCTTGTCACCTTCGCGCGAAGTTGCAGGATCTATTGATTTTATTGCTCTGGACCCTGCGACTTCGCGCAGGGTGACAAGGTGGGGGCGATTTTACGGCAATAGAAAAGCCTGCTTTTTCCTGCGAACTTCCTTCCGCCGTCACCTCCGCATGAAGTTGCAGAGCTTTTAAATTTTACTACGACATTCCTAGATCAGTCGATTATCTTGTTAATTATTTCTTGCTCTAGCTCGCTACCAAATTTAGCAATAACTCTACTTGCAAAAACATTGGCTATTTTACTTGCTTTAGCAATATCGTAATTACGAACCAATCCAAAGATTAAGCCTGCTGCAAAAGCATCACCGGCACCGGTAAGATCTACAACATCAACATTAGCAACAGCTGGCGAATGGAGAAATTGATTGCCATAAAAAATATATGAACCATCGGAACCGCAAGTTACTGCAAATAATTTCTGTGGAAAAGAATTGCAAAATTCGGCAATATTATTGATTGAGAAATATTCTAAATCGAGCAGAGACATCATTTCTAGGTGGTTGGCGAAAATTATATCGGCTTGAGTGCTAATAATTTTTAAGAAATCTTGCTTTTTTCTTTTTACACAAAAGTTATCGGAAAGCGAAAAAGCAAGAAGATCTTGCCTCTGCTTAATTTGCACTAACCAATTCTCTATCGTGGCAATGGTTTCGTGATTGTCCCATAAATATCCCTCTAAATAAAATATTTTTCTTTCCCAGTTAGAAAAAACTGCACTTGCTCCAAAATCGAGGTTAGAATTTGCCAATTGACCCGCACAACCAAGATAAGTTGCCATCGTTCTTTCGCTGTCATCGTCAATTAAAACGGCACATACCGCACTGTGTTTTTCTGCACTTTCTTTTGGGTAGTAGTTGTAAAATTGACAATTATAATTTGCCAAGCTGGTAGCAAATTTTTTACCAAGATCGTCGCTCGCAACACTGCCAATAAAGGCAGATTCTACACCGGTAGAGGCGATAATTTTAAGCGAATTAGCTACCGATCCTCCTGCGGTAGAATGAAACGAAGATTTAAAAGATAAAATATCGGCCAATTGTGGCAAATCAACAAGAGACATCGAGCCACGAGACAGAGCTGGCATTTGCTGATTAAGCTTAACAAAATCGTTGTTGCTGATTTTAATGCTAAGATCGACTATTGCATTTCCAATGCCAATAACCTGCTTAGGAGAATCGGCAAATTTTAATTTATTATCCATTTATTGATTATTTTAGTGATTGATGATGATTTTTAGCGATTCTTAAAGAATTAATAAGCACCAAAAGGGACGAACTAGACATTGCAATTGCTGCAAATAACGGCAATACATAGCCCGCAATTGCAAAAGGAATGGCAATTGCATTATAAATCAACGAGAATAGCATATTTTGCCACATTATTTTATAGGTAAAAACACTGCTATTTATCAACTGAAATAATGGCATAATCTTATTTCCTTGCAATATCGCATCGGCATTTTTCTTGCTAATTTCTGCTCCATTGGCAAAGCTTACCGAAGTCATCGCACTCGCAATTGCAGGTGCATCATTAATACCATCGCCAACCATAAGAATCTTTTTTCCTAATTGCTGTTTTTGTTGCAATATTGTAATTTTATCGAAAGGGGTTAAATCGGCATAATATTCTGCTATCGCCAGAAAATCGGCAACTTTCTTAACATTTTCTAATCTATCGCCAGAGACGATAATTAGCTCTTTGCCCTGATTTTTTAACAAATTCACCACTTCTAGAGAGTCGCTTTTGATTGAATTATTGAAAAACATTACTCCGTAATCTAATATTTCCGCCCCCAAAGAATTATTTTGGCGATTTGGCGATATATTGGCAAAATCATTAGCGAGATCGCTTGCTAAAATGCTAGAAGAAGCTTTTAGAACCACAAAACAACAATAAATAGAAGTTTCATCGCCAAATGTTGAAAATAGGCCAGAAACCGCTAAATTCGCTTTTTCAATATCTGTGCTTGCGATATTACAGAATCTTGAATTACCAATTTTAACCAAAAAATTTTGATATTTGGCAACCATACCCTCGCCTTTGATTTCTTTTACCATCTGCAAATCTAGCATTTTCCTGCCAGAAATAATATCGGGAGGAAGTTCAGAGAAATGTCGGCTAATGGCCTTTGAAAGCAAATGATTGCTGTTGCTCGCAACACTAAAGATTAAATCGCCGACTATTTTATTGCTATTATTTTCTAAATCGACAATATTATTTTTTGCTAGAGTAAACATTGCCACAAGGCTAGTTTCAGAAGAAGTTAAGGTGCCTGTTTTGTCGAAGGCGACTAGGTCGATTGAATTTAGCTTTTCGATAATATTAGCACTATTAATAACAATGCCTTTTTTTAACATTTTAGCAATAAAAATCGTTTGAGCAATTGGCACTGCTAATGCCAAAGCACATGGGCAAGAAATCACCAGAACCGCCGTGGCAATTAACAGGGCATCGCTAAAATCTAACTTTGCCAATTGCCACCAATAAATTAAAGTAATTAGGCCAATAATATGAATAATCGGGGTGTAATATTTTGCTACCCGATCTGCCAAATTCACAAAATAGCTTTTGCTATTGCTAATGTTTTCGGTCATAGCGATAATCTCGGCAATTAGGCTTTGACTTGGCAATTTTTCAACAGTAAAAACCACCGGATCGCCTAAATTAATCATTCCAGCATAAACCTTACTGCCAATCGAGATTTTTTGTGGCTTCGTCTCTCCTGTAATCAAAGAATTGTCAATTTCGCTCTCGCCCCTAATCACCGCGCCATCGGCATAAAATTTTTCTCCGCTATTAACTAGTAAGTTCATCGCTAGTTCAATTTTATTAACTGCAATTACTTTGGTGCCATCTTCATTGATTAAGCTGGCATAGCCATTATTTAACAGGCTAAATTCACTGCTTAAGTTAAAGACTTTATTGCGAGTCTGCATTTCAAGATATCGTCCAATTAGCAGAAAAAACACCAGCATCATCGCCGAATCGAAATATAAATGAGGTTTATGCAAAGTAAATTCGAGCAAACTAACTAGGCAGGCCAAAAATATTGCAATTGAAATTGGAATATCCATGTGGCTTCGCTTGTTTTTTATGGCGAACCAAGCATTAGCAAAAAAGATTCTAGAAGAAAAAACAATTGCAGGCAAAGAAATTAGAGCGGAACATAAATGAAAAAATCTCCGCATTACCGCCCCCATTTCTTCGGGGCTAGAAAACCACAAAGCAAAAGAAAATAACATTACATTACCAGCACCAAATGCCGCAACCGCTAAAGATTTTAGTAGCTGATTTTCTTGTTTTGTTGCCATTTCTTCGGCATTTTCAAGATTAAATGGCAATAATTTATAGCCAATTTTTGCCAGCGATAAGACTATATCATTAATTTTATTGGCAGAAGTGCCAAAATATTCTATTTGCAACCTTTTTTGTGCCAAATTAACCCTTGCCTTGACAATAAAATCGAATCGATGCAGGAAATTTTCAATTAACCAAACACATGCCCCACAATAAATCCCTTGTATTAAAAAATTAATTCGATAATGATTTTGCCGATTCATTCCCACATCTGAATTACCGCCCTGCTTAAGATCTCGGCTAAGACCTTGTTCATTTTTAATATCGATGGCAAAGCTACTAAAATCTAGCATCAACTCCTTATCAACCAGCTCCTGTTCTTCTGGATTATAAGATTTCGGCCTTAATAATTCTTGCCTGATATCTTGAGTACGAAACCGATAATAGCTTTCTAGATTAGCCTTGTTAATGATGTCGAAAGCATGAGCACAGCCGTTGCAACAAAAATCGTTGCTAATATTTCTTGTGTCTTGATTGCAATGTTTGCAGGGGTTAATTTTCATTTTGCCACAACATTGACTAATTCTTGATATTTGCGGTTTTCATCGTCGAAAATTGTAACAAATATTTGCCAGCGACCTCCTGTTGCCAATTCTAGATCTAGAGCCAAAGGTGAAGATTGCAACAAGCCAGAATCTAGGAAATCGTATTGCCGAGCAAGATTAGGCTTTGATTTATTATATGTGTTAATGATGATTTTTGAAATTTTTACTTTTTGATAAATATTTTCTACCATTTTCTGTGCTTCAATCGACAATTTTAGCCTATATACCGGTTGCCAAATTTGCTTTTGCTTACTTTTACTGTTGTCGCTAATAATATCGGTATTAATTTTTACTCGCCATTGTAAATCTTCCTGTTTAGTTGCTAAATCGACAATCGGACGATAATTAAAACGAGCAAAACTCTGACTTTTAACAATATCGCCACGAAAAGTGCTTTTCGCTAAATAGATAAAATAACCGTCGGCAATAAAAATGACCGCAAAGAAAATAAAGAAAATATAAGGAATTTTAGATTTTTTATTTATGATGTTTTTATTCATGTCGTGTTTTTTGTATTGCCATTGCTAAATCTAGCTTTATCTGACTTTTTAAGGCTTCGATATTAGCAAATTTATGCTCAGGCCTAAGGAAAGAAGTTAATTGTAGCACAATTCTGTTATTTTTTGCTACCTGATTGGTAAAATTGGCAATTACTGCCTCATCTTTGTTGATAATATGGGTTTCAAATATTGCTATTTTACTATCTTCAACCGTTGGACGAACCCCAAAATTAGTAATGGAATCGAAATATGATAACCAATAATTCTCTTCGAAAACCGCAATTTTACTTAAATAAACACCAAATTTTGGCAAAACCAAATGAAGGCTTGGACGGCTGTTAATAGTAGGAAAACCAATGGCTCTGCCTAATTTCTTACCTTCAATAACCGAACCAACAAAATTAAAATTATAACCAAGCATCTGATTAGCAGATTCAACCTCTCCCGAGCGAATCATATTTCTTATTAAGCTAGAAGAGCAAATTTGCCGATTTTGATTATTAAAAGTTACCGCCCCCACTCTTGTTAAATTAAAGTTATTAATTTTGCTAGATTGCTCGAGGAAATTAAAGTCTCCTTCGCGGTTACGACCGCAGATAAAATCGTAACCAACAATTAGTCGCTTCATATTGCAATTTTTTACCAGAATATCTTCAACAAAGACTTTGGCATCAATATTCGACAAATGATTGTTGAAAGGCAAAATTGCAACTGCAATATCTGGAGAATCTTGAAAATATTGGCATTTTAATAATCTTAATTTTTGCGATAATTGAGTTATTCGATGATCTATATTCTCGAATTTGCCAAAAAACTTCGATGGATGGGGCTCGAAAGTAATAAGGAGAATCGATAATTTTTCGGCACTAGCAAATTTTTTAGCATCTTGAATAATCTTATTATGACCCAAATGCAAGCCGTCGAAATTGCCAATTAAAACCAGATTTGGCTTTGTGAATATTAGATCTGCGGTTTTACGGATGATTCTCATTAGTTATTGCAATGTTTTATTCTGCTTGTTGATCGCGATTTTCTTGATTGCCAATAATTATTTTAAGATTATCGGAATCGATATTGCGAAAATTGTCGGTTATTGCTTCTACTTCCTGAGTAGAAAAACCTTTAACAGCCATTGCAACTTTTGCCAATCTTATTGCCGTTTCAATGCTTTTTGAAACTATCGAACTTGCACCAATTTTGATAAATCTGTCGGCATTATTGGCATTTTCAACCTTGCTAATAATGTTAAGATTTTCAAAATTCTGTCGTAAAAATCTGGTAATTTTAATGCAAGATATTTCGTCGTCCATCGCCACAATTATCGCTTCGGCCTTTGTTATTGAAATATAATTCAAAATTTCAAGATTTGTAGCATCGCCATAACTAATGTTGTAGCCATTTGCTTTGGCAATTTTGACTGCACGATGATTGTTATCGATAATAATATAACTCAGCCCAGAACGACGAAGAATGTGCGACAACATTTTACCCATCTTGCCAAAGCCCACAACGATAATATGACCGTTTAAATCAGCAATTTCTCTTCTGATTTTTTCACTATTTAAAACCTCGGCAACATAAAGCTTGTTTTTGATTGTTTTGCCGATTATTGCAAGTAGCGGGGTTAATGCCATTGAGAATGTTACTACTGTCATTAAAAATTGAGCCAAATCCGTATCAATTATTCTTTTTTCTGTTGCCATAACAAAGACGACAAAAGCAAATTCACCACCCTGAGCAAGCAATAACCCCGTATGAATTGCTGGAGCAAAAGGGAAACGAAAACAAGCACATAAGGCAATAATAATAACCGCTTTTATTATTATCAAAGCAAGTGTTGCCGTCATTACAAAAGGCAAGCTTTTTAACAAGAGATCGAAATCGAAAGACATACCTATCGACATAAAAAACAAACCCATCAACAAAGATTTTAGCGACAATATCTCTTCTTCTACTCGATATTTATATTCGGTTTCGGCAACCATAAGCCCAGCAATAAAAGCACCAAGAGCAGAAGAAAGCCCGAGTTTATTGCTAGTAAAGGCTGAAGCACAAATTACAATAAGGGTAAGGCTTAGAAACAAAACATCGTTTTTTGAATCGGCAATTAAGCGATAAAAAGGCCTAATAAATAGACGGCCAGCAATGAAAATACCAAACATCGCAACTATTCCCTTTATTGTCACCATTCCTAACACCCCAAGAATATTGCTATGATTCTTGGTGATAATTGGCAATAGCACCAGAATGGGAATAACCGCTAGATCTTGCATCAGCAAAACAGAAAAGGACAAACGGCCAACTCTAGTATTTTCGTCTCCTGCCTCGGAAATAACTTGCAAAACAATTGCCGTAGAAGAAAGAGCTAAGGCACTGCCAATAATAACCGAGGTTTCTGGAGTGAATTGCAAATATTCATAGCAAATCCAAGAGATAGCCGTCGTAGTTAGCACCACTTGCAAACCACCAAAGCCAACCACATATTTCTTCATGGCGAAGAGTTTTTCTAGGGTAAGTTCAAGGCCAATTGCAAATAACAAGAACACGATACCGAGTTCGGCAATAGATTTTGTTGCCTCTCCGCTACTTAGCATGCCAAAACCAAAAGGGCCAATTGCGGCACCTGCAACCAAATAACCAAGGGCTGGGCTAAGCTTTAATTGCTTAAAAAATACCACAATAACAAAAGAGGCACAAAGCAATATTAGAATATCTTGCAGGTAATTGAGTTTATGCATATTTTGTTTTAATAATTTATTTAGTTCTTTTACGGTTTTGGTTGTTTATTTTGATTAACAAAAAATGGCTAAAAAACTCTTGACTTATAATTTGAAGAAAATTATCGTTGCTTTTTTAAAAATTGGTTTTAATGTTTTTTAAAAGATTTGCTTGTAAAAATTATCAAATTTTATTAGCTTATCTTGCTTGCGATGATTTTTTAAAACTAAATTCGTTGCAAAACTAATTGTTAATTAAAGCTAAGTTATTAGCTAGCAATTAATTTTCAATCAATTTTTATAAAAATTATTCACGGTCAGTTTGTTTGCGGTTCTAGTTTGTATTAATTATTTACCATAAACAACACATTACACCTCGGTAAAATTTGCCACAACACAATAAGCGGGATTGTAGCTCAGCGGTTAGAGCAGGATGCTCATAACGTCTTGGTCGTAGGTTCGATCCCTACCAATCCCACCATCTGGCAATCCCACCATCTGGCAATCCCACCATCTGGCAATCCCACCATCTGGGGGCCACCATCTGGCCACTATCTGGCTGGCAATCAAACCATCTTGGCACCATCTTTGAACCATCTTTGCACCATCTGGCTGGCAATCAAACCATAAATTTCACAATAAAACTTAAATAGACAAGCTGATTTATAGCTGATAGTAAAAAGATCGAAATCAAAAGATTGAAATCAATGGCACAGATTCTTTATTTTATCGCTCGTCTTCCTTAAATAAAAGCTCCGTCACTATTTCAAAGAGATTCGCCATTCAAGATTTTCAATATTATTGTCGATTTTACCTAAAATTTTACTTGCAAAAATAATCTCTGCAATTATAAATTTAGCAAATTAGTTTTATAATTGATTTTTAATTTAGTTTATTGGTCTGGTGGCTTTCTACCTTTAAACTTGCACTATTACAACCTTATTCACTAAAAGATATGCCAAAAATGAAAACTAACAGCGGGGCCAAGAAACGCTTTAAAATTACTGGCACTGGTAAAATCGTCCATAAGCAAGCTGGCAAAAGACATAATCTTAACAAAAAAAGTCAGAACCGCATTCGCAAGTTACGAAAATCAGCAATCCTCTCGGAAGGCCATTCTCACAGCATCATGAAACATAAGATGCCAAATTCTTTCTAAATTATTTAACGGAGCTTACTAAACAATGAGTAGAGTAAAAAAAGGAGTTATAAAAAAGGCTCGTCACAAAAAAATTCTTAAACTAGCTAAAGGTTATCGCGGTAGGGCGAAAAATTGCTATAGAGTTGCAATTCAAAAGGTTGAAAAAGCATTACAATATGCCTATCGTGACCGTCGCAACAAAAAACGAGACTTAAGAGGCCTCTGGATACAAAGAATAAATGCCGCTGTTCGTGAACACGGCATGATCTATTCTAAATTTATGAATGGTTTAAAACTTGCTCAAATCGACATCGATCGTAAAGTTTTGGCCGATCTAGCAATTAGCCAACCAGAAGCATTTAAAGAAATTCTAGTAAAAGCTAAAAAAGCCTTAGAATCATAGACTTAAATCATCTTATCTATCGGCATCTAATTTAAAGCAAACTAGCTTTTTACTTAGGTGCAGATAGATAAAATCTAATCACTAATGCAGTAGCTTTATTTAACACCATGGTTAAAACCCTAAATTAGCAACATCAAACACCATCTATTAGAACGATTAACTATGAAAGAATATCAAATTATTGTTAAAAAAAATAATATCCATCATCAGCTAACCAAAGGAATGATTGCCGATTATCACACAATCAAACTTGCATTTTCTTGGCAAGCATTTTTTTTCAATTTTATTTGGTTTCTATTTCACGGAATGTGGAAATCGGCATTTACCCTTATATTATCTATTGCCATTATCAATATCCTATATATCAACCTCGAAATCAAAATTGCCATAAGCTTTTTTATAGCAATGCTTGTTGGTATCAAGGCAAATCAGCATTATGTAAATTTTCTTATTAAAAACCACGAATTCTTAAAGGAAGACCTAATAATTGCAAAAAATCGTCACGAAGCAGAATATAAATCGCTAAAATTACTAATGCACAACTACCCCGATCAGGCAAATAATCTTCTAGAGCTAACAATAGAAGGCTGTGGCAAATTAACAATTTATAAATCGTTAACGATATTTTTTAGTAAATTATGTCGACTGTTAAAAATTAACCGATAATTCTGCCCAAATAAGTAAGTTTATGAAAAAACTCTATATTATTAACTACAATGCTGGCAATATTGCTTCAATATTCAACGCTTGCACCAAGGTTGCAGAGCAAAATTGGCAAATTTGCATCACACAAGACCCATCCGAACTAAAAAATGCCGATTCAATCATTGTTCCTGGGGTTGGTGCATTTGACGACTGCATTAATAATTTAATCAAATTAGGCTTTCAAGAGCCATTAAAACAGCACTGTCAGGCCAAAAAACCCTTATTGGGTATATGTGTAGGAATGCAAATTTTTGCTGATTATGGCGATGAAAATGCCAAAACCGCAAGAGAAAAAACAGCAGGACTTGGTCTTATCGCAGGAGAAGTAAAGAAAATAACCGTAAATAGCAAAGAAGTTAATAAAATAAAACTTCCGCAAATGGGGTGGAACAATGTTAATTTTGCTACAAATTCCTTAGGCAATTATCACCCTATTTTCAACAAATTACCCTCAGATCAAGATTTTTATTTTGCAAATTCTTATCATTTTATTGCAAAAGAACAGCAAAATATTATTGCTACAGCAAGATACGGCGGTATTATTACGGCAGCAGTTGCCAAAGAAAACATTTGTGGCATTCAGTTTCATCCAGAGAAAAGTGGCACCGCTGGATTACAGGTATTAGCAAATTTTCTTGATTTATAAAACTTAAATACTTGACTTTATATCAAAGAAAATTATTAATCGATTATCGTTAACTACTTTTAATTTCTAAAATTTTTATATATGCAAATCTTTACGATTTTTCTTTTTTTAATCTGTGCCTTAAGCATTAATTCTTGCGCTACCAACAATGTAATAGATGTAAAAAGCCCTTGTGTTTCTAACGAAGGAGGTCCTTGCGGGCCAAAAAAACCTGTTAATACTTGGCTAGAACAACAAAAAGAGCAGGCATAATCAAATTAAATCAAGCTATATTTAACAGCAAAATAATTAATCTTGTAAAATTAAAAATATCTATTACGATTTCATAAATTGTGTAGAATATTATTATTTAACCTTACCATATTAGTAAAATTTTACTCAGCTTTAAATTAGAACTAAATTTAATCAATACAAATATCAATTATGAGCGAACAAAATTCTAAAACATCATTTGTCGACAGATTCGCCAAGGCTAAATCTGGAAACACTGTGTCTCAATTAGCCAATTCCCCTCAAGACAATAAAACAAACAACAGCTCAGAGGCAAAATCTAGCACCGAATCGCAAAGCGACCCACTAAATAACAAATCCTCAAATAACAAATCCTCTCTAGGAGCTCTCCAAAAAAGAGTTAAAGTCGATCCGATGAAAAAAGCTCAATCAGATCTCGTCTATCTCGTAACAGGAACAGATCGCGACAAACCTGCTTGGTATTATGTATTAGTAGACCGCCTTAAGGTCAGAATGTTTTTACAAGCAATGAAAAGTAGCAGTATCAATCTCGACGACTTTGGGCAAGTTATCTATTCGGCATATGGTGAAAAACCTCCTGAAGAAATAACCAACAAAGTTAAAGAAGAATACGGAATCGAAGACTAACAACTCATCTATTAACTAACAATTATTTAAAGTCTCATTTTAATGAATCGTGTAAAAATTATCATTTTTGTTTTTTTGGCAAGTTTTCTTGGCTTCATATCTGCTCTTGCTATATCCAAACCCGGAATCGAAGAAAATTCCCTCGAAGCAATTGAGGACGGTGTCAATAAACAAATAGAAAAAAACCTAGAATTAGCAAATAGTCAAAAAAACGAAGACTCTTTACCACTAATAAAAGAGGTGCTCGACATCATTAAAAAAGACTATGTCGAGGAAAAAAGCAATAAAGAACTCGGCGAAGCTGCGGCAACAGGAATATTGCAAAACCTCGATCCTCACTCTGCTTATCTTAGCGGAGAAGCATTGAAAGAAATGCAAGTGCAAACCAAAGGGGAATTTGGCGGACTGGGTATCGAAATTGCCAACGAAATGTCTTTAATAAAAGTAATATCGGCCATCGAAGACACTCCCGCTTTTAAAGAAGGAATTAAATCTGGCGATTATATTTCGAGAATCGATGGTAAATCGACAATTTCAATGCCGATTGACGAGGCAGTAAAAATGCTCCGAGGCAAAGCTGGAAGCTCTGTTACCCTTACCATACTTCGCAAAGGTGAAAAGGCACCAATAATTAAAAAAATTACTCGCCAAGTAGTTAGAGTTAAGGCGGTAAAAGCCATGGCAATCAATCAGGTTGCTTATATCAAAATCTTAACATTTTCCGAACAAACTCATTCTGGCATGGTTGCCGAAATCAAAAAGCTAAAAAGCCAGATTGGTGAAAATAAAATTCAGGGCCTTGTCCTAGACCTTCGTAACAACCCTGGCGGGTTGCTAAACCAAGCGGTCAGCGTTAGTGACGAATTTCTCGATGCCAATCTCGATATCGTCTCGATAAAAGGGCGAGACCCCGCAAAAGATATTGTTTATCGCGACACCAATCCTCAGGAACTTGTTGCTAATTTACCTATTGTCGTCTTAATTAACGAGGGCTCGGCATCGGCATCGGAAATTGTTGCCGGAGCTTTAAAAGACAACAAAAGAGCAATTATAGTTGGTAAAAAATCATTTGGCAAAGGCTCGGTGCAAACAGTATCGCCATTGCAGTCAAGATTCGGGGCAATAAGATTAACAACAGCACTTTATTACACACCAAGCAAAAGCTCGATTCAGGCAAAAGGAATCGTCCCCGATATTGAAATTAGCGAAGCAAAAATTCAGAAAAGCCTAGAAGGAGACAAATCATTCGAAGCAGATCTGACCAATCACCTTGAAAACACTAGCATCAAAGAATTACTAGAAATTGAAACTGGCAAAAAAAGTCAAGAAGAAGATCTCTCTCTTTATAACTCCGATTACCAACTAGCAAGGGCTGTTGACATTGTTAAATCTAGCTATATTTACCAAAAAACAATCGAAAAAGTAAAAAAATCAGAACCATCTAAAAAAACCCAAATCAAAGCAGAAGAAAAAGTAACAGAGGGCAATAAAAACAAAGAGGAAGATGTTGAAAAAAAACAATCAAAACCAGAAACTAATTCCCTGAAAAATCTAAACAAAAATAAACCATAGAAAGATGCTACAAATCAATAACAAAAATTTATATTTTTTTATTGCAAAATGCCTAATTTTTTCTTTAATTTTTTACCACTTAACACCGCATAAAATCTATGCAGAAGAGCCAAAAACTAAAGAATCGCAAAGCCAAGCTTTACAATCTCCAGAGCCAACTCCAGATCTAGCTCCAGAGTCAAAAACTCTTAAGCAAAGTTTGGGGCGGAATGGTATAAAAATCTACCAAAGTAAAAATTTAGCAATAAAATCAAGCAAAGAAAAATATCGCAACAAAGCTCTGGAAAAAAACGACAGCAACAAGAAAACCCAAGAGATCGTTGCCAAAATCGGCAAATCGATTATTACTAATTTCGAATTAAAACAACGATACGACTACTTTATTGCATCTAATAATTTCAAAGTCTCGGACACTATCGGGGCAAAGCTACTAATAGAGCAAATTCTCGATAAAATCATCGAAGAAAAAATAATAAATAATCATAGCAAAGAGCTAAATATCACCAATCAAAACAGCGAAATTGAAGATTACATTAAAAACAACCAAGAACACAATGAAATCAGGCTTCTTGTTATCGCTGCACAATCTAACAAAGATCATGATGAGAAGTCTATAATATTAAATCGCATCAACAACGAACTATTGTGGCAGAAAATTATCAAAAAACAAATATTGCCAAAAATTAAAGTAGCAGATTATCAAGTAGATCAGGCATTGGAACAGCAAAAACTGCATCAGCCGATTCAAGAATTTCTTATTAGCCAGATAGTTATTAATCGCAGGGAAAACAGCGACAAAGAAAGCCTATTATTGGCAGAAAAAATTTATCAAGAATTGCAAAATAATAACCATAATTTTGAATATATCAAACAGCAACTATCTCAGGAAGTAAGTGTTAATATTGACAACGAAGAGCTAGAATGGCTTAGTGTCAACGACATAAACCCGGCAGTGTTGCAGGCAATAGAAAATATTAGCATCGCATCATATGCAAAGCCAGTGATAATTGGCAATAACTATTATATTTTTAAACTTATCGATAGTCGGCTCAGCAAAAAAATTCCTGAAGAATTATTTGCTAACACTAAAAATAACATTGCAAAAAAACAATTAAGAGAGTTAAGTAATAGCTACTTAACCAATCTTCGCAAGAAAGAATATATCGAAACAAACAAAACGGCCTTAAATAAGCTTATCAACGATTACAACTAAAACACAGCATGAAAAACAAAAACACTATAGACACCACTAAAAACAATAGATTTAGCAAGGGTAACACTGGCTCTAGCAAAGATAGCAACAATTCAAAATCGCCAAATCGTCAAGCAAAAAAAGTAAAAACACCAAAGCCCCCTACAATAAAAGACCCTAGCAAAGGAGTAAGAATTGCCAAATATATCGCAGATTGCGGTTATTCTTCTCGCCGTGAGGCAGAAGAAATGATACTCGATGGCAGAGTTAAGGTTAACGGTGTTATTATCGAATCCCCCGCCCTTAACATTACCGACGAGGCAGTCAAAATCGACAACAAATTAATCAACCGCAGGCTACAAACAGATTTATGGCTATTTCATAAGCCAAAACAGGTTATAACTTCTAACAACGATCCTCAGGGTCGCACCACCCTATTTTCAATATTGCCCCCAAAAATGCCACGGGTGGTTACCGTAGGAAGACTAGATTTTAACAGCGAAGGGCTGATTCTACTAACTAACAACAGCGATCTTGCTTGTTATTTAGAATCGCCAAAAACCGCATGGGCAAGAAAATATCGTGTCAGAGTTTTTGGTAAAATAGACGAAAAAAGACTAGCGAAATTAAGCAGAGGCATAACCGTAGACGGTATTCGTTATCGTGGATTAGATGTTGTGGTGGAAAATTTAGGAGAAAATAATTCGTGGCTCGAAGTAACTATTACCGAAGGCAAAAACCGCGAAATTCGTAAAATCATGGCCCATCTTGGCCTACAGGTAAGCCGTCTTATTCGAACTGGCTTTGGCCCTTTCAAACTTGGTAATTTACCAGCAGGCGAGTTGTTAAAAGTCAATAAAAGAGCCTTGACAGACCTTATTAGTAGCAACGACCTTAAAGTTATCAATATTCGCGGTGGCGATATCCGTAAAGCTAAAAGCAATAAAGCAGAACAGCAAGATTCTTCCGAGGCAAATGCTAAAGACGAAGACTCTAACGAAGACGAAGATTCTTTTGACGATTCAGATATCTATGACGAATCAGATTATTTTGACGACGAAGATTCTGCCGACGAAGATATTGGCAAGGAAAATGTCAAAACTAATGTCAAAGCCAATGTTTTGCTCGATACCAAGAGACCAGATGGCAAAAACTAGACCAAAAAACCCAAATGAAAAAACAAATCTTTTTTACCAATTGGCAATTCCTTACTGGGGCACACAACTTTAAACAACTGCCTGTCTATCGCAACCCAGAATTTGCTTTTGCCGGAGCCTCTAATGTTGGAAAATCTACATTAGTCAATATTTTGCTCGAACAAAAATTAGCAATAACCTCACGAACACCCGGTAGAACTCAGCAAATCAATTTTTTTATCAGTAGCAATTTCGACAATCCGCAAAGCCCCGTTATTGTCGATATGCCCGGTTATGGCTTTGCCAAGGCAAGTAAAAAAGCCATTGGCAACTGGCAAGAATTGGCAATCAATTACCTTACTAACAGAAAAAATCTCCAAAGAGTTTTTTTGCTGATAGACCCGCAAAAGGGCTTAAAAACTGCCGATCTCGAGGTTTGTAATATCTTGGCCGCCGTTGCTATGCCGTTTCAAATTTTACTTACCAAAACCGAAAGACATTCTGAGGCAGAAATAACAGAAGCAACAAGCAAAATCAACGAACAGTTAAAAAATAATGCTGCCTGGTTTAATAAAATCATTGTTACCAGCTCTCTTAGAAACATTGGCATCGACGATATTCGTCAGGAAATTATCACCATTTTAAATAATCTATTTCATAAATCGTCATAATAATGGCAAAAATTCTCTTGATTATCATTTTGACAAGCCTAATAATTGTTATTGCAATGCTCTATTTAAATTATAGCAGTTTTAATGCAAAAAATCTTGCTAATAAAAATCAAAATACAAAGAATCGTGGCAAGAATTAAGAAGAATCATATCGTCCAATGGCATTATTTCAATCAAATGAATTAACAAAATGAATCCTAGCAATTCCGAACAAACAAATTACCAATTAGTGGAAAGTAGCGATATTGCCCCTAATTCACAATATTTAACTCCAAGACAAATTGTTGCCGAGCTCAACCGCTATATTGTCGGCCAAGACGATGCTAAAAAATTAATGGCAATAGCTCTAAGAAACCGCTTTCGTCGTAAAATGGTGCCACATCCTTTGGCGGAAGAAATTATCCCAAAAAACATTCTCATGATTGGGCCCACGGGGGTTGGTAAAACCGAAATCGCCCGCAGACTTGCAAAAATTGCCGATGCCCCTTTTATTAAGGTCGAGGCAACAAAATTTACCGAAGTTGGCTATGTCGGCCGTGATGTCGATTCCATCATTCGTGACTTGGTAGAAATTGCCATTAAAGATTTAAAAAAACAGGCAAAAAAGCAGGTTATTGGCAAATCCGAGCAAATTGCTAAAAAAATTATTCTTAAGCAATTAATTGGTAGCGATGCCTCGGCAGAAACCCACGAAAAATTTAGCCAGATGCTTGAAAAAGGTCAATTAAACCACAAAGAAATCGAAATCGAAGTTATAGATCATGGGCAGAATCCTGTTAACAGCTTCGATATACCGGGTGGGCAGGTTGGCATGATTAGCATTGGCGATATGATAGGCAAGGCTTTGGGCAATGAAAAAACCAAAAAAATCAAAACCACAATTGCCGAGGCACTAGAAATATTAATCGAACAAGAATCGGAAAAATTAATTGATATCGACAAAATCACTCGCAATGCCTTAAAATCGGTAGAAAATGATGGCATTGTTTTTATCGACGAAATCGACAAAATTTGTCGCAGTAATCATAATGCCAAAGGTGGCGATGTGTCACGAGAAGGAGTTCAGCGAGACTTACTGCCCCTAGTAGAAGGCACAACAATTAACACTAAATATGGCATCGTAAAGACCGACCATATTCTCTTTATTGCTTCTGGGGCTTTTCATATTTGCAAACCCTCAGACCTACTGCCCGAGCTTCAGGGTCGCTTCCCAATTCGGGTGCAATTAAAACCACTTACCGAAGCAGATTTTATTGCGATTTTAACCGAACCAGAAAATAACCTTATTCGTCAATATCAGGCATTGCTTGCTACCGAAAAACTCTTGGTAAATTTTGCAAAAGAAGGTATTGCCAAAATTGCCAATATTGCCTTTAAAATCAACAACGAGGTCGAAAACATTGGGGCAAGAAGGCTTCACACTATTCTCGAGAAAACCCTCGAAGACCTTAGTTTTAATGCCTCGGAAATGGCAAATGTTACCGTTAATATCGACGAAGCTTTTGTTAGTAAAAATGTCGATGAATTATTGCAAAATAATCAAGATCTAGCAAAATTTGTCTTATAGCTTGCAATAAATTGGCAATATTTAACAAAATAAAATTTTGTCAATTTAAAGTAAAATGGCAAAATCACTAGCATTAGCAAGGCTCAAAATATTATTAATCATTATTAAATTCACTATTACTGCGGAAAATAAATATTATAAATCAAAAATTAATACTAAAATAATACTTGTATTATAAAATATTACAAACAAGATAAAGAAAAGATTTATTAAATATTAACAATTATATTAAATTTATGACAAAAAGTAATAAAGTAGATACAACTGTCGCAAACAGCCACAAAATTAAAACTCCCACTAAAGAAGAGTTACCACAATTGTTATCCTCAAGAGAAAAAGCTATAAAAATTGTTGCTGCTATTAAGCTTGGGAATCTAGAGACAACAATTAGAACTCTCACTAAGGCAGAAGGCACTCCATTATATCAATTCATTGCATTAGAAACGTTTAATAGCGATGTAATAAACCGTCCTATTAACAGAAATAGAGGAGGTGTATCCGTTAAACGTAGCCCGTTAGAGTATGCGGTTGAAGCAAATAAACATTTAGCCATAGGAATTCTAATGCAATACGGTGCAAAATTAGGAAAATCAATAGACCTCTGCACATCTGAAGAATCTTTGACAAAGATTCTTGAAGGAATAACAAAAACATATCAGAAGGATACCGATTATTTCAAAAAAATGACTAGCTATCGAGATACTTTTTCTCGTGTTCTTGATAAAGAAGATTTTAAAACAGTAACAAAATGCTTTGACGAACAATTAAAAGAAAGCAAAACCATATCAACAGCAGATTTTATCGCCTTAGCAGAAAAAATTACCGAAATAGTTAAAGATCAAGGCAAAAAAGATGCATTATTAAAAACACTTTATGAAATTCCTCTATCAAGAGATGCTAAAGAAATTAGAATAAGGGGATCTTCTAAAATTCTTGATGACAGTACAAAAAATATCGAATCTGCTATCAGACATGCCTATAAAGATAAAAAAGCAGACATCCTAAATATATTGGTGCATAAAAAAATTCACGATACACGAGATGATAAAGATTTATCTGAAATTAGAGTAGGATTTCAGAATGTTTTTGTATGGGCATGCAGGGAAAATAAACAAGATATAGTAGAGTTACTGTTAAGCAAAATGACCCCCGATGAAAAACTCAAAATTATTGATAAGCACGACACTTTATCAGGATATGCACCGATTCATTACGTGGCAAAAAATAATAATGAAGAACTATATTGTTTACTTTTAAAATCAGGAGCTAATCATGATATTAAAACAAAACCTCCTGCAGACATGCCAGGAAAAACAGCTTACGATATCAATGAACTTCTTGTATTGCGGAATGTGATCCAATTAGGCACAGGAAAAACAGCTGACGATATCGATAATGAATTGATGAACCAATTAGGCAAGCCTGTTGTAAAAATATCTAAGGATGGCCTCCCAGTCGGCAAAAATCCTTCAGTTTTTAAAATAAAAAAAGAGCAAATAACATTTTATCAAAGACCAGAAAACAACGTCAATCATCAAGTTTCTCAACAATTGCAACCACAGGAACTAGAGAATCGAATCTAACTATCACATACTACCACAAAAAGCTTGCAATCAAAGAAAAAGTAATTAGTTTTGCCTATTCTATTAATAATTTAATTATTGTTGTAATTTAGCAAAATAATGACTATCACTGTTTCCAACGATATATCCGAAATCGTCAAGGCGGTCAAAGAACAAATCTTGTTAATCGAGAGGTGTCTTTGACCTGCCAAAACTACAAGAAAAACTGCAAAATCTAGAATCTTTAACCGCAGATAACACCTTATGGGACAATCCGAATCGTGCCCAAAAAATTCTCCAAGAAAAATCGCTAATTAGCGAAAAAATCAATGCTTTCTGCAATTTAACTAACGATTTTCACAATCAACTACAATATTTACAACTTGCCGAAGAAGAGCAGGACCAAGCTTTGCTTCTTGAAATTGCTAATCAAATTCGTCAAATTGCCAAAGAAGCAGAAGCTTTAGCGGTAAAAACAATGTTTAACCAAGAATATGACCACTTGCCGTGCTTTCTTGAAATTAATGCTGGGGCGGGCGGAAGCGATTCTTGTGATTTTTCGGCAATGCTTCTGCGAATGTATCAAAGATTCTGCCAAATTCAGGGTTTTGCGGTCGATATTATCGATATCCTAGATGGCGAAGAAGCGGGCATAAAATCGGCACAGCTTCGAATTAGTGGCGATTTTGCTTTTGGCTGGCTAAGAAGCGAAATTGGGGTCCATCGCCTTGTAAGAATCTCGCCATTTAATGCCAATGATAAAAGACAAACAAGCTTTGCCTCGGTTTGGGTCTACCCCGAAGCCGATGAGGAGCTAGAAATCGTTATTGCCGACAAAGACTTACGAATCGATACCTTCCGAGCCTCTGGTGCTGGCGGACAACATGTCAATAAAACCGATTCTGCAGTCCGAATCACTCATTTACCAACTAATGTTGTGGTGCAGTGTCAAAGCGATCGTTCACAAATTCGCAATCGCACTCAAGCAATGAAGATGCTTAAAGCCAAATTAACAGCCCTAGAAATACAAAAACAACAACAACAACAACAAAAACTCGAAGCAAGCAAAACCGATAATAGCTGGGGGCATCAGATTCGATCTTATGTTTTACACCCTTATCAAATGGTGAAGGACCTAAGAAGCGGCTCGGAAACTAGCAATATCAATGCTTTCCTCGATGGCGAAATTGCCGATTTCATCAAAAGCAATTTACAGTATCAAATTAATACCACAAAAATAAAATAAATTTTGTTAAAAATCTATTGCAATAAAAATATTATCAATTATTTTACTAAAATAAAATCTAAACAATTTTTAATCAAATTAGACTAAAAAAGTACAATATACAACTAGAAAATAATTATTTAAAACATGAAAAAATATCCTAAAAGCCAAGAAAATCAATATCAAATCAACTTTTCTTCTCTGGATCCATTCGCTGACCAACATTCTTCATATTCACGCAATGACCCACATTATTCATTTCTTTCATCAGAAGACATAAACCTTGGCTTTGGCAAATTAGAAAAACTTTACTCAAAAAAAGGTGAATTCTTAGATCCAGGCAAAACAAGATTTGGTAGAAGTAATTATTATGCCAAAAAATTACTTCGACACCCAAAATTAGAAGCAGAAAAATTGGCAGTTATAACCTCTCGGCAAATTGAAAATGCTGTTAATAGTAGCGAAAATCAAGAAATCAAAATTGCCAAACAGCGATTATACAACGATAAGAACGGATCTGTAAAAATAATGGCATCAAAGGATGTGGGAGCTATTAAAAAAACAAACCCCCCTCAAAGCTCTAATCATTCTAATAATAAAAGAGAAGAATCTTTTGATCTGCATGCTTTAATCGCCCCTCAAATCTATAAAAATTACCAACATCAATACAACTTGTCTTTTGATATGCAAGCTTTATTCCCCTCTCAAATCTATAAAAATTACCAACATCAATACAACTCGTCTTTTGATCTGCAAGCTTTATCAGCCCCTCAAAGCCATAAAAATTACCAATATCAATACTTACTAGGAATGTATCAAATTGCTGGGGAATCCGATTGTAACCCTGCTAATTTTACTCAGGATGAAAGTGGCAATTTAGTAGCATTTGACATCGGCGGACCGTCCTCTGCTTTTGGCAATAGATACATTGGCTGTTTTTTATTTTGGAAAGATTTGTTGGAATCGGTAGATCAAAATTTTCCCGAAACTGCTATAGGCAAAAGAATTCAACTATCGCAAGCATTTAAAAAAGATTATTTTGGCGAGGAGTATTACAGCACCAGTTTTTCATTAGAAACTAGAGTTATGTCATATCCAACAATTGCCAGTTTTATTAATGGCAATATTGAAGATTGTGATAGGATTTGCCAAAAATATAGTAATGATATCTCTTTTGGAGGAATCATTGAGAGAAAATTTTCTTTGATTAAACCTATGTATCAAGATGTTACAATATTTATAAACAGTGCTGAGTCAATTTTACGAAACACATCCGCTGAGGAAATTCTATTTAGTAAAATCAAAGCCTATATCGATGGTGCCGTAGATTTTTATTATAATTCTCCGAGTGCTAAAATAGAAAAAAAGCACATATTGGCAACATCGCAAGATGAGTTAAATAAAAATATTAAAACATTAAGTAAAATTCACGATAAAACTTTTGATGATTTCCGCTCCTTAATTAGAAGTTTTAACAATGAAGGATTAACCAAATATTTAGATAGCTCAATTGCAAAACAAAACGGAATTGTAGAGGAAGCGAGCTGTAAAGAAGGTATAATTCAAAATGTTAAGGAAGTTAGAGCTATGAAAAGGCCTTCAAATTTTCCAAAAAATCCTTGCAAGACCCCGTCAACATTAATTAAGGGGCATCCGAATCTGTTAGGTTAGTTATTTTAAACAATAATTTTGCCCTTAAATTTAGCAATTAAAGTTAATAACTTGGCTTAAAAATAAGCTTGCCATTAGATTTTTTATAAATATTGTTGTTTTGATAATTTAACAAATTTTTTAATAAAATGACAATTAATCCGCAAATTCTTTTAGTAACTGGGGGCTGTGGCTTCATCGGGAGCCACTTCGTGCTACGGCAAATTAGTGCGGGAAAAGTCGTGATTAATCTCGACAAACTTACTTATGCCGCCAATTTAGCCAATGTTGCTAGTGTTGCCAACCATCCTAATTATCACTTTGTCCAAGGCGATATTAACGATGGCGAGTTAGTGCAACAAATTCTTAACCAACATCAAGTCGAAGCAGTAGTTAATTTTGCCGCCGAAAGCCATGTCGATAATTCTATTGCCAGGCCCGAAGAATTTATTATCACTAATATTAATGGCACCTATCAAATGCTTATGGCATCGCTTAAATATTATCAGCATCTCGATTTGGCAATGAAAGAAGATTTCCGCTTTCTTCATGTTTCGACAGACGAAGTTTTTGGCTCACTGCAACCGCACGAGCCAGCTTTTACTGCCAATAATCGCTATCAGCCCAATTCGCCCTATTCGGCATCGAAAGCCTCTTCCGACCATTTAGTGCGAGCATGGCACGAAACTTTCAAATTGCCAACAATTATTACCAATTGCTCGAATAACTACGGAGCAAATCAACATCAGGAAAAATTAATTCCAAAAATCATCAATGCTTGCAGGCATAATTTACCTATTCCGATCTATGGCAAAGGCGACAACATTCGCGACTGGATTTTTGCTGAAGACCATTGCCACGGCATCGAATTAGCTTTAACCAAAGGCAAAATTGGCGGAACCTACCTTTTTGGTGGCGAAAATGAACTAACAAATTTAGCAGTTGCCACCACAATTTGCGATATTTTTAACCAACTCGCACCAAAGGCAAGCAACTATCGCGAGCAAATAAACTTTGTTGCCGACCGCTTAGGCCACGACTTCCGTTATGCTATCGACAACAGCCAATCGCAACAAGAACTTGGCTTCCGCCCCTCTAACTCTTTCGCCACCAACATCAAAGCAATGATTAAGGCAATTCTTGGGTAATGGCTGAATCAACCCCCGAAAATCCTACCTGCAAATACCAATGGACAGATGAAAGAAGCCAATGAAATAGCGGAGCTAAATAACCCTCCCCTCTTAATTATTTCTGGGGGAGGGTTGGAAACAACGTCACCTCCGCACGATCTCCCTTGTCATCTCCGCACGATCTCCCTTGTCATCCTGCGCGAAGTCGCGAAGATCCAGAGCAATAAAATCAATAGATCCTGCGACTTCGTGCAGGATGACGACGGGGTAACTATGGATCCTGCAACTTCGTGCAGGATGACGACAGAAGGTAGATCCTGC
>CAMAYG010000021.1 GCA_945862535.1 Rickettsia typhi | reverse complement strand
CCGCGAGCTAAACGAATTTTTAACATTGTAGTTTTATAAAATTAGTAATATAGCTAATAGCTTAAGATTTAACAGCCAAAGCCTAGCTTTTATTTATTGGCAAGACGATATATTGAAATTTTTTATTTGCAAATAATATTTTAACAATTTACTGATTGAGTAGCCTTTATTGATAAGTCTATCGATATTGGAATATGATCCGATGGGCGAGGTGAAGAGCGATAATCGGCAAAAAATTGTGCATTTACCAAATATTGCGACATATTTTGAGTTATCCAGATATGATCTAACCTTCTACCTCTATTGTTTATTGTGTGTTGCGGAGATCTGTAGCTCCACCAACTGTAAAGCTTATTTTCCAAACCATAAATTTGGCGATGACTATCGATAAATTTTCCTTGTTTTTTAAGATGATTAAGCTTAGAAATTTCTATCTCGGTATGAGAAACCGTGTTAATTAGAGCCTTATGAGACCATACATCGGCTTCCATTGGGGCAATATTAAAATCGCCAGCGATAATTGTAAATTCATCTTTTTTAGCTTGTTGATTAAAAAACTCGGTCATTTTATCTAAAAAATCGATTTTGTGAAAAAATTTTTGATTAATATCGGGATCGGGGATATCTCCGCCAGCAGGAATATATAGATTATGAAGATTTACAACACCAATTTCGGTATTAACTCTTAGAAAGATATGTCTTTTTTGTGAATTGATACAAAAGTTAGTATCTTCTACAGCATAACATTTTACTTTTGAGAGAATTGCAACACCGTTGTAAGACTTCTCTCCTGCGAAATAGCAATAACCAAAGCCGAGTTCTTGAACCTCTTTAATAGGGAATGAGTGGTCTTGAACCTTAGTTTCTTGTAGCAGTATAAAGTCTGGCAAGAGATCTGCTGTTAATTTTTTTAATAAAGGTAATCTTAGCAATAAAGAGTTTATATTCCAGCTAACAATTCGCATAATGCTTTAAAAAACTATTGGCCCATTAGATGAACCAGTTACAAATTGATCGACGAATTTATTATTTGATTTAACCATTGACGAAGAATCTCCTTGCCAAATTATGCTACCTTGATAAAGCATCGCCACTCTATCGGCAATTTTACTAGCAGAGGATAGATCGTGAGTAATTGTAATTGCAGTAGCTCCGAGCTTTTTAGTATTTAAAATAATTAATTCATTTATGACATTTGACATTATAGGATCTAGACCTGTGGTTGGCTCGTCGAAAAATATAATTTGCGGTTTGCTGGCGATAGATCTAGCAAGAGAAACTCTTTTTTGCATTCCACCAGAAAGCTCAGCTGGATATAAATTGGCAACTTTCTCTGAAAGACCGACATATGACAGATTCTCTATTGCGGTTTTATATGCCTCTTTTCTTGTGATACCTTGATTCTGAGTTAAACGAAAAGAAACATTTTCCCAAATTTTTAAAGAATCAAAAAGAGCTCCACTCTGAAACAAGAAGCCGAATTCATTCAAGATAGGATTTTTATTTTTACCATTCAAACCTTTTCCATCAATAAAAATTTCGCCACTATCCTGCTGAATCAAGCCAGCAATTATTTTAATAAGAACAGATTTACCTGTTCCGGAGCCCCCTATAATAACTAAAGATTCTCCTTTTTGAACCTCGAGATTAACATCTGTAAGAACATTTTTATCTCCAAAACTTTTGGCAATATTTTTAATAACTATTTTTGGCAACATATTACATTTTACTTAAATGCTTCTCGATTATTTCTTCAAATGAAGGGTAATCGCTATAACCAACAACTTTTTCGTTATTGATAAAAAATGTTGGTGCAGATTCTAGATCTAGAGACTTCTTAGCCTCGATAAATTTATTAATAACATCTTGTTGCAACTGCTCATTTGCAAGACATTTATTAAAATTTGCTTCATTAAAGCCATCTAAAACAACTATCGATTTTAGGTTATCACGAAAATTCTGATTAAAAGCCCAAGAATCTTGCGTTCTAAAGAGTATTTTAATTAAATTATGATATTTTTCAATATTACTTTTATATTTCTCTGCATAACATCTTAAAAGCAATGTAGCGACAAGGCTTTGCTGGTTTAATATGAAATCGCGGTAAATAAACATAACTTTACCTGTATCGATATATTTTTCTTTGATTTTTGCAAAAGATTCTTGATGAAAACTTGCACAATGAGGGCATGAAAGCGATGCATATTCAACTATTACAACTTTGGCATTTTTATTACCTAAGACAACATCCGTTGGCTGAATTTTTAGAATTGAACTGTTATATTGCTTTTTAGCAACAGAGTTATCTTCGGCTTTTTTAGCTGGATCTTGCGATGAAGATAGCTCTTCATTATAACTTTCCCTAGATTGGTTAACCGCTGATTCACCGCCAACAGCACCTTCTTGGTGATTTTTTATATTGACATCACCATCTGAATTGGCAAATAATTTGCTATTTTTATATTGATAAAAGGTAAATACAGCCACTGTTATCAATGATATTATCGCAAAAAACAATATTAGGTGATTTTTTTTCTTAGTATTTTTATCTTGTGCTTTTTTCATAAAATAAAGAAATTTTAAATGGTTGAAATGGGGTTAATCGATGCTAATATTAGCTAAATCTTATCAATCAATCTCTAAAAATAAGAAGTAAATTTATTTATTCAAGATGCAAGATTAAAAATAGTTTAATTTATTTTTCACCTTCGGAAAGGTAAATTTCTTCTATTATTTTGCCATATTGCTCAAAAACAAAATTTTTGCGAACCTTAAGCGAGGGAGTTAAATAGCCATTATCAACAGATAAAGACTTAGCAATTATAATGATTTTTTTTACCTGCTCCCAATGATCAAGATTCTGATTCATTGCCTCAATTTTATTGTATAATTCTTTTTCCAATTCTTTGCTAGGCTTAACGATATCGAGCTTATCGATTGATAAAATATGTTTATTTTTTAAAATATCTAAGTTTTCTTCATCGACAAAAATTATTGCTAAGACAAATTGTCTGCTTTCGGCAACCACTACCACTTCATCGGCAAAACTAATATGGTTTTTCACCAATTGCTCAATTAAATTTGGGCGAACAAATTTTCCATTAGAAGTTTTATAAACATCTTTTTTTCTGCCAACGATACTAACAAAACCATTGCTGTCTATAGAGGCAAAATCTCCTGTTTTAAACATTCCATCATCTGTAAAAACTTTTTTTGTCGAATCTTGGTTGCGGTAATAACCTAAGAATATGTTTTCTCCTTTGGCAAGCAACTCGCCATCTTTTGCAATCTGCAACGAAACACCGGGAATTGCAAGCCCAACAGAACCAAAACAATGATGATTAGGAGAATTAACAGTTAAAACAGGCGAAGTTTCGGTTAAACCATAGCCAACAAAGACTTTTAGGCCGATATTCCAATAGAAATTTTCTATTTTTTTGTCTAGAGTAGCTCCGCCACAAATAATCATTTTAATGTTTCCGCCAAATATGGCTCTTAGCTTTTTATAAACAAGGATATCAAAGATTTTGTAACAAATTGAGGATTTACGACTTTCGGACCATTCTTTGTTGGCATATAAATAAGCTAAATTAAATAAAAACCGTGAAAGCAGTGCTTTGGACCTGCCACCTTTATGAATTTTAGTCATAATTTTCTCTAGCATTCTAGGCACAACAGTCAATAGATTTGGCTTAACAATTTGCAACGAATTAACCAAGTTTTTTACATCATTAACAAAGCAAACCGAAACATTCCTGCTTATGTAAAAAAATACTACCATTCTTTCAAAAATATGAGCCATTGGTAAAAAGGAAATAGCGGTGTCTTCGCTATTGATATCAAATATTTTTTCCAGCGACTCTATTTGGCTTAGGAAATTTTGATGAGTTATCATGGCTCCTTTTGGCATGCCAGTTGTTCCAGAAGTATATACTATTGTTGCTAAATCGTTTTTATTAACATCCTTTGACAGCGATTCTAGAGTCGCTTCGGTATCGTTGTGATTATTTAATATATCATCTAAGTAGTAAATATTTTGCTCCAGACCTTTATTTTCTGTAATTAGGTCGGCATCCACCAATGTTTTATTTTTTACAATTATATGGGAAATTTTTTGAAAATTAAAGTTTTTATTTTCAATAATAGAAAGATTTTCTAAAAAAATCACATCCGCTTCACTATCTTTTATTTGAAAGTTAAAATTGGTGCAAGATATGTTGTTAAAAATTGGCACAGAAACAGCACCAAAAGAAGATGTTGCAAAATCTGCCATTAACCAAAACGGGCTTGGTTGCATAAATATCGCTACTCTGTCGCCTTTATTTATAGCAATACTCTTAAGAAAAACTGCCAAATTTAAAACATTGGAAGAAAAATCTTTTATCGAAATATTAACAAAATTACTAGATTCATGATTAAAAAAACTAAGTTTATTTTCTTGATTCTTGTGATAATTTTTAGTGATTATCTCTAATAAGTTATTAAATTTCACAGTTTTTTGGAATAATTAAGATATTAAAATTCAATTAGGAATTGCAAAACTATCTAAAGCAATATCACTGTCTGTTTTTTTTGCTTCGTCGATATTTTTTTTGCTTTTTGGGTTAGTGTTTTTGGCATCGTCTTTCTTATTTGGTAAAGCAATGTTAAGATTTTTCTCTAAATCCTTTTTTTCTTTTTCATCTGGAACTAGAAAAGAAAAGAAACTGCTTTCATCGTCTTTTTCTGGGGGCTTAACCTCGCTAGCAACCTTAACGACACCACTGTTATTCTGGGTAGTTTCGCTGTTTTTATTAGCATCAACATCGCTTTGATTTTCGGTTTCTTTTGGCAAGTCGATTGTGATACCAGCTTCTTGATATATTTCTTTTAGATTGTTGCCATGTGATGCGACTGAGCTTTTCTTATCTTTATTAGGAGATTTGTTTTTATTGCCACTGCTAATGGCTTTATTTTCCTGATCGATTGACATTGCTTTAGCTTTGGCGGATTTGATTAAATCCTTCATCTTTTTCTCATGCATTTCAGTTGAAGAATCTAGTATTTCTGGAGTTTTGTCGACATAATCAACTTCTTCGCCTGGTTCTTCGTTTTTAGAGTTGTTGGTTTTTAACGAATCGGGGTTTTCTCTGATATATTCGCTAATTTTAATGCATTTATTACCATTCCAACAATTACTCTTGCCACAAAGGCAACTCATTGTTATAACTTGGCTACAGACTGCGAAATCTTTTTTAGACCTACCGCAGAAATTTGCACAAGCATTATTAAACTCTTGCCAACTTCCTCCTTCTGCAAGGCACATTTTTTGCTCTTTGCCAAGATTTGGGCTAGCAAAAAGCAACGGCAAATAAGAGTAAAAAAATAAATTAAATATCAAAAGAAATTTAATCACCAAAGGGGCGATTTTACAAAACCTTAAAAACATAAGCTATTAATAAATTTTTTGTAACTCTTTAATGATTTCTTCGCCCATCGAGCTACAAGAAACGGTAGCATGGCCCAAAGGTGCAATATCGGTTGTGAATATTTTATTATTTAAAACATTCTCTATCGCCGATTCTATTTGATCTGCCTCTAGGGTAAAGCCAAATGAATAGCGAAACATCATAGCAAGACTAAGAATTGTTGCAATAGGATTTGCCAAGTTTTTACCTGCAATATCTGGGGCAGAACCATGGACAGGCTCGTAAAGAGCATAATGTTTACCGTTTTCTAACTTACTACCCATTGATGCCGAAGGCAACATTCCTAAGGAGCCCGTCAACATCGAAGCAATATCAGACAAGATGTCGCCAAAAATATTTCCCGTTACCACAACATCGAATTGCGCGGGGTTTCTTACTAATTGCATTGCCGCATTATCTACATACATATGGGACAAGGCTATATCTTTATATTGACTAGAACCAACTTCCGTTACTACTTCTCGCCACATTTCTGTAGTTTCTAAAACATTTGCTTTATCGACAGAACATAATTTTTTACCCCGAACTTTTGCTAAATCGAAAGCAACCTTTGCTATCCGGATTACCTCTTTAGAATTATAAGTCATCGTGTTAACTCCTTGCTTAGAGCCATCTGCTAAAGTTTTTACACCTCTTGGTTCGCCAAAATAAAGGTCCCCAGTGAGTTCGCGAACAATCATTATGTCTAATCCTTTTACAATTTCTCTTTTTAGGCTAGAACTATCTACCAAAGCATCAAAAACTTTCGCCGGTCTTAAGTTAGCAAATAAATCTAGTTCTTTTCTTATGCCTAAAAGCCCTCTTTCCGGACGAACATCATATGGTAAAGATTCCCATTTATAACCACCTACGGCACCTAATAAAACGGCATCGGAATCTTTTGCCATCGCTAGGGTTTGTTGTGGAAATGGAGTTTTGTAGTTGTCGAATGCAACACCACCAAGCATAGCTTCTTCATAGTGAAACTTTTTATCGCTATTTTTATTGAAAAAATCTATTATTTTTCTTGCCTCTGCAACAACTTCCTTACCTATTCCGTCGCCCTCTATTAATAAAATTTTTTTACTCATTTTGATTTATTGATTAGTTGTTAATTTTTCAATATATAGCGACATCTCTTGAGTCACTATTGATTTAAGTTGTTTTTGCTCTTTGTTTTTCCAAACTCCAAGACCTTCGTCAAAAGAAAAATAATCAACACCAGAAATTGGTGAAGAATACCATATTTTGCCAGAAGAATTATGCCTGTTAACTACAAAGTATTTAAAATTGTCGCTTGACAAAGGTTTTATTGTTAGCACACCATCTTGATAATCGCAATCTAAGACAGATTTAATATCGATAGATTCAATTTGAATTAGGATATTAAGTAGCTCTTTTTCGCAGATAATACTGAAATCTAGCATTTTTATGATTTTAAATTAAGAAAACTACACAAAAATAGTAAATAATTTTCTTGATTAATTATTAAAAAAAAATAAAAATCAACTACTAAATTTTGATTACGAATTATAGAATCAAATAAATTATCGCTTTTATTTTTAGTAATAGTCTTGTAGTTTATTTTAAATATAATACCTTGGGTAAAAATTAAGCCAAATCTTCACTATTAAAAAATTAAAACTATTAAATTCAAACTCATGACCAAATTTAATAACGAAACCGAAAACTCTCCTAATTCGAGCTCGTCCTTCTATGCAAACGATATTCAGCAATTCATTAACGAGGCAAAACTGCATGGAAAGATCAGCCAAGAATCACTTACGGAACTAGAAAAATTAGCAAAAAATTATAACAAAAAATCTTCTTATAACTTTCTTTTAAGATTTAGCTCTCTAATAACTGTGTTATTAATATTTTTTGCCACAATAAACATCTCACTAAAACTAAATAATTTTTTACAATTTCTACTTTTACTGCTTTGTTTTGTGTTTTCTAGCGTTTCTGGCTTTGTTATCAAGAAAAAAAATCAAAGAATAGGCGATTCGCTTCTTTTTCTTGGCTCTTGTTACATGATTTGGATTTTTGTTGCATTAGTTGCAATGGCATCAAAAATTCAGATTCCCTACCCTTTATATCAAACAGAGGCAGTAAAAATAAGCTCTTTCAGCTATTTTAATATGGCACCAGGTATAAAAATAGTCAAAAACTTCTTGCCTTTCTTACCTCTTTTATTACTACCAACGGCAATTTTTCTGCAAAGCGAGATGGTTGCTGCGGTTTTTATTACAAGCTTTTACTTTGCTTTTAACCCTTTTTATTTTGAGGAATCACCTTCTTCTCTCTTGGTTTTAGGATCTTCATTTATTTTATTAGCGGTTAATTCAATATTGTTGTCTGGCAATATTTTTAGCTTTATTAAAGATAGATTTGGTTTGTCTAGGATTATTGGAGTGTTGTTTTTTGTTGCAACAATAATTTTTATTAAATTTCCTTTGCTGAAAGGCGATTTAACTATCGTCAATACAGCTTTTATATTTAATAAAATGCAAATAATACTACTCATCGCTAACATAATACTCATTTCTAGGACTTATTTTAGCAAAAAAATATCATCAAACTTTCCTTTATATCAAAAACCATTTTTAGTAATATTTGCCGTCACAATTGCAACATATTTAATTCAAGCAATTGCTTTAAATAATTTTAAATATGCCAGCTTAGCTATTATATTTGGCGGAATTAGCTCGATGATAATATTTAGCTTTGCCTATTTTTTAGTATATTTTGGAGTAAAGCAAGCAAGAATAAACCTTATTCGCTTTGGGGTTTTGCTTCTTTTAATAGAAATAGCCACAGATCTCTTTATATTCCTTAAAGACAATTCTGTAATAACTTATACAATCTCAATTTTAGCGGTAATCTTAATAGTTATTGGTCTAAAATTTGAAAAATCTTTATATTCCAACATTAAAAATTTTAACGAAAAAACATATGAATAGAAAACTCAAACAGTTTTTAGCTATTATTTCTCTACAAGTATTATTCTTTGTCATTACATTTTTATACATTGAAAATAAACAAACAGAGAAGAAAAATCAGCAAAAAAATCGTAACTTCGCTTTAAGCAAAAAAACTTACGATAAAAAATTACAATTTCTTGATAATTCAAACAATCTAATTAGCGAAATGCCAATATTTGTTTTGGAAGAAAAAGAATTTACCGCATTAGAAAAAGATACCACAATAAACCCTCCTAGTGGCCATGCAACGATGTTTCTAATAGCTAATTCTAGTTATTTTACCGTAGCGGAAGAGGCGATTGAAGATAATATTTACATTATTACCAATAATGTAAATGGCGATAAAACCTTAAAAAGCGAAGATAGTATCAATAATATTGCATTTAACATTGAAAAAATTGAACTGGCAAAAAATCTATCTAATAGAAAAAACTCTGGAATAAGAATTAACACTAACAATTCTTACTTCATGCAATTTAACCCTGCAAATAAAAGCGAGTTAGAGAAAATTAAATCTGCAACCAAATTTAAAATTACCGAAGAGGTAAAAAATACACCAAAACCAATAATAAATGACACCCTATAGTGAATTAATACTAAAAATAAAAAGCTACTACCCTACAGTTAACGAATCGTTGATATTAAAGGCTTTTACCTTTGCCCGTTCTGCACATGGTAGTCAAAAAAGACATTCTGGCGAGCTTTATTTTTCTCACCCTGTTGCAGTTGCAGAAATTACAGCCGAATTAAAATTAGATCAAAATTCAATAGTAGCAGCATTATTGCACGATGTAGTGGAAGATACCGAAACCACAGTCGAGGATATCGAAAAAAATTTTGGTCTTGATATAGCTAATTTAGTTGATGGAGTCACTAAATTAGGCAAAATAGAGAATATCGCTGCCAATGAAAAATTTGCCGAAAATTTTCGTAAATTAACCATCGCAATGTCTAAAGACATAAGGGTTTTACTAGTAAAATTAGCAGATCGTTTGCATAATATGCAAACTCTAAGTTTTGTCCCTTCGAAAGAAAAAAAATTACAAAAAGCAAAGGAAACCATTGAAATATATGCCCCGCTGGCAGAAAGAATTGGCTTAAACAGAATTAAAGACGAACTACAGGAGCTTTCTTTCGCAATAATAGAACCAGAAATTCATAAACAGATCACGGAAAAACTCTCTTCAATAAATGCATCAGAAAACCACCTAATAGCAGAAATAAAGCAACATCTACTAGATTTAATGGCAGAGGCGAATCTATCTGCAGAAATAACTGGCCGTAGCAAAAAAGCCTATTCTGTTTGGCAAAAAATACAAAAAAGAAATGTCGAATTCAATTACCTTAACGACATTATGGCATTTAGACTTATTACAGAAGACTTGGAGGGTTGCTACAAGGCCTTAGGGCTGATAAATTCTAACTACAACATGATCCCCGAAAGCTTTAAAGATTACATAAGCACCCCCAAAGAAAATGGCTACCAATCTCTTCATCTTGTAATAATTGGACCACTTGGTAAAAAAATAGAGATCCAAATTCGTAATCAAGAAATGCATGAATTTGCCGAACTAGGAATTGCTGCTCACTGGAGATATAAAAATAAAAATCAAAAACTAACATCGCAACAAAAGCAAAAAAAAATCTTAATAGAAAATCAACAATATCGCTGGATCAGAGAACTAGTCTCGCTTTTTGAAAATAGCGAATCTGCGAATGAAGCTCTTAAACAGCATAAATTTAGCATTAGCCTAGATCAGGTTTTTTGCTTTACACCAAATGGTGATGTTTTTAATTTACCTCTTGGATCAACCATAATTGACTTTGCATATGCCATACATTCCGAAGTTGGCAATAGTTGTATTGGGGCTAAAGTAAATGGCTTAATATCTCCGCTAAAAGAAACCATTAAGAACGGAGATCAGATAGAAATACAAATTGGAAAAAATGCCAAACCATCGCTCAATTGGCTTTCTTTCGTGGTTAGTAGTAAAGCGAAACACCATATTAAGAGTTTTATTAAAAATCAAAAATTTGAAGAATATAAAACATTAGGTAAGGCAATTTTAAATAAGTTTTTTCTTAGCAAGAATGTTGAAATAAACGAAAAGCTACTCGAAAAAACTCTTAATCAAATTCGATGTAAGAGCATTGAGGAACTATATTTTAGAATTGCCGACGGCTCAATCAAAAGACAAGAAATATTAAATTTAACCCACCCAGAATTAGCATTAGAGCAAAAAAAGAAGGAGCAAGTCAAACAGCATCAAAGGATTCAAAGAGAATCAATTGCTATATCTGGCTTATTAAGAGGTATGTCGGTTCATTATGCTGGGTGTTGCAACCCTATTCCTGGCGATGCAATAATTGGAGTAATAAACACAGGAACTGGCATATCTATTCATCAAAAACAATGTAATAACTTGCAAAGACTAGCAATTGCTAGTCAGAGGATGGTGGAAATAAATTGGAAAGATGCCGAGCAAGATAATGAAATATTATATAAAGCAAAAATTAGAATAGTTATTAAAAATAGGCCTGGGGGTTTTGTCGATATTAGTAATATAATTGCCAATCAAAAAATTAACATTATACAAATAGCCACAGTAAATAGAACAGAAGATTACATAGAAATGGCAATAGAGGTAGAAATTAACAACCGCCACGAGCTATATAAATTAATGATTGCACTCAAAACCGCAAAGCAAGCCCTAGAGGTAAGTAGAATTTTTGAAGATTAATTAGCAGATTCTCGATATTGGAAATAATATAAAACTTTAGGGGGTGTTAGAAAGATAGTTCTTTGCAACGAGATATTGCTTCTTCGATTGCTTCTTCGATTATCGCTCTAATATTATTATTTTCTAGGCTGTTAATTGCCGATTCAGTAGTGCCTTTTTTTGAAGTTACCATCTTTCTCATTTCTTCAAATTCGATTTTGCTGTTTTTTGCCATCACTCCACTACCAATTACTAAGCCAGAAATTAGATTATTAATAACAGGTTTTTCTAAATAGGAAATTTCTTTTTGCAATATTTGAGCCAGAATTTCTTGAATTAAAAAAATATAAGCAGGACCAGAGCCAATAATAGCGGTAATTGCAGCAAAATCTTCCTCTTGCTTTAACTCTAAAAGATTATCAAAAGCAGAAATTACACCTAGAGCCTTAGATTTATTAATTCCATCAACTTTAAAAGCAAGGTTTGAGTAATATGCAAAAAGACCATTACCACCCGCCCCTATTAAAATATTAGGCATCGCTCGAATTAGTTTATCGCAACCATTATTGGCTAATATTTTTTCAAAAAAAGATATTTCTTTGCCAGCAACAATTGATATAAAAACAGTATCTTGAGAATAAAGACTTTTATTTTGAAGAAAATTTAGCAATGCCACTTCTGAATCCTGAGGTTTCACCGCAATAAATACCAAGTTTGAAGGCTTTGCCGACATAGAAGCAATTTCTTTGTGGCTTGAAGCAGGAATTGTAATATTTTTGCCATCTAGGTCTAATTTTAAAGCATCGCCACTAGTATTAACGATTATGAAATTTAGATCTTGCTGTATTTTATCGAATAGTAATAACTGAAGAAGTAAAACTTTGCCCATCTTACCACAACCAAGAAAGGTTATATTAAATTTTGTCTTTGTTAACATCATAAGATTATTGGCCATTTCTAACTTGACGAGGCAAAGCAAAAACTACATTTTCGGTAACTCCGTTAAAATCTGCAACTTCAAAACTTTGGCGAGAATTTTGGCAACTAATCAAGCGAATCTTTTCAATTAAGGCTTGCACCAAAACTTCTGGAGCGGAAGCCCCAGCAGTAATTCCTACTTTGTCAATATCGACAAACCAAGATTCTTGTAAATCGTTAACATTTTCAATTAAAAATGCCTTAACTCCAGATTTTTCAGCTAAATCTCGTAGGCGATTAGAATTTGAGCTATTTTGCGAACCAACAACTAGGATTAAATCAACATTTTTAGCTATTTCCCTAACTGCATCCTGACGATTCTGAGTTGCATAGCAGATGTCTTTTGTGGCAACGGCATTTTCGATATTGTTAAATCTTTGCTGTAAAATTTTAACTATGACATTAGTTTCGTCGACACTGAGGGTTGTCTGAGTAACAAAAGCAGTTTTTTGATTAGGATTTATTTCGACAATTCTAGCCTCTTCTTCTGATGTAACTAATATTATAGGCTTTTCTACTCTGCCACTAGTTCCCTCGACTTCTGGGTGCCCCTTATGCCCAATTAAAATGATTTGGTAACCTAATTCTTCGTATTGTTTAGCACTTCTATGAACCTTGCTAACGAGAGGGCAAGTTGCATCAATCACCAAAAAGCCTCTTTGCCTTGCTTCTTTCTCGACTGCATCAGAAACCCCATGGGCAGAAAAAACAACCGCAGATGCCTCTAGGGGAATTTGATTTATTTCATCGACAAAAATAGCCCCTTTGTTTTTTAAATCATCGACCACAAATTTGTTATGAACAATTTCATGGCGAACATAAACCGGTTTGCCAAATTTTTTTATTGCCAATTCTACCGTTTCTATCGCCCTAGTAACTCCAGCACAAAAGCCCCTTGGCTTTGCTAGTATTATTTGCATATTTATAGTATTTTTTGACCGCTTTGTTGCCAATCTTTATCAAACATCTCTAAGCCATTTTCAGTTAATGGATGAGATATTAACTGCTCAAAAACCTTTGTTGGTAATGTCGCAACCCCAGCTCCAATTTTTGCAGCTTCTAAAAGATGCATTGGACTACGAATTGAAGCCACAAGAACTTCTGTTTTAAAATTATAGTTTTGATATATTTTGCAAATATCGGCAATTAAATTCATGCCATTGTAACCAATATCGTCTAAACGACCAACAAAGGGAGATATAAAGGTTGCACCAGCTTTAGCGGCCATTAGGGCTTGATTTGCCGAGAAACATAGGGTTATGTTGGTTTTTATTCCTCTATCGGAAAAATAACGACAAGCTTTTAAACCTTCTATTGTTAATGGCAGTTTAATGCAAATATTTTTTGCGATTTTGCTAATTGATTCACCCTCTTTCTTCATAGAAGCAAAGTCTTTTGCGATAACCTCGGCACTAACCGGGCCAGAAACAATCGCACAAATTTCTTCTATTGTGGCATTAAACGACTTTTTTGATTTAGCGATTAAACTAGGATTAGTGGTAATCCCATCAACCAAACCGCATTCAGCAAGGTGTTTTATTGCCTCGATATCGGCAGAATCTAGAAAAAATTTCATTTTAGTTGCTGTTAAGTGTTTGTTTTAAATATCAATTGATTTAAGTAATTTAAGTCAATTGGATTGTTGTCTTTTATTGTTAAGAACAATTCTTCTGTTTTAATTAAGAGATTATCTAAAGAGTGATCTATTTTTAACCTCTCCTGAGTAGTAAAAGCCCCTAAAACGAAGTCTGCAACATTAAGATTTGGGGTTTCCGTTATATTTGGCCTACCAACCCCGATTCTTATTCTGGCAAAATGCTTACCTATGTATTCTTCCAGAGATTTTAAGCCGTTGTGCCCCGCATTTCCACCGCCAATTTTTACTTTTATCTGTGCCAAATCCAAATCTATATCATCATGAATGACTAAAATTCTATCTGGAGATATTTTGTAGTAACTGGCTATCTTGTAAACAGCGGAACCAGATAAATTCATAAAAGTTCTTGGTTTTGATAATATAACTTTATTTTCACCAATTTCTCCAAAGTAAAGATCGGAATCGAGCTTTTTGTCTGTTACAACATTGGAAAACGAGAATTCTGAAACGATCTTATCGGCAAAGATAAATCCTAGGTTATGGCGAGTATTTTGATATTGCTTACCTATATTACCAAGACCAACAATTAGATACATATTAAGAAGTAAGAAACAATTTTAAAATGGTAATAATGGTTACTACAGCAATTACAATGTTGAAAACTTGCATTAACAATATTACCTTGATTCTTCTTGATTTATTTGGAATATAATCTTCAAAAATAACTTTCAGACCAGAAGTAGAGTGGTAAAACATCGCAACAATTGCAACAATTGCTAAAGAGGTATTGAGAATATTATTTAAAAAGAAACTAGATAAATTTGTTTCGCTTTTTACAAATAGAGTAAAAGAGTAAAGTAGCCAAGGAATTACGGGGAGCAGAACTAATGCAGTAATTCTTTGATTAAACCAATGCGAGACACCGCTATGAGATTTATTTGCAGACATTTAATATTAAATAAAATTAAAAAAATAGAACAAAATAAGGGAAGAAACGGCGGCTAATGCAATAACTAATATGCCATTTCTTTTGGCAATATTTTTATCGAAACCTATGTGAAGAAAGTCCCAGCATAAGTGCCTTATACCGTTAATAAAATGATAAAAAAGAGCAAAAACAAAACCAAAATAGGCTAAATTGATAATGTATTTTTTTATCTCCATCATTATGCAATGACAAGTTTCATTGGTGTCTGCGACGATTTTAGGATGATAGTTTCCAAAATAAATTATTGCAAAGCAGGCCGCTATTAATAAAAAATAAATCACAACACCTGTAAGGCGATGCATTATAGAGGTCGTGGAGGCAATGCTCCATTTATATATTTGTAGATGGGGCGAAGTTGGCTTGTTCTTCTTGTTCATTATTTTTTGATTTAAGAGTTGTTATTTTTTTTACGAAAAAATGCTGGGACATCGATGATATCATCTTCGCTATCCAAAGCTATAGAGCTAATGAAAGCTTTTTCTTTTTCTGATTTTGTTGTATTTTCATTATAACCAGAAACTTCTTCTTGCGATTCAAAAACCGTTGATTGCTTTTCTTCCGAAGCAAAAAAAGATTGTTTTTTAACCTTTTTTTTATTACCAGAATTCATAAAGCCAAATAAATTGAAGCCGTCTTTTTTTGCCGGAGCCTCTTCTTTATTTAATTTTTCAATATTGCTATTTTTGAAACTTAAACTTACATCTTCATCTTTATTGTCTTTATTTTGTTGATTTTGATAGGAAAAATCTGCCAATTCTTTACTTGTTTCTTTGGTTGAAGTTAATTTTTCTGGCTCGGAATCGAAAAAGTTTGAGATATTTTTTTCTGCAACCTTAGTTTTTGGCAATTGCCTTGCTTTTACATCTTCAACTTCGTTGTTATTTGAATCGTTTTGATAGTTAGGATTAGGATCTTTAAGGTATTTTTTTTCTGGCTGAAAGTTTATTGGGCTAATCTCTTCGATATTAGAGTTAAATTTTGCATCAGATCCAGGATCGAAAAAACCCCTACTGCCAACATTTCCAAAAGCTGTGTTGATAGTTCTTTTATCACCAAAAGAATCTACCTGAAAGCGAAGATTTTCTGAGGTGTTTTTTATTATTAAATCTTCCATATCTATACCAGTGGCAACAACGGAAATTCTTATCTTTCCTCGCATATTTTCATTAAAGGCGGATCCGAATATTATGTTAGCATTGCCATCTACCTGCTTTTTAATTGTATTAACAGCAAGATCTGCTTCAAATAAAGTCATATCTGGTCCGCCAGTCATATTAACTAAAACACCTTTTGCTCCTTTGATAGATATATCGTCTAGTAGAGGGTTGGCAATAGCCGATTCACAAGCGATTACTGCACGATTTTCTCCTTCTGCCTCGCCAGTTCCCATCATTGCCTTACCGCCTTTTGTCATTATCGTTCTAATGTCGGCAAAATCTAGGTTAACAATCCCGGGCATGGTTATGAGATCTGTTACACCTCTTACTCCAGCATGCAAAACATCGTCGGCCATTTTAAAAGCAGATTCAAATGTTGTTTGCTCATTTGCAATCCTAAAAAGATTTTGATTAGGAATAACAATTAATGTGTCAACGAACTTCTTTAATTCTTCAATGCCATTTTCTGCAATTTCCATGCGATATTTTCCTTCGAAGTGAAAAGGTTTTGTTACCACACCAACAGTTAAAACATCTCTCTCTCGTGCTAATTTTGCAATAACAGGGGCGGCACCCGTTCCGGTTCCTCCGCCCATACCAGCGGCAATAAATACCATATGGCAACCCTCTAAATAACCCTCTATCTCTTGAAGATTTTCTTCGGCAGCGATACGACCACGATCTGGAAAAGATCCAGCGCCAAGACCCTTGGTGGTTAGTAGTCCGAGTCGGATAACATTATTTGCCAAAGAGTTAGAAAGAGCCTGAGCATCTGTGTTAGCAGCAACGAAATCTACACCCTCAAGGTTAGAGCGAATCATATTGTTAAGAGCATTACCACCAGCACCGCCAACACCAAATATTGTGATTTTTGGCTTTAATAACTCCTGAGGAGGTATGTTAATTTTAAGATTAACCATAGCGACTTATTTATAGATTAGTAAAAAGCTTAAAGAAAAAAAACAGTGCAAAACCAAATATCGCAACCATGCCTAAGATTGTAGCAAGTAAATTATTAAAAACAAGACCAGTCTGCAAATTACCTGTAAATTTTGATAAATTTTTAGCAGAAGCAACTAATAAGAAAGAGATTTTATCAATAACTTTTAGATCAACAAACTGCCATAAGAAGTTAGATAATTTGAAAATTGGCGAAATTATGAATTTTTGATAAAATTCGTCGAAATACCACTTGTTAAGAGAAAGTCGATAAAGCTTAGAAAACTTCTTTGCAAAATAATTAGGTAGAGCTTTGTTTCTGATGTAAAAAATATATGAAATTATTATCGCCAAAACTCCCACGATAATTGCCGAAAACTTAACAATAACTGGGGAATGATGAGCCTCTTCTAAAACATTCATATGGCTTGGAAGTAGGAAAATTACATCGATAAAATTTGTGATCGTTTTATCGAGATTTAAAAATTTAACCGCAAATAATCCAGAAAAAATTGCACCAATAGAGAGAATTATTAGTGGAAAAGTTATAAGAAATGGCGATTCATGGGCTTCTAGGTAATATTTTTCTTTACCGCGATAATTGCCGTGAAATACTAAAAACAATAGCCTCCAAGAGTAAAATGCCGTTAAAAAAGCTGCAAATAAACCGCCAAAATAAGCTATTTTACCAATCTCGCTATGAGACTGAAAAGCAACTTCTAGAATTAAGTCTTTAGAAAAATAGCCTGCTAAAGGAGGAAAGCCTGCTAAGGCTAAAGATCCTAGCCACATTGTAGCACAAGTAAGTGGCATTTTCTTTGCCAAACCGCCCATTTCTTGAATATTTTGCTGATGATGAAGACCGTGAATAACACTACCGGCACATAAAAATAGTAGTGCTTTAAAAAAAGCATGTGTTGCAAGATGAAAAATTGCCGCAGAATAAGCCGAAAGACCACAAGCAAAAAACATATAACCTAATTGACTACAGGTAGAATAAGCGATAATTTTTTTAATATCGTTTTGAGTAATTGCAATAGTTGCCGCAAAAACCGCGGTTAAAACACCGATAGTAGCAATTATAGACAATGTTAAGGGTGAGTACTCGAAAATATAAGAACAACGAACAACTAAAAAGACACCAGCGGTAACCATTGTGGCGGCATGTATTAGGGCAGAAACTGGGGTCGGCCCCTCCATTGCATCTGCCAACCAAATATGAAGAATGATTTGTGCAGACTTACCCATTGCACCAATAAACAAAGCTAAAGAGATTAAGTCTATAATTGAAAAATTACTATTATAAATTTTAGTTAAATGATAATTTGAAACATTGTTAAAAATAGGGTCAAAATCTAGGGTTCCAAAGGTTTTGTAGATTAAAGATATTGCAATTATTAAACCTAAGTCGCCTATTCTATTTGTTATAAAGGCTTTAATCGAAGCATTGTTAGCAGAGTTTTTATTAAACCAAAAACCAATTAATAAATAAGATGCCAAACCAACACCCTCCCATCCAAAAAACAGTTGCAGAAAGTTATTTGAAGTAACTAAAGCAAGCATAAAAAATGTAAATAGCGACAAAAAACTCATGAAGCGAGCTATTGATTTGTCGGCACTCATATAAGAAATAGAGTAAATATGAACCAAAAAAGACACCAAATTAACAACAACCAACATAACCGCAACGAGAGAATCGATTCTGATTTGCCATTTAATTTGCAAAGCACCAGATTTAAACCATTCAAATAAGGTAAAAATATGCACCACAGGATTAGTGTCGGCACTAAGATTGGATTGCTGAGATTTAAAAACAGTAACAGCAATTATAACAGAAAATATTAAGGAGACACCAACACCAACACTGTTTACCGCTTTACTAAAGTTATTAGATATATTTTCTATTTTTGCAGAATAAGGTTTTTTATTAGCAAAATTTCTTAACAAAACATTAATAAAACTCGTTAAGCAGAAAGAAATAAAAGGTAGTAATATCGTGTAGATAGCAATATATTTTGACATTATTTAGTTATAGCTTTAAGGTTTCAAGACATTGTGCTAATTAATATTGGTAACAACGACAATAGCATTAAAATGTTTTAGGTTTTAAAAAATATTAATAAAAATGTTTTTTGCAAGTTTATTTTAATAAAAAATTAACAAAATAAATCTTTGTCGGTAAAAACAGCTATGCAGAAAAAATATTGATAGATAATTTGTAAAAAAACCGTCCTAAGGTATTGCAATTAATAAAATGATATTAAAAATAATAGACTTAATTATTTCATCAAATAAAAATGTAGCAAAAATAAATCAAAAATTGCCAACTAAAACAACAAACTAAAGCCAAAAATATGAGTTCTAGCACGAGTTACAAGCTCACAAAAACCATTACAGCATTAATAGTCAAAGATTCCATCTATCGCAAATTGCATAAACTATTTCTTAAGATATTTTATATTTTAGTAAGAAGCAAAAACATTCTTTATAGTGATAATTCTTTTAACAACCCTTGGCAGAAGCCAGCCGGTCAAAAGGAAGAAGGTAAAACACAGCAATCTAACCAACAACCCAATCAACAAAATCAAGGAAATAAAACTAATAACAACACTGGTAATAACACTAATAATAGCAATAAAAATAGCCTCGATCGTTTTATTGATAACATGTTTGAGAATCCTAAATTTGCCGTAATAACTATATTAACTACCTTAATTACTTTTTGGCTTTTTAGTGGCTTTTATAAGGTTAATGCAGACGAAAATGCTGTGGTTTTTTATTTTGGAAAATTTAGTAATGTAACAACACCGGGCCTTAATTATCACCTTCCCTACCCATTTGGCAAAGCAATAAAACAAAGTGTTACCAATGTTAAAACCGAAGAATTTGGTTTTAGCTTAAAATCCAAAAGAAATGTCGATAAAAAAATCTTCGATGCCGAAAGCCTAATGCTTACAGGAGATGAAAATATCGTTGACATAGAGTTTCAGGTTCAATGGCAAATTGTCGACATTAAAAAGTTTATTCTAAATGTCTACGATCCAAACAACACAATACGAAATGCCGCCGAAAGCTCAATGAGAGAAATTATCGCAAAAACACCAATTGTCTTCGCTTTATCAGATGGAAAAAAGCAAATTGCCGAAGATGCAAAAAAACTATTGCAAGAAACATTAGACTATTATCAGATGGGGGTAAAGATTAATCTGGTTCAGCTCCACCAAGTAGATCCGCCATCTCAGGTTATTAGTTCTTTTCGCGATGTACAAACTGCAAAAGCAGATAAAGAAAAAGAAATTAACCAAGCCCAAGCCTATGCTAATGACATAGTGCCCAGAGCAAGAGGGGAGGCATCTCAAATTGTCGAAGATGCCGAAGCTTACAAAAGCAGAATTGTTGCCGATGCCAGCGGAGAAAGTGAAAGATTTATTTCTATTTATAATCAATATAAAAATGCAAAACAAATCACTAAAAGCCGTATTTACCTCGAGACGATGGAGGAAGTATATGGCAATGCCGATAAAATCATTATCGATGGCAAAATAGGAAAATCGGCACTATTTTACCTACCAAACAACTTTGGCAACAATCAGAACTTTACACCAATTCCTAACGAATTAACACAAGCAAAAACCAATCCTAATAAACAATAGTAATATGAACTACATCGATCGACTATTAGCAAATAAAACACTGCAAATAATTATCGCCTGCACAATTATTGCATTATATCTAATATTTTCTAGCATTTTTGTTGTTGAAGAAAAAAAGAGTGCAATAATATTGCAATTTGGCAGGCCAATCAAAGTAATAAATAATCCGGGAATAAAAATTAAAATTCCATTATTGCAAAACATTGTATTTGTTGACAATAGAATACTCGATTTATCGCTATCAGAACAAGAAATTATTGCATCCGATCAAAAAAGACTCATAGTTAATGCTTTTACTAAATATAAAATTGTCGATCCTCTAAAGTTTTACACCTCGGTATATAATATCCAAGGCTTAGAATCAAGGCTAACAGGTATATTCGACTCTGCACTAAGACAGATTGTTGGCGGTGTTCCTCTTAACAAACTACTAACGGACGATCGTAGAAATGTTATGCTAAAAATTCAAAACGAAATTACCGATCAAGCGAAAGTTTTTGGTATAGAAATAGTCGATACCCGTATTATGCGAGGAGATCTGCCAAAAGAGAACAACGATAGCATTTTTGCTAGAATGCAAACTGAAAGGGAAAAGGAAGCTAGGGAAATAAGGGCTAAGGGTGCCGAAGAAGCTCAAAAAGTTAAGGCGGAATCCGATAAACAAAAAACCATCATCCTTGCCGAAGCAAGAAAAAAAGCCAACATAATCCGAGGAATTGGCGATGCCGAATCTACAAGAATCTATGCAAATGCTTTCGGAAAAGATCGAGAATTTGCCGAGTTTTATCGCTCGATGAAAGCCTATAAAGAATCTCTAAAGCCAAGTAACACTAAATTTATAACTTCAACAGATAGTCAATTTTTTAAACAACTAAACCCTATTAGCACCTCGGAATATGAATAACCAAATATTTAAAACTTTATCAATATATTTTGTAATTTTTTCCTGCAATATTGCAAATGCCCTCGATTTCCCGATAAATCTTAATAAAAACAATGCAAAAAACCTTCCAAGCTTCTCCGAAGAATTAAACAAGGTATTACCTACAGTTGTCAACATAACAACATCGCAAGAGCAAGATATCGATAACAAAATAATCGACAAAATGGGTTTTCAACAAATATTACCCGAAGAAGCATTTGAAGAATTAAAAAAACAATTCGAACAAAATCTTAAAGTTATCAAAAAATCTACCTCATTAGGCTCTGGCTTTATTGTTTCAAGCGATGGATTTATAGTTACCAACTACCATGTTGTTGACTATGGCAACAAAATTATGGTTGCACTTCACGATAACACAAAATTTCAGGCAAAAATAGTTGGTTTCGACAAAAAAAGCGATATCGCCCTATTAAAGATAGATCGATCAAAAGTAAAAAATCAAAAACCACTCCCATTTGTTAAATTTGCCGATTCCAATCAAGCAAAAATTGGCGATTGGGTTATTGTGGTTGGCAACCCTTATGGTCTTGGAAACTCTGCTTCGGTAGGAATTGTATCTTATCGTGGGCGAGACATTGGTAGAAACAAGAACGAGGAATTTATTCAGACCGATGCAGCAATAAACAAAGGAAATTCTGGTGGACCAATGTTTAACCTTAATGGAGAAGTCGTCGGGATGAGCACTATTATTTTTTCACCATCTGGTGGCAGTGTTGGTATTGGCTTTGCAACACCATCGAACACTATTACTAAAATAGTTAAAGATTTACAAGAGCGGGGCGAAGTTGTTAGGGGGTGGATTGGAGTTGCAATTCACCAAGTTGACGAGGAAATTTCATCGATATTAAATCTTCCTAAGGCGGTAGGAGCATTGGTAACAGAAGTTAGTAGCAACAGCCCAGCAGAAAGTGCTGGAGTTATGGTTGGCGATATAATATTAAAATTTAATAAGCAAGAAATTACCGAAATCAAGCTTTTACCAAAACTAGTTAGCCAGTCAAAAGTTAACGAAGATGCTATTTTAACCATTGCAAGAGGGGGGAAAACCTTATCGCTAAAAATTAAAATCTCTAAAATGCAAGACGAAAAAGACAAAAAACCAGCCGAAAATAAAGAGAAAGCAAAAAAAATAATTGGCATGGAGTTAGCAAAGATTTCCTCTATCGAAAATGATAAACAACAGCAATTAATTATCCGCAAGATAGAAGAAAATTCTATTGCTTATAAGCAAGAATTGCAAATAAACGATATCATAATATCGGTAAATCAAAAAAACATCTGGTCTTTTGAAGATTTAGAGCAACAAGTAAAAGACTCAATAAAAAGTAAAAAAAATCTATTACTCATTATAAAAAGAGACCAAAATAACCTTCCAATCATTATAAATCTAAACAAGCAAATAGGTAACGAACTACCAAAACCAGAACTTCAACAAAATAATCAAGCAAAATGATTTACGATTTAAAAAATTTTAGCAAAATAACTCTTATTTTATTGCTAATATCTATAACTGCTGGTTGCAATGTATTTGGAGAGCCGCTTCCGAAAAGCTGGAACTGGGGTGGCAAGCCAAGACCATTAACTGGGGTAAGAAATTTTCCCGAAACAACTTCCTACTACGGCAAAGGTTTTAAAGACGGCTGTGAAAGTGCCTGGGCAAAAGTAACTAGAGGCTTAGCCGAAACAATGCTTAAACCTCAATACAATTATCAGTTAAAAAAAACTAGCGAAGATTACAATACTGGCTGGTTCGATGGATTTGAACAATGCACATATATTGTTGATTGGGACGTTGTTTAGCAATAAGACCGTACATATCTAAAACAACTTATTTAGAAAATTACAACACAATATTTTTGTAAATAAGTTGTTTTAAAATGAAACCTTATCTCTTGCCTAATACTCCACAACAAACACCATTAAAAAGCCCCTAAGTTTTCTCTTAGGGCTCCATAGTGCTAATTATAAGCTCTTCTTCGCATCGTTTTAAAGATTTTTAGCTTGAAAAATTCTAAAAACCGCAATATTGGGCACAACATTATGATTTAGCCATATCAACAACATCTAAACATCAAAAAATACTATCCCCAACAACCAGAGATCACACCCAAACAAATGTTAAGAAAAAACCAATCACAACCAAAAAAAAGGCTAATTAAAAAGAATTTACTAGGAATTCTTGGCGAATTACTCGCCCGCAGATTTTTACAAGTTAAATTATATCAAATTATAGCTACAAGACATAGAAATTACTTTGGTGAAATAGATATCATTGCCAAGAAAAAAGATTTTATTGTTTTTGTAGAGGTAAAATCAAGAATAACATCGACTAAAGAATTAGCCAATATGCAAATCTTGGCATTATCCCATCGGCAAAGCGAAAGAATAAAAAAAGCATCATCTTATTTTATTCAAAAAGGCTCCAAAAAATATAACATAAATAACAAAATAAAGCCTCGTTTCGACTTTATTTTAATTACCAACCATTGGCCATTTATTAAGCACTACCAAGACTTCTGGCATTAATTTACAATAGAGTTGTATTTTGTGAAAAAAAGACAGCTCCTTGCTTTCACCTTCGCAAGAAGTTGCAAGTATCTAACTTCCGTCGTCATCCTGCACGAAGTTGCAGGATCTAGAGCAACAAAATCAGTATTAAACGGAACTTCGCTAAAATGTATTTGCTATCCATGGATATTCGCGACTTCGCTTTCGCTCCGTGCAGGATGACGATAGAATTAGTCCGATTTTATATCACGATGAGGGGTTAAAACCCCTTATTGCCGAATGAAGGGGGGCTTTTATTGCCTAAAGCCGTCCCACATCGTCACCTTCGTCCACAAACTTTGCAAATATCCGGCAGTTAATAACGGCACTCCCCACAGCCGTCATCCTCGCGCGAAGCGAAGCGAAGTCGCAGGATCTATGGATTCCTAAATATTCCCACGCTGAAGAACCCACTTCCCATTCTCAACATTTTCTAAACTGATAAGTTTTTGGCAAAAAATCTCCAACAGATGAAGTAAAATTTGAGCCAAAAATTTCCCCAGTTTTCCAAGTTTTAGCAATTTCCTGATGCGATTCAGGATTAGGCGAAGAATTATGTCCAGCTCCTGTTAGAATTGCATTGATTTGATCGCCGATAACCCCTTTAAGCCTAAAAAGTCCTAGCTTTCCTTTCTGCTTCATATGGCCAATCATGGGTTCAATTGCCGATCTGCTTTTGAGTTGCTTTTTGATTGATTTTGTAAGCCCTTTTCTTTGGCCGGAGATGAAGATAGAGATGAAGATTTTGGTGTGATTTCGAAGTGGATCATCTTCAACTCCATGTCCTTTATATCCACGATCCACAGTTGCTGAATCGATTTTATGCCAGTAATTTTTCTGCTGATTCTAATGCTGGCTTAAGATTATGCCCGT
>CAMAYG010000020.1 GCA_945862535.1 Rickettsia typhi | reverse complement strand
TTTTATTTTTTTACTTTCTTGATAGTTATGCTTTTTCTTGGGGTGGGCTTGAGTCAGAGACAGGCAAAAGAATTTCAATAGACGAAGGTAATTTAGTTCGCGAAGGATTGACAATTGAGGTTTTTGACGAAGATTCTGGCGAATATGTTTTGGCGAGAGTTGATTCTTTAGATTACTCCTCTTTCGGAGCTGAATTGTCTTTGGAGTTTGATGAGAATGGTTGTGGTTTTTTTTACCATGACCTTAATATGAACAACCTTCTTATGGGTAATTTTTTTATTTTTGTCAATGGCGACGATGAGTTAAGAATATTAAATCCCTACAGGGTCCATGTCGCTAATTTAATCAATGTGCCTAGTTATAAAACAATTCAAATCGTAAAATTTTATAAAAACTTTCTTTCCAAGTTTGTTATTCTAAATGAAGGGCCACAACCCATGTCTTATGTTCAAAAACACAATATTTTACCAAAAAATCACCTTAAGCTTCTTATCTACGATAAATTTATTTTTTTTGATTACTACAACCCTTTACAAAACTTTTATTTTCTAGTTGATAACTATAAAGAATGTCAAGAAAACGACAATATTTATACTTTTATTATGGATAATTAGTAATTTTATCTACAGTTACACTGTTTATAAAAGATAACGACGCTTTATGTAAAACATTATTTAGTCGAGCTAAATCAGCGACAAATTTTTATCCGAAAATATGTATATAAAATGAATTCTGCAATTGTTTTATTGTATTTTGTGGAAAATATTACGAAGCTTTCCCTTGGAAGCTTTCCAAGGAGGTTGATTTTGCTAACAGTAAGAGGTAAAATTTTGTTATAGGAGCTACTACTGATAATAATTTTGATCTCTAAAAACAGCTAATATAAATATTTTGCTAATTTAAGTGGTGGTCTTAGGTTTAATTATCTAGAGATATCTGTCTAGATTCTAATGATTTTAACATCTTTACATCCCCTTTGCTTGTAGTTTTAGGTAGTTGGGAAATACTTTTGGATAGAGATTTATAGACTATTGTCTGTTGTGCTGACTAGCTTCTGGTGCTTACTCTTATTTTCATTATTTAAAGCGCTCTTGTTGTTATCTTCAATCTTTAAAGCGGTGTTGTTGTTTTGAAGTGTTGAAATTATGTTATTTATACTGCTTTTATCCTTTGTTTGGTGGGTTGTGTCGCTATATTTTGTGTTGGGAATTTCTGTGCCTAATTCTGAATTCTTTATTGCTAAAAGGCTAAACATTTCATCGCTACTTAGGGTGTTTTGCTTAAGTTTTTCTATCAAGCTCTCAAGATCTTGATTTTCTATTATTCGATTTGGAGAATGGTTGTCTGGAGAATGTTTGTCTGTATTTTCTATTTTTATTTTTGGCATTTTATTGCTTTGTTTTGTTTAATGCAATAGCAGTTTATCGATTGATTTTTTCGATAGACTTAATAAAGTTATAATTTAACGTCTTATCAATTTATATTTTTAAATATTAGCAGATAGTTAAGCTGTTAATCGTTTTCTGTTTGACGAGTAAGTAAGTTTAACTTACATAAACTAACGATTAATTAGATTTAAACTAGACTAAATGAAAAATACTTCCTAAATATATAATTGTTTTTTTAAGTTTCAAGATGTTTTCTTGTTAATTCAAAAAATTTATTATTGGTATTAGCTCAACTTTTACCATTTTATGTTACAATTTTCTAAATAAATAGATGCAATGATTAAGATAATATTTATGGGTGGCGGTGACTTTGCTTCACCAACTCTTGAGCTGCTTTTAAAGATGAATATCTGTAAGGTTGTTGCGATTTACAGCAACGATATTAAAGATGGAGGTGTTGGGGGCAAGAAAAATAGAATCCCTGATATTGCTAGGGAAAATGGCATCAATATGATTAATATAAAAAAGTTTGATGTTGCTAGTAGTTTTGAATTTGCTAGCTTTGATGCCGATTTGGCGATCGTTGTATCTTACGGTATTATTTTACCAAAGGAGATTATAAATATGCCAAAATACGGTTGTGTCAATCTTCATCCGTCAAGATTGCCTTCTTGGCGTGGAGCTTCGCCAATTCAGCATACAATTATCAATCAAGATGCCTTAACTGCTGTTATGCTTATCAAAATGACAGAAAGTCTTGATGCGGGAGATATTGTAGATGCATATTATCGCCCCTTAGAAGGTGGCGAGACTTATAGCGATTTGATTAAATATTTTGCATTTGCGGGAGCGGAATTGGTTGAGGGGTTTTTAAAAAGTGTAGCTAACAATGAAAATTATAACTTGCTTCATCTCGCCTTGCCCCAAATAGGCAGAGCGACATATGCATCAAAAATCGACAAAAATCAAGCTTTAATAAATTGGAGCGATAGTGCAGATAAAATTATTGCCAAGATTAAAGGTTTAAGTGGTTTTGAAGCGGCGTTTTTTAAGTACAAATCTCAGGAAGTTAAGGTTTTCAATGCAGAAGTTGTTGAGGATTTTGACTTAGAGCGAGATCGCCTGAATCATCAGAAGTTTTGTGGTATAGGCGGTCTTGTTGCTAGTAAAAAGATGCACATTTATAGTGGAGATGGCAAGTTAATTTTACCTTTAGTTTTGCAGAGAGTTGGTAAGAAGATGCTTCCGGTAAAAGAGTTTTTACTGGGCTTCGCACTAACTCCAGGCGATTTTGTCGAATAAATAACCGTTTAAAATATGTTTAGATTACTTAATAGCATAACCCCGAAGTCTCTGTATGGAAGGTTTTTGATGATAGTTGTTAGTGCTTTTACAGTTACTCAGATGGTTTCAATTTATGTGTTTTATTATACCCATCTCGACATAGTGAGTAAGCATATGGCTAGAGGAATTGTTGAAGAGATGATTTTTATTAAAAATACCGTTAAAAAACCGGGCTACAAAGAGCTTTTAAGCGAATTGGCTGCAAACACAGGAATTAACTTCTATTTTACTGAGAATCGCAAAATGAAACAGCAGAAGAAAATTGGCGATAACTCTACAATTTACAGCTCTTTTCAACTAATAATTGCTCCTTTGGTCGATCCTTATCATCGATTTAAAAAGGAGCTTGAAAGTCATCATCTTATTCCTTATCAAATTTTTATTCACCCAGAAAACGACGATCTTATTTTAATAAATTTGCAAACTGGTCGAGGAGTTTTGTCTTTCGAGGTTCCTGTTAAAAGGATTGCAAGCTCGACAGCATATGTTTTTACATTTTGGATGTGCTTTACCTCTATATTTATGGCATTTGTTTCGATTGTTTTCTTTCGCAATCAGGTAAAATCTTTGAAAAAGCTCACTGTGGCTGCAGAAAAATTTGGTAAAGGTCAAGAAGCTCAAGATCTTCAGTCTAGCGGACCGGAAGAAATCAGATCCCTTACGGCATCTTTTTTGCAAATGCAAACAAGAGTTAAGAGGCAAATAGCTCAAAGAACCGAGACCATTTCTGCGGTATCTCACGATTTAAGAACTCCTCTCACTAGAATGAAGTTGCAAATTGCAATAATCAAAGGCGGTATAAATTTTCCCCCGGAAATTAAAGAGTTGGAGCAGGATATAGATGAAATGCAGAACTTGATAAATGAATATTTAGACTTTTCAATTTCTGACAACAAAGAAAAGACCTCTTTGGTAAAAATAAAAAAGTTTATTGAAGAGGAGTTGATTTCTAATAATTTTAAAAACAATCCAAAAATTAGATTTAGTTTAAGTGGATTGCCGTCAAGCAAAACGATTGAAATAAAGAAGATAGCTTTTCGCAGGGCGGTAAATAATGTTTTAGAAAATGCTTTAAAATTTGCTAATTTTGTTGATTTTGCCGCTTATTTAGATGGAAAGAATTTAGTTATTTTAGTTGCCGATGATGGCCCCGGTATTCCAGAGGTTGAGCAAGATAATGTTTTTAGGCCATTTTATCGACTGGATCAGGCTAGAAACCTAGATAAGAAATTTAACTTAACAACTGGTTCTGGCCTTGGTATGTCTATCGCCCTTGATGCTGTTATTTTACACGGTGGAAAAATAGCTTTAGCTGAAAGTAAAATGGGCGGATTGCAAGTTAAGATAACAATTCCATGCTAATTATTGCAATTCTTCCTGTATTTAAAGTGGGTAAGTTAAGCAAATTTTAACCGAATCTTTTTGGTTAAAAATCTTCAAAAAGCCTCAGGTCTTATTGTTTTAAAAACAAAAAATAATTAACATGAAAAAACACTTGCTTTTTAAAAAAGTTTTAAAAGACTAACTTAACAGCTTTTTTTAAGACTGTTTTGTATAAGTGTTGATAAAGCTGATTAATGTGTCAAGCTCCTTATTGATTCTTTTAGCGATTCGTTAAAAATTTAACTCACTTTTACATCTCTTTTACAAATATATCAATTAACTCAAAAAGTTACTCAAATGAAAAAACAATTTTTCGGCTATGTTTTTGTTGCGGCTACCATACTATCTATTGCTTCTTGCGGATCTAAGCAAATGAATAAAGAATGTCTTTCTGGACATTGCCACGATCAAAAAATCGAATCTTTAAAAGCTGAAGATATTAAATTGGGCAACATCATAAAAGATGAAAAACACAATAATAAAAAGGTTAGTAAAAAGGGCAATAAAAATAAAAAATCAGCTAGCGTAAATCGTTTAAAGTAATTCTTTTACTCTAGGAGTTTTTTGTCTTATTGGGCAGAAGCGCCAAGAGTGCCTGAGTTTTTTGCGATATATAAGGTAAATAAATGATAGTGGTTTTTTTACAACATACTCTGATAGTTTTTGTTAAAATTTACCAGAGTATGTTTTCCTTACTATTCGGATTCAATAAATGCCGCTTCTTTCCTAGTTGCTCTGCATATTGCATAATAGCTCTAAAAAAATACAGCATCACAAAAGCAATTGTTTTATCAGTTAGAAGAATTTTAAGGTGTCACCCATTCTGCAATAAAGCAAATAAAAAATTTGTTGATTTTCCTTAACCAAACAGCGGCAAAAATATAAAAATATGATTCTTCTTTTTCTGAATCTACTTATTTTAACAAAAAGATTAAAAGTGGCTATCTTTACTTCTTTTTGGTTGTTGTTTTTTGTTGCAATCTTTTTGACAAAAAATTCTTACTCAAGCAACCTTGATAGCGAATCTATCAAAAAAAGACACCTTGCCGCAATTGAACAGCTTGAAAAAGAAGATGCAAAATCTCAGCCACCAAAGGAAGAGGCTCTAATTAAAGACTCGGCTGTTAGCAAAGAAGACTCCAAAAACCCTAATAATTCACAAAATCAAGCTAATCCTAAGCAGTTATCAACAAAACAGAGTTCTAATGTTAATAACGCAAAGAAAGCTGAGGCCAGCAGTGGCGATTTCAAATCTAAAGCTGTTAAAGCGAATATTAATGAAAAAACAAAAGATTCTCTTGTTGTAAATCAAGAGTTGCAAAACAAAATCGACGAAATAAAGCGGGTAGAAAAAAATATTGCCGACAAGATTTTGGAAAAAAACACGGCAAAAGAAGTTGATGTTAAGCTTTCCACCAAAGAGCTCATTGGCAACATTCAAAACAAAAATATCAAAACAAAAGAGAGTAATAAAGGCAAATCTCTTAATGTAAAATATAGTAGCAAGACTTTAAAGGCTGTACCAAAAGATCCGATAGTGCAGGATGCTGAAGATTATAAAAATAATACAAGAGAGTATTTAGGGGAGTTAAGTCCGCAAAAAATAACCAAAACATCCTTCATTAGCAAGGAGCCGCTCCCAGTCCTTATTAGTGGCAATGTTCGCGATAAGGAAAATTTGCACATACCGTTAGTGTTGACAGTGCAAGACCTTGTTAACTCTATTTTTCCTGCTATAAAAAATGGAGATGTTGCATCTTTTAATGAGATATATAGAAAAATTAATAATCCAGATATAGTGAGTGATGACGGAGAGACGATGCTCTCGATTGCCACGATATTTCGCCAACATCAAATGATTAAGGCCATTTTATACAAAGGTGCCAACCCAGATATGACGAATAAACTTAATTATCTGCCGATTGAAATTGCAATTATGAACGACGACCCCCTAGCTTTGCAAATATTGCTTGAGCATGGGGCAAAGTTTAATTATCTAGATCAGGATGGCAATAATATTATCGCTATGGCTGCCGATAAGAATCATTTTTCTGCGGTAAGAGTTTTGAGCGATTTTTTTATTAAAAGCAATATAGCGATTGCTAAGAAAAATAAAGCAGGGCAGGATGCGGTTTATATTGCTAAAAATCGAGATAGTGACGACATTGCCAAATTCTTGATAGCGAAGATAGAATATCAAAACAACCTATATCTTAACAACAAAAACAAATAATTTCAACATGGCAAGCTTAGCAGAAAAAAACATCTCAACAAAAGAAGAGTTTTCTAATAAGTTTTTAGCTAATAAACTTGCTAAGATTCTAAAACCTCATCGCAAAGAGTTGTGTTTTGCGATAATTTCTCTTTTGACAACAATTGCCATTATACTATTCTGTGGTTCGGTTGTTAAAAATATGATTGATAACGGCTTTTCAACATCTAGCCATCAAAATTTACTAGTTACGGTGATGGTTTTTGGGTTATCAATTATTGTTTTGGCGGTATCGGGATATTGTCGCTCTCTACTTGTTAATAATATATCGACATCGGTTGTTAATAGCTTAAGAATAGAGGCTTATTCTGCAATAATGCTTGCTAATGCAAGCTTTTTTGCAACTTACTCGGTTGGGAAGGTGGTTAATCATCTCGGAGGCGAAATTAGAACCTTGGAAGGTGCGATTGGCAACAGTTTTAGTTTTTTGTTTCGCAATGTTGCTTTACTTGTTGGTAGTTTGATAGCTTTATTTGCTATTGATGTTAGATTAACGCTTGCAACTATATCGCTAATCCCTTTTGTGGCTTTGCCTCTTGTGATTTTTATTAAAAATTTTAAAAATATTCAGCAAAAAATCACTGCCACTGAAGATTTAATTATTAAAAAAGTTATTGAATCGGTAAGTGCAATAAAAACAGTTAAAGCTTATCGCTGTGAAGCATTTGAAATTGACCATTTTACAAAATTATCTAGCGATAAAATGGCAAATGATTTAATAAAAAATCGTCAAAAAGCAAAAATGGTCGCGATAATTATAGCTATGACTTTTGGGTTCGTTGCTATTTTGTTGTGGATTGGCGGCTTAGCTGTAATAAATAAGGAAATTAGCGTAGGCTCACTCTCGGCATTTATTTTTTATGCAATTATTGCCTCGGTATCAATGATTTCAATAGCTCAATCTCGCGAACAAATGAAAACGGCCAAAAATTCTATTGTGAATATATTAAAAATTTGCCAGTTCGATAATTTGATTGGCAAAAACTCAAATGTTGAAAATATTAGCAAAGTTGGAGATCGTGACAATTTGCAAATATCAATCAGAAATATCAAATTTTGGCACAATAATTTAGAAAATCATAACAATAAATCTATAAAAATTGTTAATTTGAATCTAGAAATTCTCCCAAGAGAAAAAATTGCCATTATTGGCAAGAGTGGCAGTGGTAAAACAACTCTTTTTGAGTTAATGTTGGCATTTAGCAAGCCAGAATCTGGTTCGATTGCAATAAACGGCATTGATATTAACGATACTTTAACTAGCAGTTTAAGGAGTTGTTTTTGCTATGTTTCTCAAGATTACCCAATTTTTTCAGGCACAATTTTTTCCAACATAATTTATGGCAACAGCGGTATTGGTCGAGATGCTGTAGAAAAAATCATAAGCCAATTCAAGATTTTTGATTTTATTGCTAAACTGCCAAAAGGTCTTGATAGCGATGTTATCGAAAATGGTAATAATTTTTCTGGCGGTGAAAAGCAGCGAATTGCAGTTGCTAGAGCCTTAATTTCTAATGCTCCAGTTCTGTTGCTAGATGAAATAAATTCCGCACTAGACAAAGACAGTCAGCAAGATCTTTACGAGGCAATTAGTGCGGTTTCTCAAAACAAAACCGTTTTAATAGCTACTCATCAGGTGCCAAATAATGATTTCTTTGATCGCATCATCTCTATTGATGATTGAGATTATCTACTAATCTGCAATATTATTTTATCAAAGTAAATTCTATCTCTAAAGCCCGTTTTATTGTTAAAGCTATTGACAAAACAAAACTAACAAATAAAATTATCAAAACTTTTAACAAAAAAGTTCTAGTTTAGTTTGATTGGGTTTTATTACATTGACTATCTCTACATCTTGCAAGCTATCTAGAATTTCTTTTGACATAATAACCTTTTAATATTGTTGTGAAACCGATTAATAATAATGCTAATAATAGCAAGCAAAATAACGATAAAAATCTTAGATCTAACGAGCAGATAACGGCAAAACAGGTAAGATTAATTGATAAAGATGGCAAAATGGTTGGGGTGGTTGGCACGGATCAAGCCCTAAGAATTGCCTATGATTCGGAGCTGGATTTGGTCGAGGTTTCTCCAAATGTTTCGCCTCCGGTATGTAAAATTGCCAATTTTGGTAAAATGCGTTACGAAATTCAGAAAAAAGCTGCCGATGCCAGAAAAAAACAAAAAATTATCGAGTTAAAAGAGGTTAAAATGTCTTTTAATATTGGTAAAGGAGATTACGACACAAAAATCAAGCAAGTAGAAAAATTTATTGACAAGGGCGATAAAGTCAAAGTATCAATCAGGATGAAAGGTCGCGAAATTAGCCATATCGATATCGCAAAAAATATGATGAATCAGATAGTTGAAGATGTGTCTAAGGTTGCTAAGCCAGAAATTAACCCAAGACAAGAAGGAATGCAAATGGTTGTTGTTTTTGTTAAAAAATAAATCAATTATATGAAAAAAATTAGCCAAATAATTAGTGAGCTTAAGTCCGATGTTAAAAAGTCATTGCAAAATAGTGAACAAAAGCATTTTTCGGACGGAATCGATATTTTTATTGATTTTCTCGAGATATTTTATCTGCAAAATTCTGAATTTGATTTTGCAGAATATAGCCAAGAAGAGTTAAAACATCTTGCTCTCTCGAGTTTTAATTTTTTTTCCAGTCAGGCTCTTAGCTCTCCATCCATTCAAATATATAACCCTGATAAAAAAGAATTTGGATTCGACTTTAACAATACCGTCATTGACATTGTTAACATCGATGCACCTTTTTTAGTAGATTCTACAGTTGCTCTGTTGCAAAAAAACGGTCTAAAGGTAAGAAATATAATACATCCCATCTATTTAAGCTCACGAGAAAAAGGCAAGATAAAAAAACTTTTACCTGCAAATGAAACAAAGAATTTAAAAGGCTTTGAAACGGAGTCAGTGATTCAGATTCATCTAGAAAAAATTGAGACTGCAACAGAAATAGAGGCTCTAAAAAGTAGTATTTTTAAGGTTATTAGTACTGTTAATTTGGTTGTTTCGGAGTGGGATAAGATGCTTAATTCCGTCGAGATAGCCAAGGATAATTTTGTTAATTATGCAAAATTTGTCACCAAAAAGCCTAGTAGTTTCGAATGCAAAGAGGTGGCGGAGTTTCTAAGTTGGCTTGGTGACGGTAATTTCATTTTTCTTGGCTGTAAAGAGCTAGAGATAAAAAAGAGCTCAAATGGCGAATATAAGCTTACGAGCAATAGCACTTCTGGATTTGGTGTATTTAATTCTCCTTACGAAGAAATGAAACCCGTCGTCGTTAATTCTTCAATACTTGAAGTTGATGATTCGGTAAAAAACCCTTATTTTATCGAGATATTAAAATCTAGGTACCGCTCATGTGTTCACATGATTGCTAATGCTGAAAGAATCAGGTTACAAAAATTTAATTCAAAAGGTGAGGTTGTTGGAGAGTATCGTTTTATTGGTTTTTTTACTTCCAAAGCTTACAATCAAAGCCCTCTCGCTATTCCATTGCTTCGAGATAAAATTTCTCAAGTCATTTTAGAATCTGGCTTTCTTCCTAAGAGTTACAACTACAAAGAGCTGGTTTCTACACTAGAATCATATCCGCGAGATGAGCTCTTCCAGATCGGAGACAAAGACTTGTTGCGAATTACGACAGGCATTGTTTCTATATGCGGTAGAACTAAAGTTAGATTTTTTGCCCGCTACGACAAATTTAATCGCTTTGTCAGTTGTTTAATATTTACCCCAAGGGATCACAGCAATTCAGAACTTAGGGCCAAGATTAAGAATTATTTATCTCAGTTGTATCAAGGAGACGTAACAGATTCTTTTGTTGAAATTACTCAGTCTAACTTGGTTCGTTTCCATCTAATAATCAGAACCAACAACGGCCTTGTTAAAAACAACGAACAGGAGATAGAAAGATATATCGAGAAAATAATTCGACCTTGGTCGGAATATGTCAAAGGTGCTATCGATAACAATTTCTTGCCTCTAGAAAGGTCGGCTCTTAAAAAGCAATACAACAATGCTTTTTCAAATGTTTATAGCAATCGTTTTGGCGAGAAAGATGTTGCTTGCGATATAGTCAATATCGAAAAGTCAATAAAAAGCAATGCTGTTATCTTTAACTTATATCGAGGTAAAGATAAAATCTCGGGCAGTGAAAATAGTTATTGTGAGCTAAAAATATATACCGCAGGAAACGAATTGATGCTTTCCGATTTAATGCCGATATTGGAAAGTTTTGGTTTTCAGGTTTTAAAGGAAGCGACTTATGCCTTGTTAATAAATAAAGAAGGTCTTGTTTGTAAACAAACCAGCACTAGTAAAGAAAATTTTTGGATTCACTACTTTCAGGTGAATATGTTAGCGGTAAATAACCTAATAACAGACAAAATTAAAACTAATTTTGAAGATGCGGCGGAGTTTATTTTTGGTGGAAAATTAAGAATTGGCTCGTTAAATCAGTTAATTATTGCCGCGGAATTTGATTGGCAGCAGGTTAGAATATTGAGAGCTTATACCAAATATCTTTATCAGGCTGGCTTGAATTATAGCCAGACATATGTCGCGGAAATACTAATAAATAACATTAAAATCACCAAGTTGCTAATTGAATTATTTGCAACAAAATTTAATCCAAGCTTAAAGATTAGTCACTCGCAAAGATTGTCGCAAATAGAAAAATTGCAAGAAAGCATCTCTTCGCAACTCAATTTAGTTAAAGATGCCAACGAAGACATAGTTATTCGTAAATTTATCAATCTTATCAATGCGACGAATCGCACTAACAACTATCAAAGAACCGCAGACGGTAGCCAAAAAAACTACATTTCCTTTAAATTTGATTGCAATAAAATTGCCGACCTTCCTTTGCCTAAGCCATTTGCAGAAATATTTGTCTATTCACAGTTAATGGAAGGGGTGCATCTTCGAGGTGGAAAAGTAGCTAGGGGCGGAATTCGCTGGTCAGACAGAAATGAAGATTTTCGTACAGAGGTTTTGGGGTTAATGAAAGCTCAAATGACGAAAAATGCCGTCATCGTTCCTGTTGGCTCTAAAGGAGGTTTTGTTGTTAAGAAATCTGTAAAATCTCTTACTAGGGAGCAGGTTATGCAAGATGGAATATCTGCTTATCAAACTTTTCTAAGAGGTTTGCTTGATGTTACAGATAATGTTATTAACGGAAAAGTTGTTCATCCAGAAAATTGCATCGTTCACGACGAAGTGGATCCTTATCTAGTTGTTGCTGCCGACAAGGGAACGGCGACTTTCTCTGATATTGCTAACGGAGTTTCTGCTGAATATAATTTTTGGCTTGGCGATGCTTTTGCTTCTGGAGGATCTGCGGGCTACGACCATAAAAAAATGGGAATTACGGCAAAGGGTGCTTGGATCTCGGTTAAACGACATTTTCGTGAATTTGGTTTTGATACCCAAAAGCAAGAATTTACAGCAGTTGGTATTGGCGACTTAAGTGGTGATGTTTTTGGTAACGGAATGTTGCTTTCTCCTTATATTAAAATGGTTGCATCTTTTAATCATTTGCATATTTTTCTTGATCCTGACCCCGACTGTTTAAAATCTTTTAATGAAAGGCAGAGAATGTTTAATCTGCCACGATCAAGCTGGACAGACTATAACACTAAACTGATTTCTAGGGGCGGAGGTGTTTTCGAGAGAAGTTTAAAGATTATTGATATTTCGCCAGAGATTCAGAAAGTTTTAAATATCGATTCCGCAAGCTTAACCCCCGATGAATTGATTAAATCGATACTTAAGGCTCCTGTTGATTTGCTGTGGAATGGAGGGATTGGAACCTATTTTAAGTCTGAAAATGAAGCTAATGCAGATGTTGGCGACAAAAACAACGATAGCCTAAGAATTAACGGATCCGATCTAAGATGCAAGGTTGTTGGAGAGGGTGGTAATTTGGGCTTTACTCAAAAGGCAAGAATTGAATATGCTAAAAAAGGCGGAAGAATAAATACCGATGCCATAGACAACTCTGCTGGTGTTGATTGCTCAGATCATGAGGTTAATATAAAAATTTGCCTTACCCAGGCCTTGAAAGACAAGAAGCTAAACCTTGTTCAAAGAAACAAATTATTAGAAGAGATGACCGAAGAAATATCTTCTTTGGTTCTTGCAGATAACCATTTGCAGACTCAGGCGATATCAATTGCTAAATCTCAAGGTGTTGAGGCGATAAATGCTCAGTCGCAGTTTTTGTCTCGCTTAGAAAAATCTGGCTTGCTTAACAGGCAAATAGAATTTTTACCTAGCAAAAAGGAAATAGATCAAAGAATAGGTGAAAGGCAATCGTTAACAAGGCCAGAGCTTTGTGTGATGCTCGCATATGCAAAAATGGAGATTTATAACAGCTTGCTATCGGGGCATCTAGTAGATTCGCCTTATTGTGAAAAATATTTAACTGACTACTTTCCTAAGATACTTTATAAAAAATTGGGCGACTATATTGTCAATCATCAGCTAAGAAGAGAGATAATTGCAACTCAATTAACTAACTTGATAGTCAATAAAATAGGCATAACCTTTGTTTCTCAGATTGCTCAAAATAGGGGCTTTAACATAAATCAAATTGTTAAAAATGCCTTAATTTGCATTGAGGCATTTGATTTACAGTATTTTTGGCAGTCAATTGAAGATTTAGATGGTGCCATTTCTGCCGATTTGCAGTATCAGATGTTTTTATCAACTCGTAAACCACTAGAAAGATCTGTTATTTGGCTGCTAAATAACCATAATTCAAAAGACATAGATGAAGACATCTTAAAGTTCCGCAAAATAGCCGATAACTTTAATAAAATTTCCAAAGTTAATTTGCCAAAAGAGTTGCAAAATCAAATAGAGCAAAAATCTCAGGACCTCCTTAAGCAAAATGTTTCGATTGATCTTGCTAAAAAAGTTGCCTCGATGGATTTTATTTCTTCTGCCTTCGAGTTAGCTCAGATAGATAGCGATTCCAAGTTCGATCTCGATAAAATTTCTGAAGTTTATTTTGCTGTTGGGGAGTATTTCTCTCTAAAGTGGTTAAGAAATAAATTGTCTAATATAAACAATACAGATAACTGGCACAAAGTTTCGTGCGAAATATTGCTTGAAGATCTCTACGATTATCAAATTAAAATATCTAAAAAAATTGTTACAAATCTAGAAAAATTTACTCAAAAACACCCAAGTGAGCAAGTCGATATTAATAATTTTATTAACTCATGGACAGAAAATAAAAGCTTAGAATTTGAGAGGTTTAGCAGTTTTATGGCTGATCTAAAAATTAACTCAAACCCAGAAATGGCGACATTCATTGTGGCGATTAATTACCTTAAATCTTTCTAGCTTTATAACAATAATAAAATAATTATATAATAACGTTTTCTATGTTTAAAAAAATCTGTACTAAATATTTTTTCTATAAAAATATTTAAAACTAAGCCTTATATTATAAGATCTGAAGGATTGTATCTTGAATATCCAGTCGCTTGCGTTAGCACGACTAGAAATATCCAGTCGCTTGCGTTAGCAAACAAAGAATTATTTTACATAAAGTATCGCTATTTAGTGGAAATAGTATAAGGTATTTTAACCTTTTAAAGCTTTATTGCGAATTGAAATTTTAAAACAATTCGTTATTAAATTTAGCACAATTTATGAAAAATATTAAAAACAACAACCAAAATCAATTCTGCTTTAAGAAAAATCGTTTTCAGCAGTTAAGAGGCTTTTATTTTACGGCACTTCTTGGCAGTGTTTTAAAGGCTTCTCGTGCATTAAATGTTAGTCAGTCCGCAATAACACTGCAAATCCAGTCTTTGGAGCGCGGGTTAGAGGTAAATCTGCTAAATCGCAACAATAAACCCCTGACCCTTACAAAAAATGGCAAAATTCTCTACGAAATGATTTCGCCGTTAATTAGCGACATAGACAATATCTTAGAAAACTTCATCAAGCAAAAACACAACGACTTCAATGTTATCAATATTGCCATTGAAGAATGCATGATCTTCTCTAGCATTATGAATCTTGTTAACGATTTAATAAAGGAACATCCAGAAACAAAGGTTAAGCTAATCTTTGTTAATAGCTCAAGCATTAATTCCATTAATCTAAACGACTTTGATATTGTTGTTCGTGGCATAAATTGCAACGAAACCCTTTTAAGAAGCACTATGAGCAAAGACTTTAACAGTTTTCAATATAATATCCCATTTTGTATTTTTAACAGTGTCACTAGTGATGTAGAGGCTAATAATGTCAATGCTATAAGCGATCTGTCCAGATTTTCTTTTATCGATGCTAACGATATTATACCTAGTGGCGATGTTTTAAGAAATATTTTTCAGCAACAGAATCTTTACAGTTGCTTAAAGATTAACACCCTTAATAGCCAATTAATAGCTAATATATTGGCAAATAATAAGAGTCTTGCAATTATCCTGCCAAATCCATATTTTTTTGACGGTAATCCAGAAATTATTGGTCATGATATTGGTAATATTACTTCCTCTTTTGAATGTCTTTTAAGTATCAGGCAAGATTTTTTAGACAGTAACACTTCGGCTTTTTCTAGTAAAATCATTCAAGTTTTTGATGGTTGCTTTAAGTCTTCGGCTCGGGGTCATAAAATACATAAGATGACCATGGAGTTTCAGGATGTTAATAAAAAAGAAGAGCGGGTAGTTAAAAATCGATTGTCAGCGTTGTTTAGCGATAGTTCGGAATAAAGTTGTCGTTTTGATGATAAAAGTTAAAAAAATACTTGCTTATTTAAAAATTTTATACACAATCTAGGCAATTCTTTAATTTATTTGCTTGCTTTTTAGTTGCAAATAACACTATTTACTATGTTTAAAACAAATTATAACAAATATTTTTGCAATAAAAATTATTTAGGAAGCGGAGCGGTGTTTTATGCTGTTAAGGCTTTTTAAAAATTTTTAGCCAAAAGCTAGTTATGATTTGGTTAATCTATCTTATATTGAAGCATGGAAAATGCTGTAAACCTATAACTTTAAATAAATCTATTTATCAATGGCAAATACTAAATCTGCAAAAAAAGCTCAAAGAGCAAGTCTTAGCAAGAAAGCTGTCAACAATTCTAGAAAAAATAGAATAAGAACTTTTATTAAAAAAGTGGTTGACGATGTTAAATTAGGCAATAAGGAACAGGCTGTTGCATCTTTCCGTAACTTAGAGTCCGAAATAATGAAAGGTGTTACAAAAAAAATATTTAAACTTAATACTGCGGCTCGTAAACTTAGCAGAATTTATGGCTCAATAAAAAAACTTTCAGCCAAGTAGTTTTGCTAAAGTTTTTTAAATAATTCGGTTGATTTTGTGTTAAATCAAAAAAATAACTTCTTTAGCTGTGCAAAAATTGATTTTATGAAAGTTCATAGAATCAATTTTTTTTTCTCGCTATTGTTTTTTATTGCCTCAATTTTGTTAACGATATCAAGGGGCCTGAATGTTGGAACAGATTTTGCTGGAGGTATAGTTCTTGAAATAGTATCGCCAAATAGCATCAATATAAACAACCTCAGATCCGTCGTTGCCTCGGTTGAAAAAGAGGCTGTAGTTCAAAGCTTGGAAAGTAAAATATCAGAGGTTAGTGGTTATGGTAGCGGATTTATAATTAAAATAGCAAAAAAAACCAATTCAAATCAAAAAATATCCGAAGAGGTTCGGTTGGCAATTAATGCTAATTTTGCCGATATAGAATATCTCAAAGTAGAATCTGTTGGTCCTCAGGTTGGTCGTGAGATGATAAATAAAAGTATTATTGCCCTTGTCTTATCCTTCTTGTCGATATTTATCTATATTTGGTGCAGGTTTAACTGGCAATTTGGCATTGGGGGCTTGATGGCTCTGTTTCACGATGCTGTAATTACTTTGGGGTTTTTTTCTTTAACTCAAATAGAATTTAACTTAACTTCAATAGCTGCAATTCTAACTATTATCGGCTATTCAATAAACGATTCCGTGGTAATATACGACAGGATTCGTGAAAATATCAGGAAAACCCCTGCAACTTCTCTTGTAAATATTATAAATTCAAGTATCAACTCAACTCTTAGTAGAACAATACTTACCGCAGGAGCAACTATATTCTCGTTATTAGCTCTAATATTTTTTGGTGGCGATAGTTTGTTCAGCTTTAGTTTGTCGACTTTCTTTGGTATTATCATCGGAACATATTCTTCGATATATATATCGGCACCAATATTGTTTTACTTTGAAAAGAAATCACTTATAAGAGGTGTAAAATTCTAAGATTAAATCTCTGATAGGCTATTGAGCTATATCGTAAACAAAATTAACCTTTGTAAAATCTTTTAGATATTCTACTAAATGTTGCATGATTTTTAAAAAAAATAAACACCCTCAGTTTCTCAAAAATAAGGCTCACAACTATAATTTAGAAAATTATAAATTTGCAAAAATTAAACCATTTGGCATTAAGTTACCAATTAACCAACTAAATCCTCGGGCCTTTAGCCTTCTAGAGATGTCTTTAGTCTTGATTATTATTTCGGTTATTCTTAGTAGTGGTCTTAATATTGCTACCAGCAATCTGAAAAATTCTAAAAACAATGTTACAAAAGAAAGAATTAAGGAGGTATATAAGAACTTAGGAGTTTTTCTTGCAACGGAAAAAAGGCTTCCCTGTCCGTCTTCTTTAAAACTCAAAGAAAGCGATGCTAATTATGGCAACGAATCTCTAAATTCTTACGGAAATTGCACCAATAACAACAGCAGTCCCGAAAACTCATTTGTTAGCAGTAGTAATGGCAATATTATTATTGGTGGAATTCCGAATAAAGCTCTTAATTTGGGCAGTGATTTTGCCAAGGACGGTTTTGGCAATAGGCTTTTTTATGTTGTCGATAAAAACTTTATTAGTGTTGGTGGGGCAAAAGTTGTAACCGACGATAACTTTGTAAAAATTAATGAAAACGGTTCAATTTTAACTATCAGCAAAGCGAGGTTAATAATTTATAGCACAGGAGCCAATAGCAAGGGTGCCGTGGTGGCAAGCAATGCAACGAAAATAACAAAATCAACAGATGCCGACGAGGCAGAAAACGATGTCCCTTTAGTAAATTCATCAACAAATATTATTGATTTTAACGATGTTCTAGTTTCTAGCTCTGCAGGCAATGAAAATTTCGATGATATTATGTTTTATCGGACTCGCAACCAAATTTTACAAGATGCTAATTTGCTAGACTTACTTGAATGTCCAACTTTTACTGAAAATATTGCATATGGATTGGGGGCTGATTTTACTTGGCTTGCGGCAAAATATAACGAAATAGTGCCGTCTTTGACCTCGTGTCCTTCGACCCATTTAAAAGGGGTTTTAAAGCCAACAAAAAGATGTGGCTTGTTTGGATTATGGCAAGAGGGAGTCATTGATCCTTGTCAAAATTAAGCAAAACCCATAGTCTTTGTTGAAATTCAGTCTTTACTTTAGTGAAATATAAAATAATATTTAGAAATAAAAATCTAACAATTAAAAATTGCCAAAATGCAACCTCATAATAATCAAAAAGATCTGGGCATAACCTTAACAGCAAAATCACATAATTCAGCAAGAATTACAGGTGCCGAAATAATAATCAAGGCATTAGTCAATGAAGGTGTTGATACAATTTTTGGCTATCCTGGAGGGGCAATATTGCCTCTTTACGATGCATTGTTTTTGCAAAAAGATGTTCGTCACATTTTAGCTCGCCACGAGCAGGCTGCCGCTCATGCTGCCGAAGGCTATGCTCGATCTACTGGTAAAGTTGGTGTTATTACCGTAACTTCTGGACCAGGAGCAACTAATACAATCACCGGCCTTACAGATGCCTATCTTGATTCAATTCCTTTGGTTTGTTTTTCTGGTCAGGTTGCTACGGCACTTATTGGCACCGACGGCTTTCAGGAGGCAGACATTACTGGCCTTACCAGATCTTGCACCAAGCACAATTATTTAGTAAAAGATGTTAACGATCTTGGTAATATAATTCACGAAGCCTTCTTTATTGCTCGTAGCGGTAGGCCCGGCCCCGTCCTTATCGATATCCCTAAAGATGTACAAAATAACAATGGTATTTACCTTGGAGGTAATTACCAAATTCGCCGCAGTCAGCAATTCAAAAATAAAAAAACCAATATTGATATTCAGAAAATTAAAGAATTGGTTGCAATGCTTGCCTTGGCAAAGAAGCCAATTATTTACAGTGGTGGCGGTGTTATTAATTCTGGAGAAGAGGCGGGTCGATTACTAAGAAGTTTTGCTAAGATGACTAATTTTCCTGTGACTAGCACTCTTATGGGTTTAGGGGCATTTCCAGCGAGCGATCCTAACTTCCTTGGAATGTTGGGAATGCACGGCACCTACGAGGCAAATATGGCAATGCACGATTGCGACCTTATGATAAACATTGGGGCAAGATTCGACGATAGGGTGACGGGCAGGGTAAGTGGCTTTTCGCCAAATTCTAAAAAAATACATATCGATATAGATGAATGTTCTATCGATAAAATTATCAAGGTTGATTTGGCAGTTGTTGCCGATGCATCAAGTGCATTGCAATCAATAATTAATACATATCAAGAATGCAATCCTGCGATGCAAAACATCGAAAATTGGTGGAATAAAATCAATAGTTGGCGAGCAGTTAAGTCTTTAAGCTATGAAAATAGCCAAGAAACTATCAAGCCAGAATTTGCCCTTGAAACATTAAATTCGTTAACAGTAAATAAATCTCCTTTTATTTCTACCGATGTCGGACAGCATCAAATGTGGGCTGCTCAATATTTGCAATTTAATCAACCAAAAAAGTGGCTAACTTCTGGTGGGCTAGGAACAATGGGCTATGGAGTGCCAGCTGCTATTGGTGCTCAGATTGCTAATCCTACAGATTTAGTGATTTGTGTTAGTGGTGATGCGAGTTTTCTTATGAATATGCAAGAATTGGCAACAATCAAACAATATAAACTGCCAGTAAAAATAGTTATTATCAACAACCGCTACATGGGTATGGTTCGCCAATGGCAAGAATTAGTTTATCAATCGCGGGAGAGTCAGTCTTATATGGAATCTTTGCCAGACTTTGTTAAATTAGGCGAAAGTTTTGGCATTATGTCAATGAGGGCGGAAAATCCGCAAGATTTAACATTAAAATTTAATGAAATGTTAAATTATAATGGTCCAGTTCTTTTTGATTGTGTAGTAGAATCAAGTGAAAATGTTTTTCCAATGATTCCTGCAGGTGCTAATCATAATGAAATATTGCTAGGGTCGCAAGCGAAGCAATATATTCAAAAAGATGTTAATGCAGTTTAGTTTAACAAAACCTTGTAGTATCATATGGCAGAGTCTCTCGTTAACCAATCCACCTCTAAGCTTTTGTCGGTTTTTATTATTGCTAAAAACGAAGAAAAAAGAATAGCAAAAACTATTAAATCGGTGCAAGATATTGCTAATGAAATTATTGTTGTTGATTCTGGAAGCGAAGACTCCACTTGTCAAATCGCAGAAGATTTAGGCTGTAGGGTTCTTTTTAATAAGTGGCAGGGTTTTGGCAAGCAAAAAGTTTTCGCAGAAAGTCAATGCAAAAATCACTGGGTTCTTAATCTCGATGCCGACGAAGAGCTTTCTCTAGAGGCTCGGCAAGAAATTTTGCAAATATTAAATTCAAATCTTGTCAACTTTTCTGCCTTTAGAATCAAAATCGTTAATCAATTTCATTTTGAAGCAAAGCCACATAAAATGGCCTATTATTACAACCAAATTCGCCTCTACAATAAAAACGATGCAGGTTTTAGCGATAGCCCAATTCACGATTCGGTTATAATTGGCAACTTTAACAAGCAAATTGGTCAGGTTAAAGCGATAATATATCATCAATCTTTTTTATCTTTTTCTCATTGGCTGGGAAAGATTAATTTTTATTCCGATTTGCAGGCTCTAGATGCCTTCGCTAAAAATAAGAAAAGACCAGCAATAAAAATTTTAATTAATCCAATACTGGCTTTTTTTAAAGCCTTTTTTATCCGTCGCTACTTTATTTACGGTGTTAATGGGTTAATTTATAGCCTAATTTTTGCTTTTTCTCGCTTTGCTAAAGAGATAAAAATCTACGAATCTTTTACCTTATCTCGTTTAAAAAAATCAAAATAACCCTCAGATTTTACTAATCTATTTCTTATGTTAAGTTGACATTTAAATGTAAGAAATATTGCTATCAATTGAATTGTTGTTAATTTTTCTTGACTATTAAATATTGCTTTTTAAATTAGCAAGAGCAATATTTGATGGCAGATCTTCACTTTAATCAGCAAGTGCTGTAACTAGCTAAACACAATTGCTAAAAGATTTATAATAAATTATAATCAATCATATCTTTGCAAAGCCTTGCATAATTTTAATACCTAAAAACCATGCTACATACAGCATCTCTCGGTTTCCCTAGAATTGGCGATCGCCGTCAACTAAAAAAAGCCCTAGAATCTTATTGGAAAAAGCAAATTAATGCTTCGGAGCTTGCTACAACAGCTTCTCAGATTCGTTGCCATAACTGGGCCCTTCAGCAAAAGAGTAATATTTCTTTTATTCCTGCTAACGATTTTTCTTTTTACGATCATATTCTCGATCATTTACTTATGTTTGGAGCAATTCCAGAAAGATTTGCCAAATTAAAAGCAACTCATTCGGAAATAGATCTTCAATTTGCAATGGCTCGTGGCTTTCAAGAAGATGAAGTCGATGTAACAGCTCTCGAAATGACAAAATGGTTCGATACCAACTACCATTATCTAGTTGCCGAATTTTCCGCAAAACAGCAATTTTCATTAAATGCGAGTAAAATAATAAGCCAGTGCCTCGAGGCAAAGAATCTTGGCATTGAAACACGGCCCGTAATTATTGGTCCTGTAAGCTTTTTATTACTTGGCAAAAGAACCGAAGAAGTTACTATTGCACAGCTTCTAGAAGAATTATTGCCTCAATATCAACAGCTATTAGCACAATTGACAGCGATCGGTGTAAAAGATATTCAAATTGACGAGCCCTTTTTATCGACAGATCTCAATATAGAAGCGGTTAATGCTTATCAAAAAGCCTATTTGTTCTTAAAAAACAATGCTTCCGATTTAAATTTACATTTAGTTAGTTATTTTGACGATTTAGCAGAAAATATGCCTCTTGCTTTTGGCTTAGGTTTTGCAAGTGTGCATCTCGATTTAGTTCGTGCTCCACAGCAATTAGCGGAGGCTCTCAAGCTTATTAATAAAGATCAGAAACTTTCTTTGGGCTTGGTTGATGGTCGTAATATCTGGATTAACAACCTCGAGCAATCGGTTGCTATTGCAAAAAATGTTGTGGCAAAAATTGGCAAAGATCGAGTAATTATCGCCCCTTCTTGCTCGCTAATTCATAGCCCGGTTTCGCTTGATGCAGAACACAAATTAAGTCCAGAAGTTAAATCTTGGCTGGCTTTTGCTACCGAAAAACTTAGCGAAATTGCAACAATTGCCATTCTTGCCGACGAGCAACATCAAGAAAATCAAAGCTCGGGCTTTAATATCGCTAATGCAAAAGAGCTTTTAGCGGTAAATGTTATTGCGGTTGAGAATAGAAAAACTTCGCCATTGATTCATAATCAGCAAGTTAAAAATCGTATTACCAATATCGACAGCTCTTTACTTGCAAGAAATAACGATTTTCCTAGTAGAAAAAAAGTGCAAGAAAATTCCATTCACTTGCCAATGTTGCCAACTACGACTATTGGCTCTTTCCCGCAAACTGCCGAAGTTCGTAAGGCAAGAGCAGATTTCAAGCTAGGCAAGATTGACAGCAATAGTTATCATCAATTCTTGCAACAACAAATTGTCAAAGTAATAGAGTTGCAAGAAGAAATTGGGCTCGATGTCTTGGTGCATGGGGAATTTGAAAGAAATGATATGGTTGAGTATTTTGGCGAACAATTGGCAGGATTTGCTTTTACCGAAAATGGCTGGGTGCAAAGCTACGGCTCTCGCTGTGTAAAGCCACCAATTATTTATGGCGATGTTTCTAGGCCAAAACCAATGACGGTTGCATGGGCAGAATTCGCTCAGGGCAAAACCAGAAAAATAGTCAAAGGAATGTTGACGGGGCCAATTACCATCCTGCAATGGTCCTTTGTCCGCAACGATCAGCCACGAAAAGACACGGCCACTCAAATTGCCTTTGCAATTCGCGATGAAGTTGTTGATTTAGAAGGTGCTGGGATTAAAATTATCCAAATAGACGAAGCTGCTCTGCGAGAAGGTTTGCCAATTCGCCAGAAAGATCGCGCTCAATATTTGCAATGGGCGGTAGATGCCTTTCGTATCAGTTCATCTGGGGTGCAAGACAGAACCCAGATTCACACTCATATGTGCTATTCTGAATTTAACGACATTATCGAGGCGATTGCCAAAATGGATGCCGATGTTATTTCGATTGAAACCTCTCGTTCCCATATGGAATTGCTTAATGCTTTCATTAATTTTAAGTATCCAAATGAAATCGGGCCCGGTGTCTACGATATCCATTCGCCACGAGTTCCTAGTAAATCAGAGATGGTCGATCTTCTTGAAAAGGCTTTGGCGGTAATTGATCCGAAGCAGATCTGGGTTAATCCAGATTGCGGTCTTAAAACACGAGACTGGCCAGAGACAATCGAAGCCCTAAAAACAATGGTTTTAGCAACTCAAGAAATTCGTCAAAAAATTTATTAACATTATTGGCTTAAATGCTTGAAAAACAATATCTAAACAAGGTTTTGAGACTGTCAACAACTGCAACATAATTATCATTAGTTATGTTGCAGTTATTTTTTGGGCTGATATTGTTTTGGTATGTTCGTAAACAGTTTTTTTCTCAATTTCAGTCTTCTTTTTAAAAAATATCTAATATATGCTTATAATTCTTACTTTATTCTTAATAATATTGGCAATATTGTTGTTTTTTTCGGTTTTTATTGTCGAGCAACAAACTGTGGCGATTATTCAAACTTTTGGCAAGTTTTCTCGTATAGGTAATGCTGGCCTAAACTTCTTGGTTCCTTTTATACAAAAAGTTGCAGGTAGAGTTAATTTGCGAATTAATCAGCTTGATGTAAAGGTGGAAACTAAAACCGCAGATAATGTTTTTGTGCATGTGATGGTTTCGGTTCAATATTTTATCTCTTTGGATAGAATTTATGAGTCTTTTTATAAACTACAAGATCCTAAGCAACAAATAACAGCTTTTGTTTTTGATGTGGTGCGAGCTAGAGTCCCTAAGATTAAACTCGATGATGTCTTCGAAAAGAAAGACGAAATCGCCGATGCAGTTAAAGAGGAGTTGTCGCAAGTAATGAACGAGTTTGGCTATGGCATTATAAAGGCTCTTGTAACCGATATTGATCCCGATAAAAAAGTTAAGGAAGCGATGAATGAGATAAATGTAGCACAAAGAATGCGACTAGCTGCAACCGAAAAAGGCGAAGCAGACCGTATTATAAAAGTAAAAGCAGCAGAAGCCGATGCTCAAAGCAAGGCTCTTCAGGGCAAGGGCATGGCAGATCAAAGAACGGCAATTATTTTGGGCCTTAAAGATTCGGTTGCTAATTTTAAAGATTCTTTACCTGCATTAACCGAAGAAGATATTTTAAATTTAGTTTTAGTAACCCAATATTTCGACACTCTTAAAGATTTAGGCTTAGGAGCGAATCATAATACGATTATGATTCCCCATTCACCAGGTGCGATTGGCGATATTATGCAACAATTTACCAATTCGTTATTAATTAGTAAGTCTCATAATAAAGCTTAATGAGACTGTCGCAAAATCACTAATAATTTAAAATAAATCTTAAGAAACAAGAATTTCTTAAGATTTTTGGTAATATTGGGGTGATTTTGTGACAGTGCCCAGATAATTTTCTATCGGCAACAGGCTGTTTTAACCCCTTGCGGTGATAAATAGTAGGGCTGTTTATTTCAGTTTCGTTGCACTAATTTTTATTACCTTTTTTGTTGCCGATCTCTTTCGTCCGTCCGCTAGACGAGGCAAGGGGTTGAAACCTTGTTGCCGAATGAAAGTTGGCAATGAATGGGGCTTTATTGCGGTAAAATGCCCCCGTCTTAACCTTTGCAATCCCTCGCCGTCATCCTGCACGAAGTTGCAGGATTTATTGATTTTATTGCTCTGGACCCTGCGACTTCGCGCAGGGTGACAAGGGAGATCGTGCAGGGTGACAAGGGAGATCTTGCAGGATGACAAAGAAGGAGTTTCCCCAGAAAAAACAGGCTTAAACCCTGCTAAATATCTCGATCGCCTACTAATCTTCCTAATATTCCTTGTTGATATTTATTGATTAATTGATTGATTGCTGGCTGTTGGCTGTCTAAAATATTGGCAAAATGAAAAACCTTGTTGCGAAAGGAGCGAATTAGGTTAAGCTCTTTGTTGATAATCTTAAATCCTCTTAAGGAAGAATGCAGAAAGGGAAATATTTTTTCAATCATATGGTGCTCCCAAATTTGTTCGTTGTAATATTCGTGAAAAAGCCCCGTCCAAAAGCCAAGACTTAGGCACTCGACAAGATGCAAGGAATTTATTTCGTCGGCTCTGCGACTTCTTTCTTTGCCATTAATTTTTGTCTTTTTTTCATTTCTACTTTTTGCTTCGAAGATTTTATTAATTTCTTTTTGATTAAATTTTACTATTGTTTTTTCAAGATCGAGCCAATTTTCGCCAAAATAATCGCTAAATTCTTGGTTGATTTTATTCCTTAGCATCGTTTCGAACAAATAAATTTGCCGATAGTAATCGCAAGAAAGCCTAAGATTTTGTTGCCATAAATCGCTAGGATTAAGATTTTGTAGGTCGCAATTAGCATTAATGATTTGCCGATATTGAGCAATCCTCTCTTTGCCGATTAAAATTAGCAATTCTTCATCGTTTTTCGCCTTGGCGAAAATATTGTAATTACTGGCTAGTAATGTTTTGGTAACTGGTGGCAACATTGATTTACTTGATTCTCTGGTGTTTATCTGGGTGGCTATTGATTATAAAACCAAGTTAAATTAATTACCGCAAGATTAAAAGCAAGTAAATTCTAAAAAAATCTACAAAAAGTCTGAAAAAGTTATTGACAACTCAAATTGCAATATTTATAACTTAACTCACTGAGCCCCACCTTTTCCCTCAGCTATTTAATTAGTCTGGTTGGCGACGTGGGGACAAATCCTCCCTCGATTTACAACAATCCTTCCAAATTTCTGCTGTTATAACTTTGCAAAGAGCGATCTAATTCGGTCAATCTGCTAAGCTTTTTCTATCGGCAACAAGGGGTCTAGCCCCTTGTGGTGAATGCGAGGGTGGGCTGATTCTGCTACTAATAACCATCGTAGTCGATCTCTTTCCGTCCGTCATCGTGACGAGACAAGGGGTTGAAACCCCTTGTTGCCGAATGAAGTGTGCTATTTATTGCTGTAAAACCGCCCCAGTCGTTATCTTCGTACTCACCCCACCGTCACCTCCGCGCGAAGTCGCAGGATCCAGAGTAATAAAATCAATAAAATTGTCGCTTCCGTAGAATTATCGCTTCGCTAAAATGTATTTAGGAATCTGTGGACCCTGCGACTATCGCGCGAGGGTGACGGTGTGGTAAGTGCTTCTATTAATAATAATTTTGCTTTGCGATTATGGATCTTCGCAACTTCGCGCGAAGGTGACGATGTGGAAAATTATCGGCAACAAGGGGTCTAGCCCCTTGTGGTAACTACATAGGAGGGCTTTTTCTACTTTTCATAACTTCGCTGTCGATCTCATTCAGTCCGTCATCGTGACCCAACAAGGGGTTGAAACCCCTTGTTGCCGAATGAAGTGTGCTATTTATTGCTGTAAAACCGCCCCAGTC
>CAMAYG010000019.1 GCA_945862535.1 Rickettsia typhi | reverse complement strand
CCAAAATGGCAATATTACCTTCGCAAACCTAGAGCAAAAAACCAAAGAGCAAGAAAAAGAGATTTATAAACAAATAAACACAACTCTAAACTTACAAGGTGAAGCAGAAGCAAATAAATTCGCTAGCAGCAAAGGCAAAAATCTATCAGTAGAAGCAAATAATGCAATTGCAGCACTTATTGTTGATCCTAACCAAGAAAATCCGCTTAGTGTAATCAGTTCAAAAGCACTAAAAATAGTCGCCACAGGACTGCTAGACCAAGCCCAAGACCAAGAACAATCACAAAAAAAAGAGGCAATAGAAAAGCTGATAAAAGAGATTAGTGAAGGTGATGATGCTAAGCAAAAACAACTCATCGTCGAAATTTTAGCAAAAGACGGGCTAGAAAAACTAATCCAATCGACAGCAGAAGCAATTGCCGATGCAGAACAAGCTAGACAAAAAGCCGAAGAAGAAGATAGAAAACAAGCCGAAGCCGATGCCAGAAAAGCACTCGAAAATAAAATTGACAGCTTAGGGGGGCGGGGCAAAGATGGCAAAACAACCAAAGTTGGTAATTATCTAAAAGAGAAAGCGAAGAAAAAGATCTCAGGATTAATAGGCAATCAACTGGAAGAAGCTAAAGCCAAAGCCCAAGCCCAAGCATTATATGATCAAGCAAAAGCAGAAGTAAATCAAAATCTTGGTTTAGAGGCAACATTCGCCATCGACCAACTAGCAGATAAAAAAAAACACGGCACTTTAGACGAAAAAATTGCCGAAGCATTAGGTGAACAACAAAATCAACTCGAAACCGCAATCAAAAATGCTGCAGAGGCGATGGCTGTAGATGAATCTCTAAAAGAAGAAGTTGCCAATCAAGTTTTTGCAGATTTTGAGAAAGCTCAAGGACAAGATGCAGAAGAAGATAAGAAAAAGGCTAAAGGCGAATTCCTTCAAGAGTTCGTTAATAAGGTTACAGAGGCTGCTAATTTTGTTTATGTTAAGCAGTTTTTTAAGTATGAAAAAGGTGAAGAAGAAGCTATAAAAAAAGCTTTAGGCGACATCCTAGAAACCCCTTTAACCGATCAAGGCGAAGTAGATAAAGCAAAGATTGCTCAATCATTAGCTGAAAAAATAAAAGAACCCCTAGGACAAGGCAAAACAACAATCGCAGACAAAGCTAAAACCATTGCTTTTAAAGAGGCGATAAAACCTTTTGAAGATGGCTCGGCAAGACCTGAACAGAAGGGATTATTAAAGTTAGAAGAAGGTAATATTGCCCTCGCAAACCTAGAGGAAAAAACCAAAGAGAAAGAAGCGAAGATTTATGGCCAAATAAATAAAGTTCTAGGCTTAGAAGAAGCAGAAGCAGCTTATAAATTCTCTAGCGAAGGTGGCAAAGGTGAAAAAAAGCTATCAGAAGAAGCAAATAATGCAATTGCAGCACTTATTATTGTTCCTGTTGATCCTAACCAAGAAAATCACTTTAGTGTAATCGATCTAAAAGCACTAAAAATAGTCGCCACAGGACTGCTAGAAGCCCAAGCCCAAGAAAAAGCCCAAGCCCAAGACCAAGACAAAGAACACCGCCAAGAGGCAATAAAAGAGCTGATAGAAAAGATTGGTGAAGTTGTCGAAGGTGATGCTCAACAAAAACTCATCTTCCAAATTTTAGAAGAAGTCGGGCTAGAAAAACTAATCGAAGAGAGAGCAAAAAAAATTGCCGATGCAGCAGAGCAAGTAAAAAAAGCAGCAGAAGCAGAAGCTAGAAAAAAAGCAGCAGAAGAAGCTAGAAAAAAAGCAGCAGAAGATCTAAAAAAATCTTTAAGTCAAAGTGCAAAAACGGCAAAGGGTATTGCTAAAGAAATGCAAAAACCTATAAAGAAAAATTCGATAAAATCCGCTGATAATTTTAAATTAGACGATGCTAATGATACCACGGCTTCCGATGATAATTATGGTGCCAATGATTATAATAAGGATTTCAGTAGCCATTCAGATTGCACTCGTCCTCACTATCCAACAGCTCAGCAACCCATCAATTCTTCCATGGAAGACTATCTTGTGCTTTTTGTGATTCTTGGTGTATTTGCTGGACCTTCAGGATTTATTGCTGCTTTTATTATAATTGTGCCACAAGCTTTACTTATTGAAAGCGTAACTAAAAACAGCAGAAGTCGTAAAATTATCAGCAATGAAGATGATAATTTAAAATTAGATAATCCGAATCTGGATGAAGGTAAATTAGGTGAAGTAGTTGAGGTGAAAAAAGCTCTACAGAAAAGTCAATCCGCAACACAAGGAAAATTAGGAGATGATAAATTAACTAAAAATCATAAAGGAAAAAGTCATAAAGACCAAAATCAATCAGTAAAAATATAATGTTAAAGAAGAGAATTATTCCTTGTTTGGATATTAAAAATGGTCGAGTGGTAAAAGGGGTTAATTTTGAGAATTTGGCAGATGCTGGCGACCCACTAAAACAGGCATTATTTTATTATCTTGCTGGTGCCGACGAGATTTGCTTGCTTGATATTACCGCAACGGTTGAAAATCGCTCGGCAGTAGTAAAGATTTTGCAAGATATTGCTAAAGATTGCTTCGTGCCAATTACTATTGGTGGCGGGGTAAAAAACATTAACGATTTTTCTTTATTAATTGCGAGTGGAGCGGATAAGGTTAGTATTAATAGTTCTGCAATTAATAATCCACAATTAATTAATGAATCGGCAAAGAAATTTGGCTCGCAAGCAGTGGTTTTGGCAGTTGATGTTAAGAAAATTGACAATGAATATTTTGTTTTTACTCATAGTGGTAGTAAAAATAGTGGTTTAAAATGCTTCGAATGGTTAAAAATGGCAGTAGATTTGGGGGCAGGCGAAATTCTTCTTACCTCGATGGATAAAGATGGCACAAAGTCTGGCTACGATTGTAATTTAATAAAAAAGGTGACAGACTTAGTTTCGGTGCCCGTTATTGCTTCTGGCGGAGTTGGTAATTTAGAGCATTTGGCAGAAGGTTTTAGAGCTGGGGCAGATGCGGTTTTAGCGGCATCGATATTTCACTTCCAAGAATTTACCATATCGCAAGCAAAGCAATATTTAACAAATCAAGGCTTTGCAATTAGAAATAATTAAAATTCACTACAATGAACAAACAAAAGACTGCACAAAAGACCGCCCTTATTACTGGTGGAGCAAAACGAGTTGGTAAGAATATTTCTCGGCATTTGGCTGGAAATGGCTTTAATTTGGCAATTTCTTATTATAGCTCTAAACAAGAAGCATTAGATTTAAAGCAAGAATTGACCGATAATTTTAATGTTACGGTAGAGTTGTTAAAATGCAATCTTGAAAACAATCAAGATGTTGCCGATTTAGCAAAATCTACTCTAGATTTATTTGCCGATAATTGGAGTTTGTTAGTTAATAATGCCTCGATATTTCAACATTCTAAGATGCTCGATGACGATTTTCTACTGCAATTAAACAATAATTTTAACATTCACCTTTTAGCACCAACTATTCTTAGTCATTACTTTAGCAATAATGCACAGAAACAGCAAATAAACAATGCTCAAATCATTAATATTATCGATAAAAACACCATAAACTACAAAACTTCTTATTTTTATTATTTGTTAAGTAAAAAATCTTTGGCGGAACTCACAAAAATGTCGGCTGTTGCTTTGGCTCCAAAGGTTCGTGTTAATGGAATTTCTCCGGGTTTTATTTTTAACCTCGAGGGAAATAATAAAGAGGAAGAGTTAAGAGCGGTAAAATCTGGCCGTATTCTTACCGAAAAATTACCAGAAGTTGCTAATATTTTACAGGCTTTAGACTTTTTCCTTGCCAATACCGCAATCACCGGGCAGATTCTGGCAATTGATGCCGGTTCTGGCTTATTGTAAATAGAGTAAACTTAGTCCTATCATACTGCAACTTGTGCGAAGATAGTAGTGAGCGGTGTAAATCTTGTCTATTTTTTAAAACTTTACCAATTTGTTTTACTTAGTCATTTTACTTAGTCATTTTGATTTTTTTTAGTTAAAAACTTGTAATTTCTGTCTGTTTATTTAGTATTTTTCAAGTCCTATTTAAGTTTTGCCTAAGTCAAAATTGTTAAAAAAATATAACACAATGAAAATAAGTTCTAACAATTCTAAGAGTGCACCAAATTTAGCTACAACTTCAGATATTAGGTTGGAACAAAAGATTCATGCCGATATTATTGAAAATTTGCAAGATATTGCAAATCAAGAATCTTATCTAAAAAAGTTACAAGAACTTAGTCAAAATCCCCAAAATAATATTGTTCAAGAACAGATTGAGTTAATAGTAAAAGAAATTGACAACAAAAATAAATCTCTAAGTTCAGGTCTTAAATTTGCTGATTCAACAATTAAGAAGTTTGGGACCGTTCAAGATTTTAGTAGTGAATTTCTTTCTGAAAACAATGGCAATTATAAGCCAAAAATTATCAGAGGTTATGAAGATAATACAATGCCAGATTCAAAATCAAAAGTTAATCATATTCACTTTGGCGGGAAAGCTGGTAATGATAGATTTAGAATTTCAATAGCAACTGGTGATATTTTATCTTATGATGGAAGTGGTGGAGCTGGTAAAAAGGGAGGTTATAAGTTAGCAACTAGTGAGACAGATATTCATTCCGAAAGTTATGGTTTTGTTAAACAATTAGTTATTAGTAAAAATAATTTTGACAAACAAAAAAGTTCTGTAGCCGAAAAATATGCCAAAGAAAAATTTGAAGCATTTTGCAAAGAAAAAGGTATTGAAATCAAAGACCCAGCAGTAGAAAAGGCAAAAGTACAATTAGTGAGCCTTGGAATCAAGAACCCTAGTCAAGATTTGATTGATTGGGCAAAAAGCGAAGAAAATAGTAAAACTTTAACAGATATTAGTAAAACCGGGGTAAAATTTACAGACAATCCTGCCAATCATGAATCTTTGAAAACACAAGCTTTAGAGCAGATTCGTGGTAAAATTAACGATTCGATTACTATAATCCAACAAGCAGAATCTAAAGCAGGAATATTAGATATTAAAATTAAAAAAATTGCCAAAAATCAATTTCTTGACGAAATTGCTAAAAATACGAATTTTAGTGAGCTTGCTATTTATTTTGATAAAAATAAAGAGGTGTCGCAAGATAGTTTAAATTTTGCAATTTCTTCAAAAAAGAAGCCGATAACTGACGATTTGATTGTAAAGCTAGACCAAAAGGGAAATCTTGATTATAGTAAGATAGATCAAAATTCTCCTCATGTTGTAAGTCTAGTTAATGCAATAGGCAATGGGATTGCAATTGATAAAGATGTGGCAAGTAAATATCAACAGAGTTTAATAGAAGAAATTACAACAGAATTAAATAGCAGAAAAGATTTACCAAATGAAGAAGATAAAGAAAATATTGCCAAAAAAACGGTTGGTAAGGAAAATGATTTTCTGCAAAGTGGTTATGACAAAATTATCGACGGTCTAGTTAAGGATTTACAACAAGAAAAACAACAACAACTAGAAGGCAAGGTGAAAGAAGCCTTTAAAGGCGAAGACGGTAAAGAAATAAACGGAGAACAGGTTAAGGAAATTGCCAGAGCTTTACAGGGAAAGGTTGCTGATATTAATGCTTTGCTAAAATCAAGCAAAGACGATATTGTTGATATTGCAAAAGATATTGCTAAAAGTAAAATAAACCCACAGAAAGGCGAAAAGCTGATTGACGATGACAATAAAGAAAGTTCTAGTGTTGAGGTAAATCAAGGTAAAGTAGATTTAAGCGAGCTAGAGACTCTTGCTAGTGAAAAGGACATAGACGACATAGATGATTTGAACATTGGCGAGATTAATAATGAAATAGAAGATTCGCAGGAAGTAACAGATCTTGCAAAACAGCGGATCTCTGAGGCAATAGAAAATGGCGATAAAGAGATTATTGCCAAAGCAATTGTCGATTTAGATGGTTTAATCAAAGAAACTGAAACAAACATTACACAAGAGCGGGCAGAAAAAGCCGAAGCAGAAGCAGAAGAAGCTATTAAAAAAGCCGAAGCAGAAGCAGAAGAGCTAGCAAAAAAAGCCGAAGCAGAAGAGCTAGCAAAAAAAGCCGAAGCAGCAGAAAAAGCAAAAATCGATAAACTGAATCGAGAAATTAACAATTTAGGGCGGGACGAAGATGGTAACACAACCAAAGTTGGTGAATATCTAAGAGAGCAGGCTAAAAATAAGGTTGAAAAACTTATTGCAAATCAAGAGCAAGAAAATAAAAGCTTTGAACAATTGTCTGGTGGTATAAAAACTGATGCAAATAATTTTAAAGATCAGGCAAGAAGACTCTATCTGGAAGCTATGGGAGACTTAAATTCTAATTTAGGTTTGGATCCATATTTCGCTATCAACAAACTATCAAGCACTGCTCTCGATGCCGAAATTGTTAATCAACTTCAACCGCAGGCAGAGTATAAGTTGCCATCTGTAGCGATAAAAGACAATGATACCCTTTTAGTAAAAGCGGTAAAAAATGCAAGTGGCAAGATTTTTACAGGTGATAATTTTCAAGATGTGGCGAAGATTGCTGCTAATAAGCTTTACAATAGTAAGCTTGACAAAGATAGTGGAAATGAGGTAAATACAGCTTTTCTTCAAAACTTCGATAATGAAATTGCTAAAATTGCTAATTTGGAATTCGCCAAATCTTTATTTGACGAAAATAGCAAAAGTAAAATTTTGGATAATATTTTAGGAGAAGAAAATATTGGCTTAATTAAGGGCAAAGTAAATGAAGAAGAGGTTAAGGGGGCTCTAGATCGGCAGTGTGATACTGGTACAGATTACGATTCTTTCATTGCTTACGAGGCCGCAAAAAAAATCATTGCCTCATCAGAATCTACGAGGCAGGGTAAATTAAGCATTAATACAAATGGCAAGGTTTCAACTACAGATAAGCAGGAAATAGCAAAGGTTAATCAATCGGTTATTAGCCAAATTAACAAAAGGCTTTTTAGCAATACAAATTATTTAAGCTCCGATGCTGTAAATGAGATAGAATTAAAAGAATTAAGCAAGGAAGCAAAAGGGCAAATTTTTCAAGAATATTTTCAAAATGGAGGAGTTGTTAATATTGATTCTTTTATCTCTGATGGTGAAGATGAATTAGGAAAAATTGCCAGCAAGATTTTAGATGAACATTTTAAACAAGGCTCTGCGAAGGAAAAAGATGGAATCGAAGATGATTATGGTGTTGATGTTGCTGTTTCTGAGGAGGCCAAAAATGTTCTTGGCAACATTAACGAAAAACAGCAACAAGAACTAGAGCCTTATAATCGAATTAAAGAAGATCTTAAAAACGAAGGAACTAAAAACGAAACCATTGCCAAAATATTGCAAGAAGGCGGTTTAGGAAAATTGATTGAAGAAAAAAAGCAAGAAATTTCGCAAGCGAAAAAAGCGGAAGAGGAAGAAAGGGAAGAAAAGTTAAAGCAAGAAGAAAAGTTAAAGCAAGACAAGAGAGCAGAAGCTAAAGATCGTTTTAAACAAGCGAGAGGAATTGCTGGCAGTAAATTGATTGGCGAGAGTTCTCAATCGCCAGAAAATCAAGGAAATCGTGATAAAATCAACAATATTTTTAAATTAGATGCAGAAAATGAACGGCTATTTACCGAAGAATTTTTAAAAAGTGGCAAGAAAAATATTAAAGAATTTTTAGCAGATGAGCAAGATAAAGAAAAATACCCGCATTTAGATGAGGATTTTGATTTTGCCAATGAGTTAAATGCCAATATTGCCATAGGCTTGCCAAATGATGTTGCTGTAGATAATAATTCGATGTCGTTAATGAATTTTAAGGATAATAACCAAAAACTCAATTTATTTGACGAACAAGGTAAATTAAAAGATATTAAAATCAATGCTTTAGATGAAAATTTTCAGGAACAATTAAAAGAAGAGATAGAAAAAACATTACCAAAAAAAAATGAAGAATTACATGGCTTAGCAGGAAATACTGATCATCAATTTGCTAGTCCAAAGAATGTTGCCGAAAAATTAGCAGATTTTCCACCAAAAATAAAAGGAATTAACGAGGCAGGCGATATCGCACTTGACTTTGATGATCTTAAGCAACATGTCGATAGCAAATTAGACAAGATTTTGCCAGAAGTTTCGTGGGAAGGTGTTGAAAGAGCTGATTATAATTATGATAATTATTTTAAAGATTACGATATTACAAGCTCTAAAAGTGAAGAGAAAGAAACTTTCGCAAAAGAATTATTGCAGTTAAAATATCAAGACAAAAAAGGAGAGTGGAAGCCAGAGGCGATAGAATTATTAGATGATGATTTTTTTAAAGAGCAGTTAGCAGAACAGCGGAAAATTGTTGAAGAAGAACTGAAAAGGCAAGAAGAGCTAAAAAAAGAATCTAAGCTTAATAAATTAATTGGCAAAGATCATCTGCATAGTAAAGATTTGAAAAAGAAACTTGATAATTTGAAAGATAAAAATAATAATCCACTATCAACAGATCAGAAGATTCAACTTGTTACTTCTTTAAATAAGCAATCTGGCTGTAGTTTTACCTATGTAGATTTGGTGGTAAATGCCAATGGGCAAGAAGTAGGTAAAATCGATGCATATGAACAGATTTGGGCTACGGTAGCAGGAGAGGTTGAGAGGCAAGATATGTCGAATATTGACAGTGAAATTAAAAAGATTTCACAAGATGCGGTAGATGGAACTAAGGAAGAAGTTGCTAGTGCTTTGCGAGACAATTGGGGTTTTAAGGTAGCAAAAGACAATGTTTCTTTGAATTTTAATTCAATGAAAGAAAAGTTGCTTGAGCTTGAGAAGGTTGGCAAGATGTCGGTAGAACAACAAGAAGATTTAAAACGTTGTCCTAAGCAACTAATAACATTGTCTCATGATCTAGGTGAATCCGCCAAAGCTAAACCCAAGCTTCAAGAGGAAGTCGAAGATCGGGAAAAATTACAAAAAGACAATCGGGGTAAAGATCTGGCAAATAAGGATGATAACAAAGATCGTAACAATAGAGATAATAGTGATAGCAAGGAAATAGCGGCAACTGTTGCTACATATCTTGCAATGGCGGTTATTTTGGGAGTGTTGGCAGGACCTGCGGCCGGAATTGTTATTGCGGTACAGGCTCCGCAGATGTTAATGGTTGGAGCCTTAATTTATTTTGCCAACAAACAATCGGAAAAACAAAAAGCAAAAAATGAAGATAAAGTTAACGATAATGAGCCAGTAGCAAAAGATAGTAATAATTCTAGCAAAGACTTAACTAAAACAGAAAAAGATGTTAATCAAGCAGGTGCTAAATTTACTGAAATTGAAAGTAAGTTGAAAGATGTGATGACAAAATTAAAGAAGCAGGGTAGCTTAGAGGCAAAGGTCAATAAAGCCATAAGCAAGAGAGACATTAAAAACAACAAGAAAGAAGAATCTAATGCTTTATAATAATTTTTCTTTACTAGTTATTTTGGTAAAATAACTTATTTACTTAGTCAAGTAATTGTCTAATCTTCAATAAATTAACAAAATCATAATCTAATTACAATAATTTTGAAAGAAACTAGCGAAATTAACAAAAAATTATCTAAAGAATTATCTGGAAAAGCTTTATTAAGCTATATTTTACTAGCCTTACCTCTGGCATTTATTGGCTTGCCAATTTATATTAATATTCCTAATTATTATGCCGAGAACTTTAATTTATCTCTAACAACGATTGGTATAATTTTACTATTTACCAGAATTTCAGACACGATTATAGACCCAATTTTTGGTTGGTTAAGTGACATATTTTCGCAGTATCAGCCGTTGATAATTGTTGTTGCAACATTTTTTTTAGCCTTTGCGGCATTTGGCCTATTTAACCCATTTTTTAGCGATTATCAAACTAATTTACTGGTATTTTCTTTTTTAACCTATTGGAGTTTTTCTTTTTTAACCATTAATCACAGTGCTTATTTAGCAAATTTCAATAATCAAATTAATATCTCTAGTTGGCGAGAACTAATGACAATTATCGGCTTGCTTCTTGCAACTATTATTCCGGCATTGCTAATGTTAAAAATGTCGTCAAGAGAAGCATTTTACTACCTTAGCTGGCTATTGTTTTTTACTTTTGTTGTGATGGCGATTTACTTTTATTATTATAATCGTTGCGATTCTTGCAATAAGGCAAAATCGCAAGAAATATCGCTAAATTTATGGTTTGCAGAAAATCGTGGCAATTTATTTGGTAAAATAAAAACGGAAATATTGGTAAAAATAAGTAAAATAAGAAATCGAACTTGGTATAATTATGCAGGATTTTTATTTTTTAATGGCTGTGCCATTGCTACACCATCAACCCTTTTGGTATTTTATATTAATGACTTCCTTAGATTTAAAGATTTTACTGGTTTGTTTTTGTTGTTATATTTTGGCTGTGCCATCGCCTTTATGCCAATTTGGCAAAAATTAGCATTAAGAATATCGTCTATTAACCTTATGTCTATTGGTATTATTGGGGCAATAGCAACTTTTTCTTGGGCGGTTCTATTGCCAGAAACAAAGCTATATAATCAAGATATTGCCACGAATTATTTTGGTTTTTATGGTTTTGCGGTAATTTGTGCTTTTTCTGGTATTTTCTTTGGCTTAGATTTATTATTACCGCCAGTAATTACCGCTAATTTAATTGCACAAAATCAACAAGAGAGTAGTAAAATCCTAATTTTTAGCCTTAGCCATTTTTTAGGCAAAATTTCTTTAGCTATTGTTTCTGGGATTTTACTGATTATTCTTGGTAAATTAAATTATAGTCAATTTGCTACTGTTATGCCTTATTTATATGGTTTTCTGCCGTCTATCTTTAAGGTATTTGGACTGTTCTTTTTATTAAAACTTAAAAAATAACTAATGTTTAATTCTCAAAAAGAAAATTTCTGGAGCTCTAAAAAAGTACTATGGATAATTGGTGGCACTAGCGGTATCGGCTTGGCTCTTGCTAAGAATCTAGTTGCTAAAGGCTGTCAAGTGATAATTAGTGGTCGAGATATTGAAAAAACTAAAAATTGGCAAGATAAAAATTTATATCAAATAGCTCTAGATGTTAACTTTCGCAATCAATGGCAAGAGGCTATTGATAAAATAAGTCAGATCGGGCTAAGAGTTACTAATATTATTTTTGCCGCTGGCTATTATCAACCAATGAATTTAGCTAATTTTGATTGCAATATTGCCACTAATATTTTGCAAACGAATCTTGGCTCGATGGTTAATTTGGTCGACTTAATCTGCCAAAACCCCAATAATTTGTTTTACGAAGGTGGCGAGTTGGTAATTATTAGCAGTGTTGCCAGTTATTGCGGTATGAAAAACTCTTTATTCTACGGGGCTAGTAAGGCTGGCCTGTCGCATCTTGCCGATTCTTTGGCAATAGAGTTAAGTGCTAAAAATATTAGGGTAAGGCTTGTTAATCCGGGCTTTGTTGCAACTCCTATGACGGCAAAAAATCAATTTAAGATGCCTTTTATTATTAGTGCAGAAGAGGCCGCTAATATTATTGTTGCTAAATTAGAAAAATCTGCCTTCGAAATTGCCTTCCCCGCATTATTTACCAAGATGATAAGGCTATTTAGCTATTTGCCACAAAAAATTAGGGTAATGTTATTTAGTAAGTATTAATTAACGATTGCAAGGCAATAGCAACAAAAAGACTAAATTAATTAGGTTAAAAAATGGTTTTAGCAAGAGTTATGGCAACAACCTCTTTGGCATTGTTGCTTTTTAATATTTTTGCCGATTGATTAATTGTTGCCCCCGTTGTTATGACATCGTCGACAATTAAAATTTTTTTATTACTAATTATTTGACGATACTTCTCGTTTAATTTAATTGCTCCAATCATATTCTTCTGCCTATCTAGCCGTGTTAGTGGAATTTGTGAATTAGTGTTTTTGGTTCTTATTAGCAGATCTGTTATGATTATTTGCTTCTTTTTGCCTCTTTTTTTGACCATTTTATCTAGATGTTTGGCAATTAATTGTGCCTGATTATATTTTCTTTGTCTTAACCTGCTGTAATGTAGCGGAACTGGGCTGATTATATCGTATTTAATGATTTCGTGATGAAACTTTTGTAGTAAAATTTTTGCTAAAGATTTAGCGATAAAGCTTTGATTGTAATATTTTAATTGAATAATAATTTTTTTAAATATTTGATTATATTGAAAAATTGTTAGTAATTTGTCGAATTTTGGTGGCTTGTTAAGGCATTCTAAGCATGTTTGGCTTTGAATTCTTTGGGTTAACTTTGCGGGCATTGGCTTTTGGCAAATATAACAAGAGTTTTCGCTAATAAAGACCAACTCTTTCCAGCATGTGTAACAAAAATAGGCATTGCTAGCAAAATCGGCATTGCGATGTAGTTTTTGATAGGGCAATATTTCTTTACACGATAAACATAAATTAGGAGCCAAAAAATCGATAATAATATTTGTAAAAATTTTAAGCTTTTTAATAATTAAATCTAAGGTTTTAACGATAAATTTCTGTGGTTTTTCTGTTGGTTTCTTCATTTTGGGCATTTGGTGTATTGCTTAACAAATTTAATTTAATGGAAAATAATATTTTTAACCGCAAGCTAATTAGATTGCAACAAGAAAGAAATGCAAAAAATTTCTTTAAATACGAGTATTTACAAAATTGGACTAGTAAAATATTGTTCGAAAATTTTTGTGATCGTATTAGTATTTTACAAAATTCTAAAGTTGATAACAGCGAAGATAGCCTAGATATTCTAGAGGTTGGGGCAAAGAATCAATATTTACCCGATGTTATTAAAGAATATTTTTTAACTAACAATAATCAAAACCGTAAAATTAACTATTATCAAAGTAGCTTTAGCCCGAATTCTTATGGCAATAACCATCGTCAAGGCATTGATATTGCTCGTTTAGTTGCCGATGACCAATTTTTACCATTTGCTAGCAATAGTTTTGATGTAATTTTTACTAATTTAAATTTTCATTTTCTTAATAATCCAAAACTATTTTTAGATTTGGTTTTTAGAATTTTAAAAAAAAATGGCATTTTGTTGATTAGTTATTTTGGCGAAGGTAATTTATTGGATCTTTATTTAGCAATACAGCAGGCTCAATTTGCAATTTACCAAGGTAATTTCCCGATTATTCCGCCAGTGGTTCCGTTAAATAAATTGTCGCAAATCCTGCAAGAAGCAAGATTTGCCAATATCGTAACAAATAAGGAAGAATTTTTGGTTAATTACCTCAATTTTACTACATTTTTAAAAGATATTAGCAAAAATTCACAAGGTAATTTTTTAAAGAGCAGAAATGTTAATTTTATTAGCAAAAGACTGTTAAAATCAATAGAATATTATTATCTTCTTGCTAATAATAAAGCCGATAGCAATAAATTTGATAGTAAAAAAATAGAGGTTAATTTTAAAATTAACATTGCAGTCGCCTCGAAACCTTAATTTGTTTATGTCTAACAATATCAATTAATTTTATCATTATGTTAGTAAGTCAATTTTTAACAATTATTTTTATTGGTTTTGGTGGAATGATTGGCACAATCTCTCGTTATCTAGTTAGTTTAGTTGTTAGTCAGCAAATATTGGCAATTTTTATTATTAATGTTTTTGGTTGCTTGATTGCAGGTTTTTGCTATGTTTATTTCCCGCCAAAATTATTAAAACAAGTGTTTTTAATTGGTTTTTGTGGTGGTTTTACAACATTTTCGACCTTTGCGATGCAAAATTATCAATTAATAATCGATAATAATTTTACTATTTTGTTTTTATATATTTTTTCTTCGGTAATTTTTGCAATTATTGGATTTTATCTTGGTATTAGGCTTGGTTCTATGTTTTTAAATTAGTTTTAGGTAAATTAAATAATATAAAACCAACAATAAAACTTGTAAAAATAAAATAATGCTTAAAATTGCATTGAATTATTTTAAACAATCAGCAATATAGCTATTTTCCGTTGCAATTACTAAATTTTATGAAATTAATTATAAACTACATATTTTTAACAATATTCTGTGTCATTTGTTTTGAAGATGTGTCTGCTAATAGCAAAAAAGCAACCAAAACTAGCAGTTTAAAAGATCGTAGCAAATCGTCAAAGTTAATGGAAGTTAACAAAATAGAGCCTCGGAATCTGCTATCTTTTACAACATTAGAAGAATATATTAGAGATGTTGCAAGTAAGAACGGCAACTATTTATCAAGCAAAACTAAAATCGATTCGGCAGAATTGCTAAAATCTAAAGCAGAATTAATTAATAGCTTTCAATTATTTGGCAGTGCTAGAACTGGTTTCTACGAGCAAAACCAAGCCGCACAAATATTCCGTTATAGCCAATATTATAATCAAAATTATCAGATTGGTATTAGTAAAAATAGTCTTTTTGGCTTAGAAAGCAAATTTGCTTATAATCTTAACAAAATGAACTATAAAGATTTTAATACTTCGATGTTCCCTAATCCTGCCCTTGCAAAAAGCAACACTCAGAGCAATCCATCTTTAGAGCTCAAGCTACCAATTTGGCAAAATTTCCTAGGCAAATCAACTCGCACTAATTACGAAATTATTATCACCGAACAAAAAATCAATCAAATAAACGAAAAAATAAATCTACAAAAAATTATCATTTTAGCCGAGAAAACATATTGGCAAACCGCTATTAGTAAGGAAGTATTGGCAGTTGAGAAGCAAAAAAAACATAATAGCTTTCTAACCTTAAATAAAATAAAAAATAAGCTAGCGATGAATCTTGCCGAAAGCTCAGATCTTCTGCAAATTAGGGCTATTTATCAGCAAAATCAAATATCTTTATTGCAAGCGGAACAACAAATACAGCAAAATCAACAAGAATTTAACAAATTACTAGAATTGCCAATAGATTCGCCTTTGCCAGAGTTAGATAAAGTTTTTGCGGTCGATTTACCTAAAAAAGAGCTCCCAGAGCTAGATGTTAATGCTAATCTCGATTTTCAAGGTGCCAGAGAGAATTTTAACATTACAAGTAGCATTCTGGTTAATGAACAAGAAAGCTCTAAGCCAAAGCTTAATATTGTTGGTAATTATGCACTTAAGGGTGTAGAGTCGAATCTTAATACCGCCATAAATAATTCAGCAAATCTTGCTGGTAAAGAAGGTTTTATTGCGATTGAATTGCAGGTGCCTCTTGCTTTTGGAACATTGCATAATATTAATAAATCGGCTGTTATTGGCAAGCAGGCAGCAAAAAGGCTTTACGATAATAAGCAATATAACATTAGGCAAAACATAGCTCAACTGCAACAAAATTTTAACCAAATTAAGCAACAGCTTGTTGCAACTAAAGACTTGGTGGCAATTCAACATGAAAAACTAAAAAACGAACAACAGCTTTTTAATCAGGGTAGGACAACAACCTATCAAATTCTTATCTTCGAGCAAGAATATTGGCAAGCAAAACTAAGGCTTTTACAACTTAGCAATATAATGTTACAAATCATTGCCGAAAGCAAGTATTATCAACCGTTAGATGTCTAATTATGGATATAATAAATCTTCATAGTTTTGCTTTAGAGGCAATTAAAATAATGTTGTTCGCCTTCTTTTTAACAGCATTTTCTATTAATATTTTTCTACAAAAGAAAGCAAAAAAATTCTTGCAACCAATTAGGGTGGAAGGTCCACAAAGCCATATTCAGAGCAAGAAAAACACTCCAACTTTAGGCGGAATATTTTTTGTTTGTGGAACGATTCTTACGGCAACATTATTTACGAAAAATATTTTCGATCCATATTTCTTGCTGTTAATCGTATTTGTTCTTGCTTTTGCGGCAATAGGTCTTGCGGATGACTTAATGAAAATCTTTTGTGGCAATAGCAAGGGTTTTCGCGGTAGTTACCGTATTTCTCTTCAATTTGCCATTAGTGCTATTGCGATTATTTGCTTGTATTTAATCAATCCTCTATATTTGAAACCATCGCTTAACATTACATTATTTAATAATTATCAGCTTTATCTTGGCTTTTTAATGCCTTTTTTTATGATGATTTTTATTGTCGGCATTGCTAATGCGACAAATTTAACCGATGGCCTAGACGGCTTGTTATCAATACCGGCAATTATTACAATATTTTGCATAATATTATTGGCGATATTAGCATCGGACCCTACTCTTGCAACAAAATACAGAGTAGATTTTTTGCAAAATATCAATGTCATAATACCTTTTATGATTGCAATGATTGGCTCGATTTTTGCTTTTTTTGTCTTTAATTTTAAGCCTGCAAAAATATTTATGGGCGATGTTGGAAGTTTGGCAATTGGTGCCACTATTGCCATAGGTTCAGCAATTTTAAGGCAAGAATTCATTATGTTTTTTGTGTGTGGCTTGTTTATTATCGAGGCTTTGTCGGTAATTTTGCAGGTTTTATCTTATAAAATCAGAAAGCGAAGAATATTTTTGATGGCCCCAATTCACCATCATTTCGAGAAAAAAGGTTGGAGCGAATTAAAGGTGGTAATAATCTTTTGGCTATTTTCTTTAATATTGGCTTTATTTACTGGCTTGATATTTTTAAATAGCTAAATTATATTCTAAATTAATTAAATTTATTAAATATTCTCAATATGTTAGAGCCTGTCAAAAAACAAGTAGTTGCAATTTTAGTCGATAACGAATTTGGTGCCTTAGCCCGTATTGTCGAGCTATTCTCTGCTAGAGGTTGTAATATCGAAACTCTTAATGTTTCGCCAATTACTAGCGACAAAAAAATTTCTCGGATTACCATTACATCTTATTGCACCGACCGTAATATTAACCTAATTTGCAAATTACTCGAAAAAATAGTCCAAGTTTATAAAGCGGTAGAGCTCACAAGAGAATACGGATACATCGAGCGAGAGCTTGCTTTGGTAAAAATTATTGGCAATGAAGAAAAAAGAAATTTAGCAATTAAAATTGCCGATAAATATCGCACTAATATCATTGACATTACTGGCGATTCTATTGTTTTTGAAATAATTAGCACGGCAGAAAATATCGACAACATTATTGCCGAGCTTTCCGAACTGGGCCTAGACGGAGTGTCGCGAACTGGGATTGTTGCAGGTTTTAAAGGCGATAAGAAACTTAACGAACTAAACGAGCAGTATTAAATCGTAACTACTTTATATGTTATCACCAAAATCATCGCCAAAAACTTTGCCAATTGCAGAAGAAAGTAATAAAAAGCACCTGCAATATTGGCAACCAGACTATAGCTGTAACTATCGTATCTATTATGAAGATACCGATTCTGGCGGGGTTGTATATTATGCCAATTACCTCAAATTTTGCGAAAGAGCAAGAACCGATTTTCTTCATTCCCTTGCCATTTCTCAGAATCAATTAAAAGAGCAGGAGGGCATAATATTTGTTGTCAAATCTTGCACCGTCGATTACTTAAAACCTGCAAAACTCGACGACATTATTGCTGTAGAGCTAAAAATAACAACTGTTAAGGTTGCTTCGATTATTTTTATTCAAAAAATTTACAATCAACATCGTCATCATCTAATTAACTTTTCTTGCGAAATTGTAGCAATTGACAGTAGCAATTTCCGCCCTAAGAAAATTCCTCAATCCTTAAAAAATATCTTATATGTTCGATAATATCTCACAAAAAATTAGCAAAATCTTCGATAGTCTTGCAGGTAAAAAAAATATTACCGAAGAAGATTTTAATCTGGCAACCAGAGAACTAAGAATTGCCTTAATCGAAGCCGATGTTTCTCTAGAAATAGTCAAATCTTTTATCGAGCAAATTAAAGAAAAAGCAATAGGGCAACAGGTTATTAAAAGTGTTAATGCTGGGCAGATGATTGTTAAAATCGTTTACGACCAACTGATAGAATTATTAGGAAGCGATAAGGCAAGCCTAAACCTTAGTCAGCAACCAACTATTATTATGCTTGTAGGTTTGCAAGCCGCAGGTAAAACCACTACCGCAGGTAAAATTGCTCGCCATCTTTCCCATAAGCAACAAAAGAAAGTGCTATTAGTTTCTCTCGACATATATCGTCCGGCGGCCCAACAGCAATTGGCGGTATTGGCGAATCAGGTTGCAGTAGATTCTTTGCCGATTATTGAAAATCAGAAACCGCTAGAAATTACCGCCAGAGCAATTGAAAATGCACATTCGCAAGGCTATGATGTTGTCATTCTCGATACTGCAGGTCGCACTGCGATTAATAGCGAGATGATGCATGAACTTAGCGAAATCAAAAAGCTTGCCAAACCGCAAGAAATATTGCTAACGGTCGATGCTATGATTGGGCAAGATGCCATTAATATTGCTAAAGCATTTCACGAAAAATTAGACTTAAGCGGTATAATATTAACTCGACTCGATGGCGATAGTCGTGGTGGGGCGGCCTTAACCATGAGGGCAGTCACTAATTGCCCAATTAAATTTATTGGAACTGGCGAAAAGCTCGATGAATTCGAAGAATTTAACCCGCAAGGCATTGCTTCAAGAATTATCGGCATGGGCGATGTGCTAGCCTTGGTTGAAAAGGCTCAAGAAGTTGTCGACAAAAAAGAAGCCGAAAAAGCCGCAGAAAAAATACGAAAAGGTCAATTCGACCTCGACGATCTTCTGTCGCAAATAAGACAAATGAGAAAAATGGGCGGGCTTAGCAAAATCCTTAATTTCATTCCGGGAGCGGGAAAAATCAAAGAAATGATGCCTCAACTTGGCGAATTTGAACAGCAAATTAAGTCTCAGGAAGCTTTGATTCTATCGATGACTCCAAAAGAAAGACGGAAACCCGAAATCTTAAACACTTCCCGCAAAGTCCGCATCGCTAAAGGCGCGGGTAGCAATATTCAAGAAGTCAATCGCCTCTTAAAAAAATACAAACAAATGCAAAAAATGGTTGGCAAAATGGGCAAATTAGACGAAAAACAAATCAAAGAAATGATGGCAAATAGCGGTCTAGGAGGGTTTTAATATTTATGTTAGGGCATATCCGCGATATTAAAATAAATAAATTCTTTTGTTTTAACGACATTAATATTAACTTTAATAAAATTAATATTATTTTAGCAAATAATGGCTGTGGAAAGACCTATCTACTTCGCTGTCTAGATCTAATTGGCAGTAAAGCTAATGGTTTATCGCCTATTAGTACCAGATTGGCATTATATGCAATATTATCGCAAATTCTAAATATCGAAGAATACATAAGAAATGATATATTTTTAGCCACGAAATTTCTTGGTTATGGCTTTAAAAATCAGGAAGAATCTTTCGTAACGGCGACTATTGATGATGTTGAATATAGCTTGTTTCCTCGTGATTCAGAATCTTTCACCATTAACTATCAAAATATTCTCGATTTATTAAAATCTTATAGCGAGGAAAGCGGCCAATCTATAACCGATTTACGGCTAAATAATCGTCAGCAATTTGTTGCTTATGTAAGAGGGGAAGAATTGTGGCAAGATACCGCAAGAAAAATGAATCAAAATTTAAATAATGATATAAAATTACGAGATGATTTTCTATTAAAAGCTGTCAAAATATTTCAACCAAAAGCAGAAGCCATTAGTGCCGGTCCCGATGGATTAAATATCTTTTTTGACGATTTAACCAATCCACTGCCAATTGGCACTCAAGGTTACGGTTTAAAAAGACTTGTTAATTGTTTATTCATGATTGCCTGTAATCGCAATCGATTTTTTGCAATCGATGAAGCGGAAAGCGGCTTGCATTTTACTCAATATTTCGATAATGCTAATTCTTTAATTAATGGTGCTAAGCAATTTAATACTCAACTATTTATCACGACTCATTCCCGCGAATATGCAATAGCTCTTGCCGAGGCGATTAAGGGAGCAGATATGCAATCCGAGACCTCTTTCTTGAATTTAATTAATATATCCAAAAATGAAAGTGACGAATTATTGCTAAAGATCCAGCAATATCAAGATCTCGATCAAGTTTTAGAAGATTTAAAAGACTCGCCAGATTTATTTAGGATGGTATAATTATGAGTAATTCTTATGATATTATTATTTTAGTCGAGGGAGAATCCGATCAAAAGTTTTTTGCCAAGCTTTTGGAGGCAAAAGAAGTTAAATCAGGTGAAAAAGGGTTTTTTGTTGATATTTCAGGTGAAGCGGGAAAAAGGGCACAAATTGTGTCCGTTGAAGGTAAATGTAATATGACATTTAATCAAGTCGAGCGATATCGCAAAGACACTTTAATCATTCAAGATGCAGATGATGATTATGAAAAATCATCTGAAAAACTAGAAGAATTAAAAAGAGAGTGTGTTAAAAATAATATTAAGCTCGAATATTACCTAATTTGTAAGAAAGATCAACAATATGGAATGTTAGAAAATATTTTAATCGATTATCTTAATGAAGATTTAATGGAAAATAGCAAAAAATTAGCCGAAGATTTAGGTGGTATCATTTGCAAGGAAGATAGTTGGCAACAGATTTTTAGCGATATTACCACAAATCAAGACCTTGAAAATAAGAAAATAGTTAAATCATTGGCAACAATTTTTACCAATATTATCAAAAAAACCGATTATAACGACTTTTTTTACAGCGAAGAAATGGTCGCAAAGCTTATAGAGAGCAGTTCGCAATGCGAAATAATCAAAAACGAGATCAAGCAAAAACTAGAACAAATTTTAGACTTTAAAAAAATAGAAAGGCAAGGAAAGCCACAAATTGAGTATCATTTAACTTCAGATATAATATTATGAATATTTTAGCTACAGAAGTAAAAAGTGGAGATTTTTATAAGTATTTTGATGATAATTTTAAAATCAATTCAATAAAAAATGAATTTCATAAATTAGGGGTTGTTAAATTGTTTCATAAAGCAAACAAAGACAAAAAACTTTTTATTTTAAATATCGATGTAAATAAAAAGATAAAAATTGAAGATCGACCAGACATCATGTTTGTAAATGAAAATAAAGGTATAAGGAAATCAAACTGCTTTATTAAAATAATTAAAACAAATAATAAACTGCCTTGGATTGGCTTAACTGAAGAGCAGTTTAACACTATAAAAAGATCCGCAAATGGCAGGCAGATTTATATGGTTTATGCTTCGTTAAGGTCCGATACAATAAACAACAACCCTAAAACTGCCGACTTAACTGGCATGTTTTTCAAGGAAATTGAGAATCAAGAAAAAAGCACCATTTTCCAAAAATTTGCTGATTTAAATCTGGAATGTAGGATTGAATTTGTTTTAACGGGTCAAGATTTAGAAAATTTCTCTTTTCCTTTTGAGAGGGGGATGAATATGTATGAAACCAATTTATTTAACGAAAAGAAATCAAGCTCTTTTTACTCTGCAAATGGCTCTAGAAAAGATGTATTAGATATTCAGGAGTTTAAAGATGTTGATAAAGTAATAGATATTGATATCGAGAAAGATATAAAGGCCGAAAGATTAGAGTTGTCTAGGTTTCGTATCAATGGCAGTTTTAAATTAATTACTAAAAAAAAGAAAACTTATATTGAATGTATTACTGATGTGATTTTATTTAACAATATATTTGGTCAATTTCATCTTAAACAAGGTAAATTTTATAGTTTCAATCTTGCTACAGTTGGCAGAGATCCGAAGCTCAAAAGAAATAATGTTTTTATAGCAAAAAGACGAGTTTATCAGCTTATTGATAATGGTAAAATTGGAAAGCCAGATGATATTGTAAAAGAAATTGTTGAATTAATTTAATAGCTAAAATTTAGCTCAAAATTGAGTCGTTAGAATTATTAAAGATTTTATCTTAAAGTAAAACTTTACCGCAAAAATAATTCTCGCCAATTTGGCACAATTTCTGTAAGGGGCTGTAGGAAGAATTGCCGATTTTCTAAATCGTAATGCGGTATGGTTAAATCTTTGTCCTTGAGTATTAAATTTTTAATAAGCAAGATGTCGATATCAATGGTTCGAGGTGCCCAAGTCTTGGTATTGGTGCGGGCAAGCATCGTCTCGATTTCTTTAATTGTCGTTAAAATTGTTTTTGGGCTAAAATTTTCTAGGCAAATATTACCCGCTATTACTAAATTGATAAATTCTAAATCCCAAGATTTTGGCGAATTGGCAATTAGCAAAGGCGGATTGGCTAATTTGCTAGAAATTACTACATTATTTAAGGCTAGTTTTTGGCATAAAATTTTCCCCGCAAGATCTAGGTAAAACTCGCGGTTGCCAAGATTAGAGCCAAGGGCAAAAACAATATTAGCTTTGTTTGCATCGAAGTTTTTACTAATATTATTGGTCATTAAATAATCGCCTCAATTTTGTTAATTTAATAAATGGTTTTGCCATTTTATATTTACAATAACAAAAACTAAAAAAACTTTAAAAATATGCAAGAAATATTTTAAAATTTGCGGTAATGCCCCTTAATAGTGGATTTAATGGCAGATTAATGGCAGAAAATTTTAATTTTAGACTTCATTATCGATATTGCTTTTTATTTCTCTTGACCTATGTTTTTAGTGATAGCAGTTAAAAAATCTATGCCTTATCGAAATTTTTACCTTGCCTGGCTATATTTAGCAAATTTACATCACAACAGCTTAAAATTTAATGTTTTACCTTTTTTTATTATTATTTTCTTTCTATCAGTTCTTTAGCTTTAATTCTGCGGTTTATGGGGTAGAGTTAATAAAATCAATACCAGATAAGCAAAATAACAGCATTAACACCCAAGATAATCTGCCAAAAAAACATTATAATATTGGCGAAATTATTGCTTTAGCAAAAAATAACAGCCTAAATATTAAATCGGCTCAATCCTTTTCTTTGGCACAGCAAGATTTTAGCAACCAAGAAAAATATTGGCAAAATCCTGCAATAGGCTTCGAATTTAATAATCAAAGCTCTGGTCGGCAATCTGGTAGCGGTTCATCTAGTGGCAATAATGTGACTATTTCGCAAAATTTACCATTTTTTAGCAAATTACAAAAAAAATATCAAATTGCCGATGTCGATTTTAAGATTCTTGCAACTCAGAGTAATAATTTAGCACTTCTGGTTGAGGTCGAGGTGTTTTCGCTATTATTTCAGCATTATGGAGTCTTGCAAAAAATTGAATTAGCAAAAAAAAGGCTTAAAAGGCTTAATAATGTTAGTAAATACCTTGCTAGCATCAATTTAAACTCTCCTACAAAAATTACTCAAGCAAATATCGTTTATGACAAAATAAATTTAATAAATCGTGAATTAATAATGTTGCAGTCAGATCTCTTTAATATTTGGCAACAGATTAATAACTTTGTAGATCTGCCACAAGATGCGGTTGTTAAAATGGAATGGCCAAAAGATGAAATAAATTTTAACTTCGATGGCATTAGCAATTTAGCAATTGAAAATAACTTTACCTTAAAATTACAAAAGCAAAAACTAGATAAAATAAACAAAGAAATCGCTTTTGCCAAAATCGAAAATATGCCCGATTTAACAGCTTCGGTCAAAGATTCTGCTGGCAATATTAGTTACGGAATGTCGATAAATTTGCCAATTGTTAATCGTAATCAAAGCCGTATTTTAGGGCTTGAAAAACAGCTCAAGGCTCAAGATCAACTATATCAATTCGAGAAGAATCGCATTTTTAATCAAATTAAGACCAACTTATATCAATATCACAACCTACAAAGAACTAATAAAATTCTACCAGTATCGATGCTTAAGAATATTGTTTCTAGGCTTAGTCTTGCCGATCAAGACTTCAAAAAAGGCACTTTAGATTTTATAACTTATGTCGAGCTAGATTCTCGAGAATATGAAGTTGTAGATGCAATAATAGATAACCAAATTGCTTTGATGAATAATTACGGTAAAATTTCTATATCTTTAGGAGAATTTAATTTGCCAATTGGTCAATCGATTAATCATTCAATTAAGTAAAATCAGCAAAATGGCCAAATTAGAATCCTTCTTCAACAAAATATTGCATTATCGTTTTTATATAATTGCACTATTTGCCATTGTTATAATGTTTGGAATATATTCAATTCTGCATATAAAAATCGATGCAATTCCAGACATTACCAACAAACAAGTAATTATAAATAGCAAAACTTCGTCAATGGACCCGTTAAGGGCAGAAAAAGTGGTTACTTACCCAATAGAGAGCGAGATGTATGGCATTGAAGGGCTTGAAGAAATCCGTTCACTTACCAAATTTGGCTTATCGCAAGTGGTATTAATATTTAAGGATGATGTCGATATTTATTTTGCCCGCCAGCAAGTACTGCAAAGGTTGATTAATCTAAAAGATGTTTTGCCTATGGGCATAAGCCCTAATATTGCCCCATTAACAACAGGAATTGGCGAGATAATAATTTATCGCATCTATTATGCTAAAGACGAAAAGAACAGCGGGGTTGATTATCGGAATTTGTCGGAACTAAGAACGGCTCAGCAATTTATTCTGGCTCGTGAGTTGAAGAGAATCAAGGGGGTGGCAGAGGTTGACACCATCGGTGGATATGCTCGAGAATTGCATCTTAATATTAAGCCAGAGGTTTTAAAAGCTAATGGTATGAATTTAGCAAAGCTAGAGCAACAACTAACAACATTAGGTGAAAATTACGGCGGAGGATATATTGAAAAAGACGATAAGCAGATGATAGTTAGAACAAATCCCAATATTAAAAATTACGAAGATATTATTAACATTCCGTTAAAAGTGAGTGGCAGTGGTAGCGATATTTTAATAAGACAAGTGGTCGAGATGAGGCAAGATTACTCTCAGCGACTAGGTGCCGCAACTTCAGGCGATAAAGAAGCAGTATTAGGAACGGTAATGCTAAGAGCGGGAGATAATGCTAAAGAAGTATTAAATGATGTCGAAAAGGCAATTGCAAATCTTAATCAGCAGAACGATAAAGTAAAAATAGAGGTTCTTTATAATCGTAATTTTCTAATTTCAACAACAATAACTACAGTATTGAAAAATCTCCTAGAGGGTGTTGCCTTGGTTATTATTGTCTTATGTGTTATTGTTGGAGGGGTAAGAATCGGCTTAATTGTAGCAATGTCACTGCCGATTTGTGCCTTTATTTTAGCAATTGCAATGAAGTTATTTGGTATTTCTGCCAATTTAATGAGCTTGGGAGCAATTGATTTTGGCTTATTGGTCGATCCTTCTGTGGTGGTGATAGAATATTTAGTTGCCCATTTGGCATTTAATTCTAGGGAAGAGAAGTTAAGAAATATCTCTCAACTATTGTCAAAGATGGTTAGGCCGTTGTTTTTTGGGATGTTGATAATTATTTTGGTATATGTGCCAATTTTAATGTTTCATGGTATCGAGGGCAAAACATTTAAACCAATGGCAATTGCTGTAATAATATCGCTAATTGCCAGTATTGTCACTGCCTTTATTTTAATGCCCGTTCTGGCATATTTCTTGCTAAATAATCAGCATCATCACCAAAGCAAAATAATGGAGAAGATTAATGCAATATATTGCAAAATATTGAGATTACTCGAGATTAATCGATATAAAACAATCTTATTTTCGTTTTTATTTTTTATTTTCTCGATAGTGGTTTTTGTCAAAATGCCGTCAGATTTTTTACCAAATCTTAACGAAGGCGATAACATTATAACTATTGCAATGCAAGATGGCACTAGCCTTTCTAAAACTGTAGAAATTGCCAAAGAGGCATCGGCAATCATTAGTAAAGATCCTAGAATTAGCAAAGTATTTGCCAGAATTGGCTCTGGAGAATCTGGCTTAGACCCCGCTCCACAAAATGTTGCAGATATATTTATTATTATCAAAGACCAATATAAAGGGAATGCCTCGGCAATATCTGCAAGCAATTTTAAGACTTTGAAAGGAATTTGCAGTAATTGTGATATTTCCGAAACTCAGCCAATCAAAATGCGATTTAACGAGATGCTTCAGGGTTCCAGAGCAGATTTATCGTTAAAAGTTTTTGGGCAAGACCTTAAAACCCTTCTTGACACTAGCAAGAAGATAAAAGATTTACTAGCCAAAGACCCGCAAATTAAAACGATCGAGCAAGATTTATTAAATTCAATTAAGATAGGCAATAATATCAATATTACTCCAGATTATCACAAAATAACCCGCAATCAAGTTGCAATTGCCAATATTAACAGAAATGTTGTTGATGCAATGAGTGGGATCAACATTGGTAATTTTTATGCTTCCGAGTTTCCAATTGCCATTATATTGCATATGAATGAAAAAAATCGTAACCAACTAGATTCAATTGCTAAAATTCCAATTTCTTTGGCGGACGGCGGTAGTATTGCACTAAAGGAAGTGGCAGAAATTAAAGAAGAAGAGGGTATAATCTCAATTCCAAGACTATTTGGCAAGAGATATGCGGCGATTTCGATTTATCTTAACGACACCGATTATTACAATTTTATTAAAAATGCCGAAAAAACTATTAAAGAAGCAAAAGCCTTGCCCTCTGGCTATTATATAGAATGGGGAGGTAAATTTAACAACATGCAACAAGCAAAAAAGCAAATTATGCTAATTCTGCCAATAATTTTTTTGATAATAATTTTTATTTTATTTAAAATTTTTCATGACTTTAGAAAAATAGCTGTGGTCGTTTCTTCTTTGCCATTTGCGATAAGTGGCGGAATATTGCTATTAGCAATCGTTGGTTTGCCAATTACAATTTCTGCCTACATTGGTTTTATTGTTCTTGCGGGCATTAGTTTGCTTAATTCTATTATTTTAGTCGATAGTGTTAAAGATGTTGCCACAATAGAGCAGGCCTGTGTTTCTCGCTTAAGGCCAATTTTAATGACAGCATTGGTTGCTACCTTAGGTTTCTTGCCAATGGCCCTAGCAAGAGAAGGGGCGATTGGGGCAGAAGTTCAACAGCCAATTGCAGTAACTGTTATTGGTGGTATTGTTAGTGCCACAATAGCCACATTATTTTTAAACCCTTTGTTGCTAAAAATAGTCTTGCCTGTTTGTCGCCGTCGACAAAAATCTATCGAGTAATATTTGCACTCCTCCGTCTTTATCTTCGCATAACTACCTCCCTCGTAATCTTCGCACAAGTACCTCCGTCGTCATCCTGCGCAAAGTCGCAGGATCTACCTTCTGCCGTCATCCTTTCGCGAAGCTCGCAGGATCCAACCCACCTTGTCACCTCCGCACAAGTTGCGAAGATCCATAATCGCAAACGAGGTTTTTATTATTAAAAGAGTTATTTCCTCACCGTCATCCTGCGCAAAG
>CAMAYG010000018.1 GCA_945862535.1 Rickettsia typhi | reverse complement strand
TTATTGCTATTTTCAACAATATTTTCTTTGGGTTATTTTGGTTTTTTAATTTTAATGACCTTATTTAGCTGGATGGGATTTGCCAATTTAGTTAGGGCAGAATTTTTACGACTCAGAAATTCTGGCTTTGTTATGGCATCGAGAATTATGGGACTAAATAGCTTTACCATTATTGTTCGCCACTTAATTCCTAGCCTCAAACCCATGATTGGGGCTAATTTTCCGTTTATGATTTCGGCAAGCATTGTTTCTTTGGCATCGCTTGATTTTCTTGGAATTGGTTTTATCGAAGAAAATGCTTCTTTAGGGGAATTGCTTAACCAAGGAAAAAATAATATCAATTCTCCTTGGTTAGCATTTAGTAGTGTGACAATTGTTAGCCTTATTACCTCGTTACTAGTTTTTACCGCCGAGGATTTGCGGCAGGTAGGTAGGTGAGAACGCTTCCTGGTTTCACTTCTATTGTTGTAGGCAAAGGACACAGCTGAGCTGGGATTTTGCCATTTTGCCATTCGCCTCTGTAACTATGGCCATTTGCATATTTTAAAACCCCTACGCCGTGTTTTTTGCCATCTTTCCATCCGCCTTCGTAAATATTGCGATTTGCATATTTTAAAACCCCTTGGCCGTGTATTTTTCCATTAACAAAATATCCCTCGTAACTTTGTTCAGGAAAATTCATTTGAACTTTGCCGTATTGTCTTAATCTTATGGAACCTGTCTTACCGTTACCCATATTAAATTGCACTGCATCATCAGTGTGAATGTTACTTAGAATATCTTTATAATCATTAGGCAAATTAGGTTTATCAAGGTTAAATTTAATATATTCACTAGCTTGGTGGATGTATATTATTTTTTGCGATTCATCTATTTCTCTTAATCCAATATCAAAGAGCTCTTGAGATTCTTGACTTGGATTAACTAAAACTGTTAATAATGGGTTTTCTAGATCTTCTTTAGCCTCAATTATATTCTCCGCACTTTGGCAATGTTCAATAAAATGATTAAGTCTTGCTTCTGTTTGAAATGTTTCAGGTTTTTCTTTATTTTTTTTATAAAGATTAGAAAAATATTGATAAACTGGCACTTTACAGGCTTGTTGTCCTTTGTCGTGATGAAATGTAATAATCGTTGCCATTGTAAGTAATTCGAGCAGATCTTCGCTGATTTGATAAGGTAGTTCTTCACGAAACATCTTTATTAAATATTCTTTTGTAGGCACAGTTTCGTCGCAGAAAGAGTCGACATAATATTTACAAAAATCCTCATCTTTCTCGGCAAGAATCGTTGAAGTCACTGATTCTAAATAACCATTTAAACTACTTATATCAGGAATCAATTTTTCTAATTTTTTAAGTGCTGTTTCCTTTGCTTCACTTGGATCAATTTTCGATCCTTTTGCCTTCGATTCTGCAACATAATTCTCGACTGCATTTTCAATCGTAGCGACAATGGTATGTTGAGCTGTAAGCGAATCTTCTATTATATCTTGCCAATCTTGGTAGGATAAGATATCGTAATCTGCCGGTGATATAGCAAAATTATCGGATGAGTCTTTACCAAGGATAAATTTATTAACAAATGCCTCAAAATGCACCTGGGCACCAATATGAGATATCTTCTGCCCATGTCTAACTAATATATTTTCAAAGACCGCGGATTCAATATTATCTGTCCTTGATAAACTGTCAATTCTCGACACCATTCCACCAGGACAATCTTTTATATCTTCTTCTCTAAAAAAAGCCAACTTAAAAGTGTCTTTCCTTTCTTCTATTTTCTTTGATGCCTCCGATGCCTCTTTGTTACCTTCTTCGCAACTGAAACAGGAAACTGCTCCAATCATTGTCTTTATGAGAGAAATCTTAGCTTCATTACTATTTTGACCTGAAAGATACGACTTCCACTTTTGGCGACCTTCTCTGTATTTTGCGTTGGAACTATCTTCGTTGCCGAACATTTTATCAAGTGCCAATTCTAAGATTGTTAAATCGTCAGAATTTATTTGATAATTTCTATCGGCACATTTTTTGTTGAGTTCTGCTAGCTCTTGAGGAAGTTCTGTTGTTAATGGCTCGCTTAACGGAAAGAAGTGGTTATGTTTTATTTCACTTTCTGTATGTATTATAGTTTCCATGTTGTTTTTATATTTATTTTTTATAATAAATGGCAATGTTTAGAATAAAAAAATGATTTAAAAAAACAAAATAGCAAGATAATTTTTCATTCCAAATATCTTTGGTATGAAAATTAATATTTTATTACTAATAGTTGCTAATCAAAATAAAATGCTTGTTTTTTTAATATCTTTTTATAAATTACCTGATAATTTTGTAAAATTAGACGAGCTCTAAATTTGTTTTAAACGTTAAAAATAACCATAAAATGTCGAATCTTCATAAACCAACACAGCAAGAGGCCGAAGCGGCCGTTAGAACCCTAATTGCTTGGGCGGGAGACAACCCAGACCGCGAAGGCCTGATTGAAACACCAAAAAGAGTTGCCAAGGCATATAAAGAATTTTTCTCTGGCTATAACGAAGATCCGCAAAAAATTCTTGGCAAAACCTTTGAAGAAGTAGAAAATTACGACGATATCGTGCTCTTAAAAGATATGGCTTTTGAATCGCATTGCGAACATCATATGGTGCCAATAATTGGCATTGCTCATATTGCCTATATTCCAAATAAAAAAGTTGTTGGCATTAGCAAAATTGCTCGTCTACTCAAAGCTTTCGCGAAAAGGCTACAAACTCAAGAAGTTATGACGAATCAGATTATCGATGCACTGGTAAAATACCTCAACCCTCTTGGGGTAGCAATTATAATAGATGCCAAGCATCAATGCATGACAACTAGAGGTGTTTATAATGCTAGCACCAAAACCATTACCAAAAAAACCGCTGGGCTATTTCGCACAGATGCCACTTTGGAAGACCGTTTTATCGCCCTTGTTAATAGCAAATCAAGCTATTAAAAATGCTTAACGAATTAAGGAGTTTTGGTCTTGGTCTAAAAAAATATTTTACTAATAAGTTTTTTTATCAGGATTGCCTAAAAAATAAAGAACCGATAATTATATCAAATAAAACAATCATTCTAGCATCAACCTCTAATGCCAGAAAAAAAATTCTTAGCGATAGTTTTTTACCATTCAGAGCCATTGCTCCAGATTTTAATGAAGAAGAGGCAAAGCTAGAAATGGCTAATTTACCAATCAAAGAAATTGCTTTAAACTTGGCAATTGGCAAAGCTCAATCGGTATCGAAAAACTTTAAAGATTGCTTAATTATTGGCTCAGACCAAATTTGCGAACTAGAGGGAAATATTATCAACAAGTCAAATAACTTAAGCGAGGCCTTGCTACAATTAACAAATTTGCAAGGAAAAACTCATTTTCAGCACAATGCCGTTGTTATTGCTTATAATCAAGAAATCATATTTAGCAACTATCACAAGGCCAGTCTATCAATGCAAAATCTAAATGAAGCAGAAATATTGCAATATCTTGCCTTCGATCAGCCTTGGGGCTGTGCCGGTAGCTATAAATACGAATCTCTCGGCAAGCATCTATTTTCTAAGGTAGATGGCAATTATCATGCAATTGTTGGGCTAGATATTCAGCCAATTATCAGCTTTCTTCACCATAATAAATTTATTAATTTTCTTCAGTAATTAAATGTTTTCCTTTTTCGACTACTCGCTCGTTATTAGCTTTATCACCCTTTCTTTTCTTGAAATAATCCTAGGAATCGACAATCTTATTTTTATTGCAATAGTAGTTCATAAACTACCCAAAGCTATGAAGAAAACTGCCAGAATATTTGGTCTAAGCCTTGCCTTGGTTATAAGGGTTATAATGCTATTAGCCCTATCTTGGATAATGACCCTAACTAAGCCATTGATTTCATTAAGCTTTGCCGATATTTCATGGAAAAGCATTTTGCTAATTTGTGGCGGTTTATTTTTAATCATCAAAAGCACCGTAGAAATTAAAAACGAATTTCAGGAAGTCGAAAACAGCCATTCAGCAACAAGCAACAAGGAAAATCATAAACAGCAAAAATCGATGCTTATGGCAATAGCTCAAATCTCGCTAATCGACTTTGTTTTTTCCTTTGACTCGGTTATTACCGCTGTTGGCATGACCAATAACATTCCCTTAATTGTTGCAGCAATAATCGTTTCGATGTTGGTAATGCTAGCTTGCTCGGAACATATTAGTAATTTTTTAACAAAATACCCTTCGCTCAAAATAATTGCTCTCGCCTTTATTTTTCTTGTTGGGGCAATTCTTGTTGCAGACGGATTCTCTATTGAAATCAACAAAACCTACCTATATTTCGCTCTATTCTTTACCCTAGGAGTAGAAATTCTTAATATTATCGCAAAAAAACGTTAATCGATGACCGAAAATCAAAAATTAACCTTAACGAAAAAATATTTTGGCACCGATGGTGTCCGAGGCACTGTTGGCAAATTTCCTATGACCGCAGAAATTGCCATGAAAATTGGCATCGCTCTTGGAATAAAATTTTGCCAAAACAAATCGAACAACGAAAACCATCGCATCTTAATTGGTAAAGACACTCGCCTTTCGGGCTACCTTATAGAATCCGCTCTAACTGCCGGTTTAACATCTACTGGGGCAGAAGTCTATTTAGTTGGCCCGATGCCAACTCCTGCAATTGCAATGCTTACTAAATCGATGCGGGCAACTTTAGGAATAATGATCTCGGCATCTCATAACCTTTATCACGACAACGGAATAAAAATCTTTTCCAGCACCGGAGACAAACTAAGCGACGACGAAGAATTAGCAATAGAAGCTCTGCTCGATAGCGATTTAAAGCAACATTACTCAAGCCACGAAAATATTGGCAAAGTTAAAAGGATAGAAGATGCCAAAGGGCGGTATATTGAGTTTGTCAAACAATCTCTTGCAAAAAATATTAATTTTAACAACTTAAAAGTTGTTGTCGATTGTGCTAATGGAGCGGCATATAATATTGCGCCTCTCGTTCTTGGAGAATTAGGTGCCGAGGTTATCGCTATTGGCAATTCGCCAAATGGTACCAATATTAACAGCAACTGCGGTTCAACTAATTTAACAAAATTACAAGAGGCAGTTTTAACTCATAAGGCACAAATCGGCTTAGCCCTAGATGGCGATGCCGACCGCATTGCTGCGGTAGATGAATTGGGACAAATTATAAATGGCGACAAAATCATTGCCATAATTGCGGATTATCTTCATAATCGCGGGCAGTTAAAAAATGACAAGGTTATTATAACTCAAATGTCAAATATTGCCTTAGAAAATTATTTAGCTTATATTGGTGTCAAAACCGTCAGGGTAAATATTGGCGATCGCTATATTTTAGAAGGTCTTAAGCAACATCAGGCAAATTTTGGCGGTGAGCAATCTGGTCATATTATCATGCAAGATTATAGCAATACTGGCGATGGCTTAATTGCTGGGCTTAAATTGCTAGAAATCATACAAGAAAGCGGTCAAAAAATTAGTGAACTAGCTAATATTTTTCAGGAAGCACCGCAAATCTTAGTAAATATCGAAGCAACATTAAATCAGGTCAATTTGCTAAATAAACAACCTTTTCTATTAGAGCTAGAAAAACATCGCTCAACCCTTAAAAATAAAGGCAGAATTTTGGTTCGCAAATCTGGCACCGAAAATCTGATTAGAATTATGGTAGAAGGAGAAAGCAATAAACAAATAGCCGATATCGCCAATCAAATCGCTACATTCATCAAAAACTCGTAAAAACACCGCTAAAATTCCTATGAAAATTATTAAAATTGTCGAAAACCAAGATATATCAGCACTAATTAGTAAAATTTCTGCAGAAAACAACAGCCCTAATAGCGAGCCTGTCGAAACTCAGGTTTTGGCAATTATTGAGCAAGTTAAAAAATTTGGCGATGAGGCAATTATTAAATTATCACAACAATTCGATAATAATATTTTTGCTAACCCAAGCGAATTTTTAGTCCCTCAAGAAGAAATAATTAAAGCGGAGCTCGAGATAGACAGGAAGCTCCTTCAGTCGCTAAAAACAGCCTATAAAAGAATTTTCGCTTTCCATAAAAAACAAATGCCAAAATCAAAAACTTACCGCGATTCTTCGGGGGTAATGCTTGGTAACATTTGGAATCCTCTCGATTCTGTGGCAATTTATGTTCCGGGCGGAACGGCAATATATCCTAGCTCTCTTTTAATGTCTGCATTGCCAGCAATTGTTGCAGGATGTAAGGAAATAGCTGTCTTCACTCCGCAAAAAAATAACCAAGAGATCAGTCGGGTAATTTTGGCGGCGGCATCGATTTGCAATATTAAAAATATTTATCGCATTGGCGGAGCCCAAGCGGTTGCTGCAGCAACTTTTGGCACAAAAAATATTAAGAAATGTAGCAAAATTATTGGTCCCGGCAATTCTTTTGTTGCCACCGCAAAAAAAATGCTTTTTGGCGAAATTGGTATCGATAGCATTGCCGGCCCCACAGATCTCACAATAATCTGCGAAAATAACATCGAGCCAAAAACCAATATTCAATGGCTAGCTCTTGATGCTATTTCTCAACTCGAACACGGCACAGATTCAAAAGTATTTATCATTACCGACGACATTAGTTTTGCCAATGAAATCGCAAAAGAAATCAGCCTAACTTCTTGCCAATTTCCTCGCAAAGAAATTATTATGAAATCAATGCTAAATTCGGCAATTTTTGTTGTTGACAACCTGCAACAACAGGCACCAGATATTGCTAATATTATTGCCCCAGAACATTTACAAATTATCACCAATAATCCAAATAAAATGCTTAACAAGATTCGCCATGCTGGAGCGATATTTCTTGGGCAATATACTCCGGAAGCAATAGGAGACTACATCGCGGGGCCAAGCCATGTATTGCCAACTTCTGGCACCGCACGATTCTCTAGCGGTTTGGCGGTTTTCGATTTTCTAACCAGAAGCTCGGTTATGAGTTGCAATAAAAAATCTTTTAATAAAATTGCCCCAGATGCTATAAATATTGCTAATTCCGAAGGGTTGCACGGACATTCGGCAAGCCTTTCATGTCGCCTAAATCAATCAAACAAATAGATTCCTAATTAAAAATTAAAATTTCAACCTATGAAAAATAATCAAGAAATAAAAAACCGCAAAATTGCTGTTGTTGGAGCAACTGGCAATGTTGGCAGAGAAATCTTAAATATTCTTGCCGAAAGAAATTTCCCGGCAACAGAAGTTATTGCTCTTGCCTCGAGCAATTCCATTGGTAAAAAGGTTTCTTTTGGCGACAAAGATTTAGTCGTGCAAGAATTAGATAAATACGATTTTAGTGGTACGGCAATTGCATTATTTTCTCCCGGCGGTAAAGTTTCGGCAATTTATGCCCCAAAGGCCGCAGCCCAAGGCTGTGTAGTCATCGATAACACTTCGCATTTTCGCATGGAAAAAGACATTCCGCTAGTAGTTTCCGAGGTCAATCCTCAAGCGATAGCAGATTACAAAAAACGAAACATCATCGCTAACCCTAATTGTTCTACCATTCAAATGGTTGTTGTTCTTAAGCCTCTTCACGATTTAGCAAAAATAAAAAGAATTGTTGTGGCAACATATCAAGCGACTTCCGGGGCTGGTAAAGATGCCATGGACGAGCTATTCGTTTCAACAAAAAAAATATATGAAAATCAATTTTTAGAGCCAAAGAAATTCAGCAAAAGAATTGCTTTTAATGTTATTCCGCAAATCGATGATTTTATGGAAGATGGCTACACCAAAGAAGAGTGGAAAATGAAGGTCGAGACTCAAAAAATTCTCGATCCAAAAATTTTAGTCGAGGCAACTTGTGTTAGAGTGCCAGTATTCAATTGCCATTCCGAAGCTGTTAATGTTGAATTTGAAAACCCAATCACTCCAAAGCAAGCAAGAGAAGCCCTAGATGAAAGCGACGGCATTGTGGTAATAGACAATCCAAGCAAGATGCAATTTATCACCCCCGCAGAATGCTCTACCCTAGACCCAGTCTATGTTTCAAGAATTCGTGCCGATAAATCAATAAAACACGGATTATCGATGTGGATAGTTGCCGACAACTTACGGAAAGGCGCCGCCCTTAATGCAGTGCAAATTGCCGAAATACTTGTTAAAGATTACGGCCTATAAATATTTGGCGAAAATATAACCAAACCTAGCTAAATATGTCGATTCTAAAATCTACACTTATCGTTTCGGTAGGAATTGTCACTTCAAGAATTTTTGGCTTTATTCGCGATGCCTTAATTGCTCGCTACATTGGGGCAAGTGTACTTTCCGACATATTTTTTGCATCATTTCGTTTGCCAAATTTTTTTCGCCGTGTTTTTGCTGAAGGAGCCTTTAACAATGCTTTTGTGCCAATTTTTATTAAATATTGCGAAAAGAGTCCCAATAAAGCAAGCAAAACTAACCCAGAAAATTTGGACAGTAGCAACAAAAATTCGCAACAATTTGCCCGCAATATTTTTTCTCTCCTGCTTTATGTTTTGCTAATATTTACCCTGATGTTGCAAATTTTTATGCCATTTGTAGTAAAAATATTATTTCCTGGCTTTATTTACGGCTCGGAAAAATTTATTGCCACAGTAGATCTTTCGCGAATCACTATTTTTTACCTTATCACCATCTCTCTAGCTTCGCTTTGCAGTGCCATATTGAACTCTCTAGGAAAATTCTATGCCGCAAGTAGCACTCCGGTTATTCTAAACCTTACCCTAATTTTGATGATGCTTTTTGCTGGAAATCTATTTGAAAATTATGCAATATTACTCGCTTGGGCGGTGGCAATTGCTGGTATATTACAATTTTTATGGGTCTTTATCTTTACGATTCGAAGTAAATTTTTGCTTTATCCAATATATCCTGTTTTTTGCCCGCAAACTAAAAAATTTGCAAAAAAACTATTGCCGGCAGTTCTTGGGGCTAATGTTTTGCAAATCAATCTGTTAGTAGATTCAATATTTGCTAGCACAATCACGGGGGCAATTTCTTATTTATATTATGCCGACAGAATCAATCAATTGCCCCTAGCCATGATAGGAATCGCTCTTTCTGTGGCATTATTGCCCAATCTTAGCAAAAAAATTGCCGAAAACAACAATGAAGGAGCAATTAGCTTACAAAATCTTGCTGTGGCAATTGCTATAATTCTAGCGGTACCTGCATCAATTTTTCTTATTACTTTTGCCGAGCCCATTATCGCCACCCTATTTCAACGAGGCAAATTTGGAGAACAAGAGACCATAAGCGTTAGCAAGGCACTGTCTTTTTATTCTCTAGGGCTACCCTCTTTTATTTTAGTAAAAATTTTTGAACCAGGTTTTTTTGCCCGTGGCAATACAAAAACACCAATGTATATTGCTATTTTTTGTGTTAGCCTCAATATTGTCCTTAATATTATTTTTCATTATTGCCAACTTGGCTTCATTGGCATCATTTTAGCAGCAATTATTTCTTCTTATGGCAACTTGATATTGTTAATTTGGCAATTACACCGCCAGAAATTTTTCTTTTTCGATCGGCAATTTAATGCTAAAATAAAACCGATGCTAATAATTATTGCTGTTGCCGTTGCCGTTGCCCTAACAATCAGAAGTCAATTATACAACCATCACCACCACCTTAGCAACAGCACTATGAGGCTAATTATTTCTATGGCAACATTTGCCAGCATCTATTTTGCTCTTTTATATCGCTACCACCTCCTAACAATTATTTTCCGTAAAAAACCGTAAATATTCTATTGCCAATATAAAAATCAAGCTTTGCCAACAAAGATAATGCAACTTCGCTAAAAATTACCCTTTGCGACCAAAAGTTTATGGTAAAATAGCAAGAACTTCCAATCGCAAGCTAGCAAAGAATAAATAACCACATTCGGTATCCTAATCAACAACATTAAAAACCAGCTCTTCGCCATATTTTTGACTATCGCCCCCCAAAGTAATAGCAATTTTGCCTTTTGCCCTAACCTCCCCTACCAAGATTTTATTTGCCAAAATATTTTCTACTTCTCGCTGAATAAGTCTTTTCAACGGTCTTGCCCCAAATTTCTTACTATATCCTTTTACCGCAAGGTAATTAATTGCTTTTTCATCGACAACTAGCTCGATTTGACTTTCTACAAGCCTTTTTCTAAGGTTGCCTATTTGTATTTTTACAATATCTGCCATCACTTCTGGGGCAAGAGCTTTGAAGGTAAGAATTTCGTCTAGGCGATTAATAAATTCTGGGCGAAAATAGTTAGCAAGTTCGGTTTCTAGCTGTTGCTCTATCGACAAGTCATTGGCAATAATGGTTTCTTCTTGCAGTAAAATTTTCGATCCTAAATTTGAGGTAAGAATAACAATGGTATTGCTAAAATTTACCAATCTGCCCTGAGAATCGGTAAGCCGACCTTCGTCTAGAAGCTGTAACAAAATATTAAAAACTTCATTATGGGCCTTCTCCGCTTCATCAAATAATATAACTTGATAGGGCCGTCTTCTTACCGCTTCTGTAAGAATGCCACCCTGCTCGAATCCGACATAGCCCGGAGGGGCACCAATTAACCTAGCGACACTATGTTTTTCCATATATTCTGTCATATCGATTCTAAGAATTGCACTTTCATCGTCAAAGATAAATTCTGCCAAAGCTTTGGAAACTTCGGTCTTACCAACTCCAGTTGGCCCAAGAAACAAGAAAGATCCTATTGGGCGACGATGATCTTGTAGCCCCGCCCTAGACCTTCTTAGAGCATTAGCAACCGCTTTTAAGACATTGTCCTGACCGACAACTCTTTTTCTAAGAAATTCTTCCATTTTTAACAATTTCTCTTTTTCACCCGTAAGAATTTTGTCGATTGGAATGCCAGTTATCTTGGTAATAATTTTTGCTATTGCTTCTTCATCTACCGCTTGAAATTGCTGACTTAATTGCGGATTTTCCTTTTCTAATTTTGCTAGCTCATTTTTTAGATTTGGAATTATGCCATATGACAACTCGCCCGCTTTTGCCAAATCGCCATCTCTTTGGGCTTTTTCTAGATTAAATTTCTCTTGCTCTATTTTTCCCTTGAGATCGTTAATTTTTTCTAGCCTGAGTTTTACACCCTGCCAAATTAAAGTTAAATCTTGCGACTTCTTCTCTAATTCTGCTAGGTCTTTGTCGATTTCTAAGATTTTAGCCTTACTAAGCTCGTCTTCTTCTTTTTGCAAGCCAAGTTTGGCAATTTTCAAATGAATTATTTGACGATCCGCTTCATCTAGTTCTGCCGGTTTAGAATCTATGGCAATTCTTAAACTACTAGAAGCTTCGTCGATTAGGTCTATTGCTTTATCTGGCAAGAATCTATCCGTGATATAACGATTAGAAAGAGTAGCGGCAGCAATAAGAGCCGAATCTTTAATTCTTACCGCATGGTGCATTTCGTATTTTTCTTTGATCCCCCGTAAAATAGTAATAGTATCGGCAACCGATGGCTCTGCGGTGTAAACTGGCTGAAACCTTCTTGCCAAAGCCTGATCTTTTTCAATATATTGACGATATTCATCGAGAGTAGTTGCCCCAACGCAATGAATTTTACCTCTGGACAAGGCTGGTTTTAGTAAGTTCGAAGCATCCATCGCTCCGTCTGTTCGCCCCGCTCCAACCAATAAATGCAATTCGTCGATAAATAGAATTATGCCGTTGCTATCTGCCTCGACTTCTTGCAAAACTGCCTTTAACCTTTCTTCAAATTCACCGCGAAATTTTGCCCCTGCAATAAGCGAACCCATATCTAAGGTCATTAATTTCTTGTTTTTTAGCGATTCTGGGACATCGTTATTGGCAATTCTCTGGGCTAAGCCTTCAACAATTGCCGTTTTACCAACTCCGGGGCTACCAATTAACACTGGATTATTCTTGGTCCTGCGGGACAAAACCTGAATGGCTCGTCGTATTTCTTCGTCTCGACCAATTACTGGGTCGATCTTTCCTTCTTTGGCTTTTTTTGTGAGATCTTCGCAATATTTATTAAGGGCGCGATAGTTAGAATCGGCATTTTGATTATCTGCCTTACGGCTACTTCTGATTTTTGTAACTGCTTGTTGGTAATTGGCAATATTGATTCCGCCAGTTTGTAAAACTTTTGTAGCCAGTGCTTCGCTACTATTTATTATTGCTTGCAGAATCACCTCAATCGTAACAAATTCGTCGTTTTGTTTTTTAGCAACATCTTCCGCTAAAACAAAAACTTTTAACAATTCCTGCGATATTTCTGTTTTAACATTAGAGCCAGAAATTGTGGGAATTTTTTTGATCTCTTGCTGTAAATTGGCATCAATCAAATTAATATTGCCATCGGCAATATTAATAAGGTTTTCAATTAGCCCGTCTTTATCTTCGAGCATTGCTTTTAGTAAATGCAACGAAGAAACCTTTTGATGGGACAGCGAAAGGGCAGAGTTATAGGCTTCCTGAATAATATTCTGTGCCTTGTGAGTATATTTGTCGAAATTCATATGAATTATAGGTTAAATTAACAATATTAAACATATAGAATTTTTTTAAGCAATTTCAAGCTACGAGCTTACTAATTAAAGCTTAAATTATCCAAACATAACTCGGTCAAAAGCTTTAGATGTTATTTTGTAATCTAACTATTTGGCCTTGCCTCCTTTAGTAAAGTTACTGCTCCATCCTGGCCTGTTTTTCGTTTTGTTTTGCGGTTCACTTGGCTGTTTTTTGTCTTTTTCTTTAGATTTAACTGGTGGCGGGGGAGAGTTATCTTTTTCTGTTTTTGTATCTTTTTCTTTTACAATATGTTTTGTCATTTTCTCCGCGATATCTTTTACAGCAAGCAAAGCTCCACTAGCTAAATTGGTTATTTTTTCTTTTGAAGCTTTCTTATCGACACCACTCTTATTCTTATTTTCTTGCCTTGATTTTGCAGGGCTTGGTGCAGGGCTTTTACTTTTCTGAGTAAACAAATAACTGTTTGACGAAGGTATTTTTAGCGATGAAGCTTTGTTTATTTTGCTATATTGCGAATCTTCAAGCATCTTTTTTTGCAAAGCGAAGATTAAATTGTTAAGTTTTTTTTGAGATTTTGGACTTACCTGCGCCCCTTTGGCATAATCTTTAATTCTAGCAAGCATCTTAATTGTTGGATGGAGGTTTTGCGATTGCAATTTAAGCTCTAATTTTTCGTGCTTGTCCAGATTTTTTTTTATATCGCTACCATGACCAGATACACGATTCTGAATTGGATTTGCATTCGATTTATCGAGAGCAACTATTGATTTTTCTAGAACAGTCTTGTTACTGCCAAGATCTAAAATATCAATGACCTTTGTTAACTCTTGCCGTGAATAATGCTTTACTTCGTCGATTGCTGAATTACTATCGAGTAATTGATAAAAAACCGAGCCTTTGCTAAGAGAAAATCTTAGATACATTCTTTTTAAATTAGATAGAACTTGCAACTGATCTGCATCGTTAAGTTTTGATTCATCGAGGCTCTTGGCAATTTTTTCAAAATTATCTTTTACTGTTTCGTTTTTAATATCTTTCAACAAATCTTCTTTAACTGTTTCCCTTGTAAGTAAAATAGTGCCACTTGAATCATAAAAAATGTCCCCCAAAGACTCTCGAAGCTTTTCTAAAGACTTTTCTTCCTCTTTTGTAATGCCCCCCGAAGACTCTTGAAACTTTTTTACCTCATCTTCTCTTTTTTTAAGAAACTCCCACTCGTCACAAAACTTGCCATCCTTTCCTAGTTTAAGATTGGCAAGTGCAACAAGTGTTAACTGTAAGTTTTTGACTGATTGTGAATTATTTTTTTCTGTCATAATATTATTAGGTTAAATTAGAAAAGTTGTTACATTTAGTAAATTTTGCTGGGCAAATTCTGCCAGAATTTCTTTCGCCGTTACAATGATTACCCGTTTGACACTTTTGATTATTGCCAAATGATGTGTTGTTGCAAATATTTGCCAAGCTTTCAATAAAATTTTCCTCGAAATTAAGCGAGGAAACTCTAATATAATGAGCCACATCTAGTGATTTAACTTTTTTCTTATAGTCGATATCTAGTTCAACTAAGGTTTCTGAGTGATCGGAAACAAAAGCAACGGGGATGACGGCAATGTTTTTCTTGTCTTCGGCGGTCTTGATTATTGAATCGTCTAGACTTGGGGTGGTCCATTTTTTTGGCCCAACTTTTGATTGGTAACAAATTTGATAGTCGATTTGCTCGTTACTGGCAAAGTTTAGATCTTTATGCAATTTATCGACAATTGCTTTGGTTGTTAATTCTACCTGAAAAGCATATGGGTCGCCATCGTCGATGATGTCTTGCGGTAAACCGTGAGCAGAAAACAACAAACGGAAACTTGCAACATTTTTTTTAAAATTTGTATCTTTGAAATAATTAGCAAAGCTTGTTGTTATTTGCTTAATATGCGAATTGATAAAATTTTCTTCTAATGGATAACAGCATATTTCTCGGACTTCGGCATCGATTTTTTCTTGTTTTTGCAACAAACGAAAGTTATGATAAAATTCTTGAGCCGAGGAATTAGATGTGGTTGTAGAAAATTGAGGATAAAGAGGCAGTAAAATAATTCGTTGCGGTTGCCAAAAAACCAGATCGGTTAATACCTCCTTAACCCTAGGGTGCCAATATCTCATTGCCACAAAAGTCTTATATTCGTAGTCTTCTTGCGATATTTGGCTAAGTTTTGCTTCTAGCAATTTAGCCTGCGAAGTAGTAATTTCTAGTAGCGGTGACTTGTTATTAATTTGCTGATAAATCTGCTGGGACTTTCTTTTCCGTAAATTAGAAATTAGCTTTGCTAATAAAAAACGAAAAGGCTGTGGCAGATTGATAATTGCTTTGTCGTTAAAAAGGTTAAAGAGAAATTTTGGCACTACTTCTAAGGAATCTGGCCCCCCAAGATTAAACAGCACAACCGCAACTTTAGTTTTGGTTTTTTGATTATTGAAACTGTTAAAGAATCGGCTATTTATTAGCATTATATAACAAAATTAATGATTTTATTTGGAACGAAAATTGTTTTTTTAATTACTGTGCTTTGCAAGAACTTTTTTACATTATCGTGATCTTTGGCAATTTGAATTACCTCTGGCTCTGGTAAGTCTTTTTCTACCTCGATCACCGCCCTTAATTTACCGTTAACCTGAACGGTAAGGTTAATTTTTGCTTCGACAAGCATCGATTCTTGATAAATTGGCAATTTTGCCAGCACTACCGAGGTTTTATTGCCCAAAGCAAACCATAATTCTTCTGCAAGATGCGGTGCTAATGGCGAAATAAGCAACACAAGGTTCTGCAAAGAGTAATAAAGAATATTTTGATTGCAACGATATTCTTCGTTGTTGTTACTAGATTCTGCAACATTTTGAGCGACAAATTTCTCTATCAAATTAGAAAATTCGTGAATTTTGGCAATTACACGGTTAAAAGAGGAGTTGCGGTATTCGCTAATAATCGCCGACACCAACTGATGATTTTCCTTAACTAACTTTTGCTGATATTGTAAATAGCCATTTTGCGGGGCTTGCCACAAGTAAAAACTTTTGACATCGTCTTGATTTATTGTTAAATTATGGATGACAAAATCTTGAGAATTTATTAGTTTCCAAAGGCGATTTATATATCGCCAAGAGGCATCTATTCCGCTTTCTGACCATTCGAGATCGCGATCTGGCGGAGTGTCGGACAACATAAAAAGCCTTGCGGTATCGGCGCCGTAGCTTTTAATAATATTTATTGGCTCGACAACATTTTTCTTTGATTTGCTCATTTTTTCGCTACGACCAACAACAACATCTTCTTTTGTGTGCTGATGAATAAATTTATTTTTTTCAACCTCGACAACATCGGTAGGCATTAGCCATTTGCCTTGCTTGTCTTTGAAAGTGCGATGACAAACCATTCCCTGAGTAAGAAGCTTGGCAAAAGGCTCTTTAATGTTAAGATATTGGCATTTTTGCAAGGCTTTAACAAAGAATCTGGCATAAAGTAAGTGCATTACCGCATGCTCCACCCCGCCAATATAATAGTCCACTGGCATATATTTATTTACCAAATCGGCATCGAAAGGAACATCTTCTGTTTTAGAAATATATCGTAAAAAATACCAAGAACTATCAAAAAAAGTGTCGAATGTGTCTGTTTCTCGGACTGCCTTTTGACCTTTGTAGGTGGTATATTTCCAAGTTGGGTGGTTGGCGAGTGGGTTGCCGTTGCCGTTAAATTCAACATCTTCTGGCAATATTACTGGTAAATCTTCTTTTGGCACCGCAACGACCGAGCCATCTTCGAGGTAAAGAATTGGTATTGGACAGCCCCAATATCTTTGTCGAGAAACCCCCCAATCTCTGAGGCGATAATTGGTTTTAATTTGAGCGATATTTTTATTGACTAAATATTCGTTAATAATTTGTTTTGCCTCGTGGTTATTTTTAGCATCAAGAAGGTCAGAATTAACCATAATTCCATCTTCTAGCGACAACTCACTACCCAAGAGAGAGCCTGTTTTAGTAGGAAGATTACTAAGAATTTCGGCATTAGAATTGCTTTGATGATATAATCTTACAACTTCGTCGTGATTTTTGGCATAAAAACCCAAATTATCTATTTCGCCAAGACTCACATCGGCAGAATAAGTGATTTGGTCGATATAGCCAGAATCTATACAATATTCTCGAGAAATATCTTGCCCTCTAGCATCGATTCTAAGCCATTTTTGCTGATTAGGAAGGTAAATCGCATTAAGATTGTGAATGATTTTCTTGCCACTTAAATCTTTTTCATCGAGCAACAAGAGCTGATCGCTAAAACCGCAGTAAATGTTGTTACACCGCAACATTGCTGCTAGCAAATTAGACTTACCATAACAAAAAGCACCATTAACGGCTTTAGCATTTGGCAAATATTCATTTTCTTGACAGCAATTTGCCAACACTTCACTTGCAACAAGAAGCGGTTTTTCTAGGCTAAATTCTGCACTATCCATTACATGGGTAATATTTTTTGCCACAAAGTTAAAGCAAGCATTAATAAAAGCTAATTCTTTTTCTTCTTCGCTAATTTTTACCGATTCGATATTTGCTTTTATCTTAGCAACCAAATCAATTATCGCCTGATGATTGTGATTAATAAATTCGTCCGACTGCAAAAGTTGTTTGTAGCCAATAATTACTGGCTTGATTGATAGATTATATTTTGTTGCAAATTCAAAATCACGGCTATCGTGGGCGGGGCAACCAAAAATTGCTCCCGTGCCATAATCAATTAAAACAAAATTGGCAATAAAAATTGGCAATAATTGCTGATTAACAGGGTTAACTGCAAAAATTTTAGTATCAACACCCTTTTTCTCTTGTTTTTCCAGGGTTTGCTCATCTACGGCACTGCGATTTACTTCGGCAATAAAATTGGCAATATTTTGGTCTGTTTTTGCTAATTGTTCTGCCAAAATATGTTGCGGAGAAATTGCAATAAAAGATGCTCCAAACAAGGTTTCTGGTCTAGTGGTGTAGATTGTTAACTTGCTAAAATCTGCTAATTTATTATGACTATCTGCAATTTTGAAATCGATGATTAGACCGCTACTTTTGCCTATCCATTTTTCTTGCATCGTTAAAACTTTCTCGTCCCAACCTTTAAGATTTGGCAATTCTGCTAGTAAATCTTCGGCAAAATCGCTAACTTTTAGAAACCATTGCTTGAGAGACCTTTTTTCGACCAATGCCCCACTTCGCCAGCCCCGCCCTTCTACTACCTGCTCATTGGCAAGAACTGTTTTATCGACAGGATCCCAGTTAACTAAAGATTCTTTCTGATAAGCAATACCGTTTTTTAGGAATTCAAGAAAAATCTCTTGTTCGTGACGATAATATTCTGGCAAACAAGTGATAACTTCTCTCTCCCAATCAATAGATAAGCCGATAGACTTTAATTCGCCTCGCATCGTGTCGATGTTGTTTAAAGTCCATTGCTTAGGGTGGATTTTATGCTCTAGGGCCGCATTTTCTGCGGGAAGCCCAAAGGAATCGAAGCCCATGGGATGCAAAACATTATAACCCTCGAGCATTTTAAAACGAGCAATGGCATCGCCAATTGAGTAATTTCTAAGGTGCCCCATATGTATTTTTCCCGACGGATAAGGAAACATTTCTAGAACATAGAATTTTTCTTTATCGCTTTCCTTAAGGGCAAAGATTTTATTTTCTTGCCAAAATTTTTGCCATTTTTTTTCGTTAAGCTGATGATTGTAGTTAGAGATATTATTTGCCGTGTTATTGTCCATTTTCGCGGGTATTGTTCTTTTGTTTTAATTATTGACCCAAAAGCTAAGCGAGAAGATTTTCTGGCACTTAGCTTAGAGGTGTTTAGCAATTTTAATGTAGATTGCTAAGATTATTTTGTTTTTACAGCATTGCCTAATGCGATATTAGAGACCTGACCTACTGCAGGTTTTTCGGTTTTTAAGAAGCTATTAATTGAGCTTTTTCTTATAGAGCTTTTCTGTTTATTACTTTTGTACTGATTTAATCTAACATTATAAACACAAACAACTTCGCTACCGCTTCTTAGAGTAAATTGAGCAGATATTTGTTCAACTACAATGTAATTAGAGGTAGAACGGAAGTTGACCAGAGCTTCAAAGCCAGAGCCATCTACACTAAATATTGCTGGCACTTCGCCAATTTTTTGCGAAAATTGAAAATAGGTGAAGGTGCCATCGTCGAAAACCTTAATTGGAGTAATGTTATTATCGCCAACATATTGATAGTCAAAATTATAAAGATCTGGTTTTCGTAGGTCTGGCTCGTCGCTTTTTTCGGCCTTGCCAAATTCTAAAATATTTTTATCAACATCTTCTGGATAGTAAAACTTTGCGGTAAAAATAAGGTCTTGATCGTTTATTCCTTTAGCTTCTTTCGCTGCTAATTCAAAATGATAGATTCTTTTGTTGGTGATTACCGTCATATTAGTTTCCGAATTATCATCGCCAATTGGCTTAAGAAAGAGGCGGTTATTTAAGTGCTCGAACATCCATAAAGTAGGATTACCCATCGATATCGTGCTAATCGTTTCATCTCCTTCAAATTCTATAAAGCCCTGATAAGTGTAATGACCAATATAACGATAAACCTCGTTAGGGTTATAGACATAGCTACGAAATTTCTTTTCACTACCAAGAAAACGAGGCATTTGCGAAGCGAAACAATTTTGATAGCAAAACATAAATATCGCCAAAGTCAAAATTAGGCACTTTAAACTTAATAGCTTTTGCCCCCGAATTTTAAAATCAGTTCTAAAATCTTGAATTTTACGATTTTTCTTGAATTGTGTCATTGTTATGTTGGTTTATGATGATTTTTTAATACGGAAAAGCTGATAATCTTCAACAATAAATTTTAATTCCAGAGGCTCTTGGTTACTAGATTTTCTCGATTTATTATATTCTTTTATGCCACCAAAAGTAAATTTAACATTAACTCTGTAATCTTCTTTTATTTCGTAGTAACCTTCATCGTCACTAGTTTTTGTTACGGTAGAAAAAGACACAATCGCATCGGTAATATTTGCTTGCTTTACCAATTTTTCTAAATTGCCCAACTGCTGTTTTTGCAAAACTACATTAGAGACAATGGCTTTTCGACGATAATCGGCACCCAATCTGCCAATGGGGCTGTCGGGGTTTGAGCTGTCCATTGTTGCCTGAAATTTTTCGTATTCGGCAACGGAAGAGGTGTTGCGAATTTTGTTAAATTTGGTTTTAACTTTTTGAATATCGGAATCGCGATAATCGAAAGATTCTCTTTCAACTACATATTGAGCTACAAGCTTTTTAACTATCGCCTCGTTGTTATTGGTTATCTGAGGGTCGATTTTGTCTTTGTCTATTGCCGATCTTTTATGAGGCTTGAGGTTTTCAAGATAAATATGGTATTGCGATTGGTCGAGCGAACGAACAAAAATCGGTTTTCTTTCGACAAGAGGAAATGCCATCTGCATTACTTCATATAAGCAATATAATATTATCAAAGAGATGATGGTTGTAATAAAAAGCATTGCTCTTTCGACGATTGGCGAAACATATTTGGTAAAATACCAATTTCTAGCTTCGATAAAATAGCTTCCGTCTTCAACTTTTTGCTTGATTACACTTGATTCAGTGAGCTCTTGGGTAGATTTTTTAGCAATGTCAAGTGCTAAATCGGAATCTTCCTTGGCACTTCCTGCATCAAAAGGATTGACAATATTTGCCAGATCTTCTGGAGCAATAATCATCTCGCCTATCTTCATTTCTTCTTGCGGATTGTTTTGAGAATGGTTTTCGTGATTGCTAGAAAAATTGGCAACTTTTGCTGAATCTTGATTCTTGGTGCTCGGCAGTTTTTTTTCTAGATTTTTATCTGCTCCGCCCGCAGTTGCTAATTTGTTAATTTCTGGGTTTTGCCCCGATTTAGACTCGGTTTTTAAGGCTTCTTTTTTAGAATCTGGCGATTTATTAGCCTGAGAACTAGTTTTACTTGCTAAATTTGCTGTGGTTTTGCTGTTTTCGCCAAGACTTTCCTTTTTTAGGTTTTTATCTTCTGGACGATTAGACTTATTGGCTTCAACTTCGGTTGTGGTAGTTTTTTTGACAATGCTTTTTTCTTGGCTTTCTTTTTTGGCCTCGGAATTTGGTTTGTTAGATTGTGATTTTTGCATTTGCGACCTTTCTTTTGACACTTCTGCCGAAACTTCTACTGAACTTTTTGCCACTGGACTTTGTGTTGCTGAGCTTTGTGTTGGATTTTTTGCCACGGCTTCCGCTGGTAAGTTATGAATATCTTTGTTTTTATTGACAATGGTTGATTCTTGACTAGGGCTCATTTAACTAACAATAAATTTAAACAATTAGAAGGCATTACAGAGGGGTTGTTTTTGTTAATATATTCAAATAAGTTAATAAATAACATATTGCAACTAAGAAAATTTTTTAAATTATTTTGTGAAAAAGATTATTGTCAATTAAAAAGTTTATTTTTACAATTCTAATTACTTTTGCCTAATTATTTTTTAATCAATAAGGTCTTTTGTTAACATTTAATTAAATATCAGTTGGAATCTATCACTTTACCACCTCTAACACTAGAACCAGCTTGTTATGTAGTTGCAACTCCTATTGGCAATTTGTCCGATATTAGCTTAAGAGCATTGTCCTTACTTGGTAAGATCGAATATATTTTTTGTGAAGACACCAGAGTCACTAACAAATTGCTCCAATATTACAATTGTGGCAAGAAAAAGCTTATCGCCTACCACAAATACAGCAACGAAGACATTTGCCAAAAAGCAATAGATTTGGTAAAAAATGGCAATGCTTTTGCTTTAATGAGCGATGCCGGAACCCCGATGATTGCCGATCCGGGTTATCAATTAATCAACAAATTGCATTTAGCAAGAATTAAAACAATTGCTATTCCCGGTTGTTCGTCTTTGGTTTCTGCCCTTTGCATTAGCGGTGCCAGCACCGATCACTTTCAATTTTTTGGCTTCTTGCCTAATAGCGAAGAAAGTTGTAGCAACTTTTTAGTCAACATCAAAAATAACGACGGAACCTTAATATTTTTCGAATCGCCACAACGAATAATCACCAGCCTTGGCAATATCGCCAAACACTTTGGCGACAGAAAAATTATTATCGCCCGCGAATTAACAAAAATCTACGAAGAAATAATAACAGGAAAGGCTGTCGAAGTAATAGAATTCTTGCAAAACAGCCCAAAAAAGATTTGTGGCGAAATAGTTTTGATAATCGACAAAGATTATTCAAAGAAAATCTTAGAAGCGGAACTAAGCCCAGACACCAAAAACCTCATTAATATCTTGCAAGACAGCAATATTTCAAAAAAAGATATTGCCAATATTGTTGCTAAATATTTTAAAACCAATAAAAAGACAATATATCAAGAAATTATCAAAGAGTAAAATATTCCTATTAATTTAACTAAGCAAAAATACAATGATTATTGTAAAAAACCGTTGCAACTAGAAAATTATTTATTAAACATATTTCTCAATTAAAAAGCCGTCTCAATTACTAATTAAAACTTAAATTAAATGCTACCAGAAATTCCTCAAATAATCGAACAAGCTTTCGAACAAAGAAATGAAATCAACAGCTCAACCCAAAATCTACCAAATCTTGGCAACATTAGAACCGCAGTGAAATTTGCCCTAAATCAACTCGACAGCGGAAAATTAAGAATCTGTCAATATAACGAAAATTCTGGCAAGTGGCAAATTAATCAATGGCTCAAGAAAGCAATTCTACTCTCATTCCGCCTCAACGAAAATCATTTAACAAAATTTACCAGCACCACTGGCCCAGATGCAATATCTCATTACGACAAAGTGCCCCTAAAATTCAGTCAATGGCAAGAGCAAGAATTTAGCGATGCGGGCTTTCGCGCTGTTTCTGGTGCCGTTGTTCGCCACTCGGCCTTTATCGCCAAATCGACAATTCTTATGCCGTGTTTTATTAATGTTGGAGCCTTTGTCGACGAAGGAACGATGGTTGACACTTGGGCAACTATTGGTTCTTGTGCCCAAATTGGCAAAAACTGCCATATCTCTGGCGGAGTAGGAATTGGCGGGGTTTTAGAGCCTCTTCAAGCAAATCCTGTTATCATCGAAGATAACTGCTTTATTGGGGCTCGTAGCGAAGTTGCCGAAGGTGTAATCGTCGAAAAGGGCTCGGTATTATCGATGGGAGTCTATATTGGAGCTTCAACCAAAATTATCGATCGTGCAACCGGAGAAATTTATTACGGCAGAGTTCCTGCTTATTCTGTTGTTGTTCCGGGCAGTGTTCCTTCTGGCAATAACACCAATTTATATGCCGTAATAATTGTTAAAAAGGTCGATGAAAAAACTCGCAGTAAAACCTCGATTAATGAACTACTCAGGGACTAAAATAAAAGACTGCAAAATGCTAAAAAATCTTTACTCCTTATTTTCTTTCTCGGCACTAGAATTTACAATAGCTCTGCGATATCTTAAATCAAAATATCGCGAGGGCTTTATCTCTGTAACGGCAATTTTTTCTTTACTAGGAATTTCAATTGGGGTCGCCACCTTAATTATCGTAATGTCGGTAATGAATGGCTTTCGCTACGAGCTTGTTGGCCGTATCTTAGGCATTAATTCTCATCTATCGCTTCGCAGTGCAGACGGCAAAATATATAATTATCAACAACAACTTCAAGATCTGGCAAAACTCGACTCGCAAATTACTTATGCAAATCCTGTTATCGAGGGCCAGGCAATGATTAGTTCTTTTTCACGAATCGTCGACAGCGACACTTTCTTAAGTCGAAACATCACACAAAAAGCCACAAGACAAGAAATAGCAAGCCAGAAGGTTGAAAGCCGGAAGGTTGAAAGCCAAAGTGCCGGAGCATTAATTCGCGGTATCAAATATGCCGATCTGGCAAATAAAAAACTTATCGCCAACAACATAACTAGCGGAAACTTAAGCTCGATAGAAAACGAAGATCAAATTATCATCGGCAGTATCATTGCCGAACAGATGCAATTGCAAGTTGGCGATCGCCTAAAAATCATTGCCCCAACTAGCAATCAAACAATCTTTGGCAATATGCCAAAGATTAAAACCTATAAAATCGGTGCTGTTTTTAATAGTGGTATGTATGAATACGATTCTGGCACGATTTTTATCAATTTTAACATTGCTCAAGCTCAATTTAACTATCAAAACTCGGTCTCTGCTATTGAAATATTCACCACAGATCCCGAAAATCTTTCTCAAGTCAAAAATTCTATCAACAACCATTTTGCAAAAGAAAATTTTTATCTGTTAGATTGGCAAGAAAGTAATGCGAGCTTTATCGATGCCTTAAAAGTTGAAAGCACGGTAATGTTTTTAATACTCACCCTCATTATTTTAGTTGCCGCTTTTAATATTATTTCGACCATGATAATGCTGGTCAACGACAAAAAGAAAAACATTGCTCTGCTTCGTGCTATGGGTTTTAGTAGCAATTCTATATTACGAATTTTTATAATTTGCGGTTGTTTAATTGGGGCAATTGGTACTATTGCAGGAACCATTATTGGCTTTAGCTTTGCTACCAATATTAATAGCATTAAATTATGGCTAGAAGGAGTAACAAATAGCCAAATATTTAATCCGGCAATATATTTCTTATCGACACTTCCTTCAAAAATATTCCTAAGCGACCTTGTTATTATTATCTCGATGTCGCTAGCAATTTCTTTCTTTGCCACAATTTACCCAGCAAGAAAGGCAAGCAAAACTAATCCTGCCAATATTTTACGATACTAAATATTATGAAAATCACTCTTAATTGGCTAAAAAGACATCTAGAAACTACTGCCGATTTGCCAACAATTTGTCAAAAACTTACTGCTATTGGGCTAGAGGTCGAGTCTTGTGAGCACGAAGCAAAAGAGCTAGAGCAATTTATTGTCGTTAAAATACTCGAGGCAACACCCCTAGAAAATTCACAAAAACTCAAAATATGCAAAGTCGAAACCGCTGATGGTAAAATTTTGCAAATAATATGCGGAGCAAGCAATGCCAGAGCTAATCTAAAAACAATTCTTGCCCCAATCGGAGTTATCATAACTAGCAATCAATTAGTTATCAAAAAAGCAAAAATTGCCGGAATAGAAAGCGAAGGCATGTTATGTTCGGCAACCGAGCTTAATTTGGTTGAATTTTTTGGTGATAACGACGGCATAATAGAAATAGCGGAAGAATTTCCAATTGGCACAAAGCTTACAGATCTTATCGACAAAAACGATTATATCATCGAAATAAACATTACCCCAAACCGCGGAGACTGTCTTAATGTTCGTGGCATAGCCCGCGACCTTGCTGGAGCAAAATTAGGAACCCTAAAAAACCTCGCCGATGTCAACCGTCAATTAATCGAAAAATTAACCAAAGAAAACCAAGAGCAAAATTTTAGCCAGCCATCAACTAGCAATAAAATAACTGATTTTAACTATCAAATTACAGAACCGGAAACCTGCCCCGAAATCTACTTTATCGCCATTAGCAATATCAAAAACAAGGCTTCTCCTTCGTGGCTAGCTAAAGATCTGGCAAAAATTGGGCTAAACTCTTATTCTGCTTTGGTCGACTTACTCAACTGGCAGATGATCGATTCTACACAACCGCTACATATTTACGACAAATCAAAAATAAATAGCGAAATCAATATAAAAATCGCAGATGCTGGCAGTAAATTTAGGCCAATTAATAATAAAAATCTTACCAATCAAGAATATCAGTTATCTGGGCAAGAATTGATAATCGCCGACAAAGAAAAAACCCTATCTCTTGCTGGTATCATTGGGTCGGAAAATTCTGGTTGCACAAGCGAAACCACAGAAATTGTTATCGAGGCTGGGCTTTTTGACCGCATTACCATTGCCAATAGTGCCAGAGCTCATAAAATAAGCACCGATGCCTCTTACCGTTTCGAAAGAGGTGTAAATAAGGAGCATATCGCCGAAACGATTAAATTTGTTGCCGAGGCAATTGTGGCAATGTGTGGCAATCCATCGACAATAACAGAAAAATTAGTTACAATCAAGCCAATAGAATCAACAGCCACAACTATTGCTTTCACAACTAAAAAAATTAACCAAATAACAGGGCTAGAACTTAGCGACGAAATAATAACATCGACTCTAGCTAGCCTTAACATCAACTGCCACAAAGAGCAGAACAGCAAAGATTATAACAATTATGTCGCAACCATTCCGAGCTATCGCAACGACATTACTATTATTAACGATTTAGCCGAAGAAGTCTTAAGAATCTACGGTTACGACCAAATTACCTCCTGCCCACCTTCTAGCCTACAAAAATTTAGCAAAAATTGGCAAATAGAAACCGCAGATCTAATTCGCCGAGAAATGGTAAGTTTTGGCTTTAACGAAACCATCAACTGGTCTTTTGTTAATTACGAAGATGCCAAAAAAAGCAATATCGCCAATCATCAGCTAAAAATTGCCAATCCTATTAGTAGCGAGTTAAATTATATGAGGCCAAATTTACTCTTAGGCCTTGTTAATGTTGCTAAATCAAATATTGCTCGTGGCACAGAAAACCTAAATTTATTTGAAATCGGCAATGTTTTTTTGCAAGATCTCCCCCAAGGTAATGTAAAAATGCAAATGATGGCTTCTGGCCTTTCTTGTGGCGATAATTTGCCAATCAACCCCTTTGAAAAACCTCGGAAAATCGACATTTTCGACTGCAAATTATGGTTTCTTAGCATTGCAAAAATTCTTCAGCTAAATCCTAACGGTTTTCAATATTCTAAAGAAAATCTTCCGCCTTACTATAACCCATATCGTAGCACCGCAATCAATTTAGGCAAAAATTTACTCGGTTATTTTGGCGAACTTCATCCTAAATTTCTTAATGAAATTTCTTTTCCTAAAAAATCTGTTCAATTTTTTGAAATATTTTTAGGTGACGAGGCGATTTTTAATAAAAAAGTGTCAAAAAAAACTGCCGTTAAAAGCTTTACTATTAACGATCTCCCTCAGGTAGAGCGAGATTTTGCCTTTATTCTCGGCACAAAAACTCCGCTCGGCGAAGTCGTTAAAACAATATCCGCCGTTAATCGTAATGCTATTAAAGAAGTGGTTATTTTCGATATTTACCAAGACCAAAAACTAGAAAAAGACACCCATTCCGTTGCCTTCCGTGTCTTTATGCAACCAGAAGCAAAAACTTTTAGCGGTGCCGAAATAGAAGAAATATCAGCAAAAATTATTGCCACTCTAGAACAAAGATATCAAGCAAAACTAAGACAATAAAATGAAAAAACTAGAAAAAACAATCAACGAATATAACTTTGAACAAGCCATGACAAGGCTGGAGGAAATTTCTCAACTGCTAAATTCTACCGAAATCAGCCTTGCCGACATCACCAATCTATATGAAGAAGCAAAATTACTGCAAGATCGTTGCCAAGGCTTAATTAACAATGCTACAATGCGAATCGAGATGATAGATAGCAAAAAAACAACCAATAAAGACTAGCAAGAAAACCAAAAGACTCCAGAAAAAATCATAAAACCAACTTACAAGTAACACTGCCTAATAAGTTGGCAAAAAACAGTTGCTATCTAGTCCACGCTAAAGAACTCACTTCCCATTCTCAACATTTTCCAAACTGATAAGTTTTTGGCAAAAAATCTCCAACAGATGAAGTAAAATTTGAGCCAAAAATTTCCCCAGTTTTCCAAGTTTTAGCAATTTCCTGATGTGATTTAGGATTAGGCGAAGATTATGTCC
>CAMAYG010000017.1 GCA_945862535.1 Rickettsia typhi | reverse complement strand
AGTCGATCTCTTTCCGTCCGTCATCGTGACGAGACAAGGGGTTGAAACCCCTTGTTGCCGAATGAAGTGTGCTATTTATTGCTGTAAAACCGCCCCAGTCGTTATCTTCGTACTCACCCCACCGTCACCTCCGCGCGAAGTTGCAGGATCTGCCCCACATCGTCATCCTGCACGGAAGCTTGCGAAGTTGCAGGATCCATGGTAATAAAATCAATATTAAATATCACTTCGCTAAAATGTATTTACTTTCTCTAGACCCTGCGACTTCGCGCAGGGTGACAAGGTGGGGGCGCAGGGTGACAAGGTGGGGGCGCGAAGGTGACGACGGAGGAGTCGCGGAGGTGACGGTTGTGGGGAATTATGGATCACAAGCTTAAGGGCCGCAACTAATTTATATCTCCAAGTAAAAAACATTGTTCCCAATATCGTTAAAATCTGCACCGATGCCAATAGTTGCTACGATATTGCATTTAAAAGATTTGGTGTGAAAGATTTGGTGTGGCAGAGCCTCATATCATCACCAAAAAAGAGACTCACTTGATAGAATCGTCAAATAGTAGCATCAGAGATAATCTTGTCAGATTCAATCGCAAAACCAAAAGATTTTCCAAAACATTAGAGATGCTAGACACCACCCTAAAACTCTTTTTTAACAGAAATTTACTATGGCAACACTAAAATAACAGTGCCCGGGAGTGGGAGGGTTGGAGAAACCCGTCATCTTCCGCGACCTCCCTTGTCACCCTGCGAGATCTCCCTTGTCACCCTGCGAGATCTCCCTTGTCACCCTGCGCGAAGTCGCAGGGTCCAGAGCAATAAAATCAATAGATCCTGCGACTTCGCTTTGCTTGTGCGAAGGTTAAGACGGGGGGCGATTTTACGGCAATAAAACTCGATCTAACAACCCTCCCACTCCCGGGAGGGTAAATTTGCTAGCTTGCTAGCAAATTTGGGAGGGGTCAGAAAACATAATGCTATAATTAAAAGAAATTGAGTAGCTAGCTTGCTAGCAATTTCGAAGGAGGGGTCAAAAAACCCATCACAACTTTAGCCCTAATTTTGTTAAAAACATTACTTACCCCGCCCCGCATCGCCAACAAGTTGGCTCTGCGACCATCCCCCAGAAAATAGAATCTTGGGGGCGGGTTGGAAATACTCGTTATCTTTTCTGCGAAGTCGCGAGTATCCATAATCGCAAAGCAAGTATTATTATTAATAGAAACACTCACCCCACCGTCATCCTGCACTCCCTCCCTTGTCACCTCCGCACGGAGTTAAGGATCTACGGTAATAAAATTAATTACTTTCCCGCAATAAATCAGAAAGATTATGCCTTGAAGATTATGTTTTGTGAAAAAGTTGAAGCTTAGAGTTAATTTATTTAATTTAAGCAAATGTAGATATTCCTTTAACCGAAAATGAGCAGAAGTATCTGCCAGAAGCGATTTTAAGAATTATTTTGTAAGTAAAATGAATTTTTCAATTAAATTGGTTGCGGGGGCTGGATTTGAACCAACGACCTTCAGGTTATGAGCCTGACAAGCTACCGGGCTGCTCTACCCCGCGATATAGACTAGAAATAAAAATACTAAAAACAAAAAATTATTATGCAACAGTTAATTTTGCAAATTGGCTATTTTATGCAATAAAAGATTATTGCTTACAATTCTTATGCCATCTAGGGTTAGATTGGCACAATGGATAATTTTATCATATGAAGAATCGCTAAGAAATTCTTGCTCGCTTTCGGTTACAGAAAGATCGTTTTTAAAAATTTCGGCAACGCCTCCCGTAATGATTTTACGACTAGCAATAAACGGGCTATCGCTTGCGATATTATTACCATTTTTAAGATAATTAGCCTTTAATTCTAGGTCTATCTTAGAGCACAGACCATTTATCATAGCCAAATAGCCATGATAAACTCCCGAGTTCATAGCTTCGAAAGTATTTTTACCGATAACATTTTTTTGAGCTTTCGGCTGAATCTTTGGCAATTGTGCAGTTGCTTCATATAATGCTTTAAGCGACAAATTAAGACCGGGGGCAATAACACCGCCCAGATATTCGCCTTTACTGCCAACAACATCGAAAGTTGTTGCGGTGCCAAAATCGATAATAATTAGATTGCCACCAAAATAATGATAGCCCGCAATGGCATTAATCAGGCGATCGACCCCAACTTCTTCTTTATTTTTTAAAGCAATATTGATTGGCAATTTGGGGCGACATTGATTAATGATTAAAATTTGCTTATTGGCAGAATCCTTTGAAATACCGCAATCACTGCTAATTTTTTTAACTGCCTGCTCCACGATACTAATAAGGTTTGGCACCACCGAGGCAACAGCCCAAGAATGAATCCCGGCAATATTGATTTTTGCCATCAGTAAAAATTCTACTATTTCGATAGCATAATCGTCTGCCGATTGACTAAGACGGGTTTCAAAGCGAGATTTAGCAACCAGAAAATTGCCCTCGAATATTCCCAAAACAATATTGCTATTGCCAATATCAATAACCGCAAGCATTTTTAGCTAAGTTTAGTGCAAGCGATTTTGATGCGATTTAAAGAATCAAGCAAAAACTCTTCCGATGCAGCATAAGAGATCCGGAAAAACCCACTAGCACCAAAAGCAACACCCGGAACCACGGCAACCAAAGCTTCTTCAAGCAAGTAACTCGCAAAATCGTTGTCGTCATTTATAACTTTACCTGCTGTAGTTTTTTTGCCATATAAGCCAAGGCAAGACGGAAAAACATAAAAGGCACCATTTGGCTTATTGCATTTTATGCCATCGATATTATTAAGGGCATCAACAACCAAATTTCGTCTTTTTTCAAAAACCTTTTTACTATTAACAACATAATCTTGATTGCCGTTTAGGGCTTCGACCGATGCGGCCTGACTAATAGAGCAAGGGCTAGAAGTACTCTGCGACTGAATTACCGCCATGGCTTTAACAAGCTTGGCATCGCCTGCTCCATAGCCAATTCGCCAACCCGTCATGGCATATGCTTTAGAAACCCCATTCACAACTAAACAACGAGACTTAAGTTCTGGAACTAATTGTGGCAATGTGGTAAATTTTAGATTATCGAAAATTAAATGCTCGTAGATGTCGTCGCATAAGATGTAAAGATTAGGGTGTTCTTTCAAAACTAAGGCTAATTCGTGCAACTCGCTAGCATCATAACAAGCACCAGTTGGGTTGCTTGGCGAATTAAGCAAGAGCCATTTGGTTTTTGCGGTAATTTTTCCTGCTAAATCGCTAGGAGTCATTTTAAAATTATTGCTTGCACTTGTTTCGACAATTACAGGCTTGCCCCCAGCAAGCAAAACCATATCGGGGTAAGAAACCCAATAAGGAGCAGGAATAATTACTTCGTCTCCCGAGTTAATTGTGGCGATTAAGGCATTGTAAATTACTTGCTTTGCCCCAGTGCTAACGATAATTTGATTTGGCTGATATTCTAGCTGATTTTCGCGGGCAAATTTATTGATAATGGCTTTTTTTAATTCTGCAGTGCCGTCAACCGCAGTATATTTGGTATCGCCTTTTTTTATAGCATTAATTGCCGCATCTTTGATATTATTGGGAGTGTCGAAATCTGGCTCGCCCATACCAAGGGAAATAATATTTTTGCCTTGAGCCTTAAGTTCTGCGGCTTTCATTGCCACGGCAATAGTTGGCGAAGCTTTAATATTGGCAAGAGAATTGGCGATAAGTGTCATGATTATTAAATATTAAATTGTTAAATAAAAAAGTACTAAAAAAATGTTTAATCTGGGAAAATGCTTAATCTAGCCTCGACCGCGATAATTGGCAACATTAAGCTCGGGGACAAAAGTATTTTTTGGCAATTCTCCCTGTTGATAAAAAATATCGATTGGAATGCCACCACGAGGATACCAATAACCCGCAATTCTTAGCCATTTGGCATTGGTTATGGCGATAAGGTCTTTGGCAATTTTAATGGTGCAATCTTCGTGAAAAGCTCCGTGGTTGCGAAAAGAATGTAAGTAAAGTTTTAAAGATTTGCTTTCGACAATTTTCTTATTTGGCACATAATCGAAAATTAAGTGAGCAAAATCTGGCTGAGAAGTAATTGGGCAAATCGAAGTAAATTCGGGGCAAGTAAATCTTATAATATAATTGCAATCAATATGAGGGTTGTCGACGACCTGCAGAATTGTTGCATCACCCTCCTTGTTAGTAAAGTTTCCAGTAAAGTTTTCAGCAAGATTATCGGTAAAATTTAATTTATTTTTCGCTATTTTGCTTTGCTTGACCAGTTCTTTCTTATTGGCAAATTCGTTAGAAATATCTGCACCTAATAGCATCGTGCTATTTATTGGTTTTTGCTTGGCTTTATTTAGCTTATTATTTACTTTATTAGACATTTATTTAATTATTTTGCCATTAAATTATGGTTGTAAAATGATATTTTTACCAATAGAAATATTTTGAAAAAACTTTTACTTTACCGCTATTTAGTCTCGATTTTTTGATTTAATTTTAGATGCAATTCTTTTAACTGCTTTTCTGTAATACTGGCGGGGGCATTCATCATTAAATCTTGAGCCTTACCGTTCATTGGAAAAGGAATAACCTCGCGAATATTTGGCTCGTCGGCTAATAACATAACGATCCGATCTATTCCGGGAGCCAGACCGCCATGTGGCGGGGCACCATATTTAAAGGCATTTAACATTGCCCCGAATTGTTTTTCGACAACCTCGGCGCCATATCCTGCAATTTCAAAGGCCTTATACATGATTTCTGGCTTGTGATTCCTGATTGCTCCAGAACAAAGCTCGACACCGTTACAAACGATATCGTATTGAAAAGCATTAATTGTAAGCGGATCTTGGGTTTCTAGGGCATTGATCCCACCTTGTGGCATTGAAAAAGGGTTGTGAGAAAAATCAACTTTGCCCGTTTCATGATTAAGCTCGAACATTGGGAAATCGACAATCCAGCAAAATTTATAAATATTATTATCGATAAGATTAAGCTCTTGCCCTAAGCGAATACGAACCTGTCCGGCAATTTTTGCCGCTTCACTTTCGTTGCCACAACTAAAGAAAACACTATCTCCTGCCTTAAGGTTATTTTGCTCGACTATTTGATTAAGCTGATCTTTATTTAGTAATTTAGCAATTGGGCCTTTGGCCTGCATTTCGTCGTCGAAAATGATATAAGCCAAACCTTTGGCACCTTGCGAACAAGCAAATTCTATGGTTTTGTCGAAGAAAGATCGGGGTTGATTAGCGGTTTTAGGAGCAGGAATTGCCCTAACTTTTGCCCCGCTTTTAATTGCATTGGCAAAAATAGTAAAGCCTGAATTAGCAAATATTGCTGTTGCATCGCTAATAATTAGCGGATTTCGCAAATCTGGCTTATCTATGCCATATTGCAACATTGCCTGATTATATGGGATTCTGGTAAATTTTTGCCCTTCTGGATCGGCAAGTTTTTTTGAGCCAAATTGGTTAAAAACCCAATACATTAAAGGCTCGACCACGGCAAAAACATCTTCTTGAGTAACAAAAGACATTTCGATATCTAGCTGATAGAATTCTGGCGATCGATCTGCCCGCAAATCTTCATCGCGGAAGCAGGGGGCGATTTGAAAATAACGATCGAAACCCGCAACCATTAATAATTGCTTAAATTGCTGTGGAGCTTGTGGCAAAGCATAAAACTTACCGGGGTTTAAACGACTCGGAACCAAATAATCTCTGGCACCTTCTGGCGATGAAGCGGTAAGTATTGGGGTTTGGAATTCTAGGAAGCCATTGCGATGCATAAAGTCTCTGATTGATGCAATTACTTTACTTCGCAACACAATATTACGATGGGTTTTTTCTCGCCTTAAGTCTAGGAAGCGGTATTTTAAACGAAGCTCCTCGGGGTAATTGCTGTCGTCATTCACTTGAAACGGAATTTGCTCTGCCAAAGATTCAACAATTAGACTGTCAACTAAAACCTCTATTTCACCAGTAGGAATATTGTTATTAATTGCTTCCGCAACCCTTTTTACCACTTTTCCTATTATTGTAACAACCGATTCTAATTTAATTTTGGCAATTTCATTGATATCGAGGCTAGTATTAGCGGAATCGACAACGATTTGAGTGATGCCGTAATGATCTCGTAAATCGATAAAAATAAGACTGCCGTGATCTCTTTTTGAATGAACCCAGCCAGAAAGTTTTACAACCTCTTGGGAATTTTTAACATTAAGAACAGAACAATTATGAGTGCGATATTGGTGCATTACAGTATATAATTAGATAATATTAGTGATTAGTCTTGGCGGAATAAGGTTGGGCGGAACATATTGAAATTTTCTAACACTCTTCCACAGCCATTAACCACAGATAATAAGGGGTTGTCGGCAACAAATACTGGCAGGCCCGTTGCCTGCTTAATCACCACATCAAGATTTTTTAACAATGCCCCGCCACCGCTTAAAACAATACCTCTTTCAACAATATCGGAAGATAGTTCTGGCGGAGTGCATTCTAGTGCAACTTTAATGGCATCGACAATTTGTTCTACCGGCTCCATTAGGCTTTCGGAAATTTGCCTTTCGGTGAGAATCATTTCTTTGGGTATACCATTAGCAAGGTCTCTGCCTTTAACTTCTATTGTCGATCCGTCGCCATCTTCTGGCGGAAATGCGGCGCCAATGTTTTTCTTGATTCTTTCGGCAGTAGATTCGCCAATTAGCAAATTATGATAACGGCGAATGTAGGAAATAATTGCATCGTCCATTTTGTCGCCACCAACACGAACAGATCGCGAATAAACGATGCCACCAAGTGATAAAATACCAACTTCGGTAGTGCCACCGCCAATATCGACGATCATCGACCCTGTGGGCTCGGTTACGGGAAGATTTGCCCCAATTGCCGCGGCCATTGGCTCTTCAATTAGAAACACCTCATTGGCACCCGCCCCTTCTGCCGCATCTTGAATTGCTCTTCGCTCAACCGGAGTAGACCCGGAAGGCACACAAATTATAATCATTGGGCCGAACCAACTACGACTAGGGTTCACTTCTCGAATAAAATGCTTAATCATCTCGGCAGCAACACGGAAATCGGCAATTACACCATCTTTAAGCGGGCGAATTGCTTCGATTTTGGCGGGAGTGCGGCCTAACATCATTTTTGCCGCCGTGCCAAAAGCACAAGGGATAATTTTACCATGCTCATTAATTACCGCAACAACAGAGGGCTCGTTTAACACCACACCCTGACCTTTGGCATAGACCAAAGTATTTGCAGTCCCTAAATCGATAGCGATATCTTTAGACGACAAAGAAAAGGCCGAAAAAATTTTTGTAAGTGATGACATCTTCCTCCAGTAGAGATTAGTTAAAAATTTATTAAAGTCCCTGATAAATATTTGGCAAAAATAGGAATCGGGCAGAAAACAACAGATTAGGATTTTAAAATAAAAACCACATCGGCAAAAACGAATCGGCAAAAACCGCATCGGCTCTATAAAATTGCAATTTTTAGCAATATAGTAAAAAAATCAAGTAAAATCTTATAATGATTAGCAAATTTCTAAAAAACAACTTGACACCAAATCAATTGCCTCTTTTTTAAGGTAGAAACCTGCAAAATCGAAGCTTTTAGTAATATCGAAAACTAACCGCAACCGTCATCTTCGCACACACATTGTTGCCCTTGCACGAAGTTGCAGGATCGAGAGCAATAAAATAAATTGATAATTATTGTTAAATTATCTAGATTGCAGAGAGGCTTTTCTGATTGTTACAGCAATTATTCCAACTCGTTTTCATTAAATTCATCTTCATCAAATTCATCTTCATCGTTTTTAATCTGACTCATTAATTCCTTAAGAGTTTTTCCTTCATAAGTCCAATGATCTACTCCCCAATAAGCTCCAGAACTATTTCTTCGCTCTTTTTTTGTCTCAATTCTGCCGGTTAGTGGCGACAATCTCCAAGTTGTATTTTCAAATTTTAAAAGTTTGTCATCAACAACTTCGGCAACAATATTTGTATCATCAAAGTAGGTAATTGTTTTGCCAATTAGGCCTAAACTTTTAAAAGATAATTTATTCCTAGAGCTTCTTTTTTCGGCAGAATAATTGTTGCTGGTTTTTAATACATCACTTAAAGGCAAAACTTTCTCGGTAAGAATTTCAACTAAATATTTAGCTCTAGCTCTAATTTGCCCCTCGCCCCAATTTTGCTCAGTAACAATTTTATCTTTAGCAATTTGCATACCCGCATTATTTGCATAAATCTCTTTTTTATTGCCGAAAGCACTGTTCCCTAGCTCGCCATTATGACGAATTAAAGTTAGGTTTCCTATATTATTTAAATAGTTATCGTGAATATCTTGATGATTCTGTCCAAGACTACCTTTCCAAGCTTCATTTAAAGTTTGGGGCATAATATGCTCGCATTGTAAGTTTTTTTCTATAACGGGGCGACTTTTCGTTAAATTTTCCTCAATTAAACTCAGTAAAAATTTTCCGCTATCAAAATTGTAAAAATTAGATTTTTCACTCAACAGCAAATCTTTGATTTCATTATCGTTCGGCAATCTTAATGCATGTTGCTGGTTTGATAGAATCTCTAGCATTTTTGCTCTTTTATCTTTAGAAGAAATTAAATCTTCAAAATATTTGACCAACAAAGGAATATCCTTATTTTCTCCTTGTGTCAGTTTCAAAATTCTTCTACGAAAAGTGTAAATAAAAATTGCATCTAAAATTGCCAAAGTATCGTTGTCATCTAATTTTTTTTCTGCTCTTAAATATAAAAGACCTAAAATAAAAGAATAAAATCCGGATGATTTAATTTTTTTTATATCTTCAATTTTTAAGTCAATTTGACTGTTGCCACTAGATTTATAGCCCGCCAAAATTCCATATTCCTTAGAATAGCTAGCCAAGTCTTTAATCATATTTTCACTATCTTCAGAATCGAATAAGTCTTTAAATTCGCGATAAAGTTCTTTATGGTTCGTGTCCGTCGCTTTCTTATAGCTTGTAGCATCAATCAACTGCATATAGTCACGAATAAAAGCCGATGTAGAAAAAACATTGTCATCACCCGATAAATTTTTCTCAATCTTTAGCCAGTAACTACGGTACAAGCTATTTTGTTTATCGGAAGATTTCCCAAGAAAAAGGTAATTTCTTACCAGATCTGCAAGCGATAATGGCTTTCCAAGTGAATTCATGCTCTCAAAAATCTCTTGTGGCTTTTCCCAAGAATTTTTTTCTGGCTCAAGCTGAATTGTGACAATGTTGAATTTCATTAACCCCTTATTAACTAAATCTTCTACTTTATTCTGCTCTAACTTTTCCAGTTTTGATTTGAAGAACTTATAACTCTTGAAAACATTTGATTTTTTATCAATATCCTCTAAATCTTCGCCCAATATAATCTTTTTATATGCCTCCCAATCTTTTTCAACTTGTTTTAATTTAATTTTATATTCTGTATTATCTCCGCCTCCGCTAACATTCTTATTTTTCAGATATTCAGAATCGATATAATTTTTTAAATTATCATCAGTTAAACAATCGCGAACGGCAATTAAAAACAGCATTGCTGTTGTTAGCCTCTGCTGACCATCAATCAAGATATATGTTTCTGGCTGTCCTAAAATTTGCCCACTCTCGGCATAATAAATAACCGTGCCAAAAAAATGCTCTAAATCGATATTATTTGCAATTTTTTCTATATCTTTATATAAGATTTCCCACATCTCTTCGCCCCATTCGTAATTTCTCTGATATGGCGGAATAAAGAAAGTGACATTATGGTTTGATAGTAATTTTAAGAGATAATGATTGTTAGTTCTCATGCTGTTTTTCTTAGATTGCGAAGTTTTGTTTATTTAATAGAAATTTATCCAGCAATAATATTTCCCAGTAATAATATTTCCCAGTAATAATATTACTAAGGGAAAATTTCAGGTCAAATTAACCGGCATTGTAAAATGGCGAATTTTGTCGTCAAGCTCGAAACTCCGCCATAACCCACCACCACCTTCGCCGCGAAGTCGCGGGAGTTGAGTTAGTAACGGACATTCCCCACACCGTCACTTCCGCACAAGTTGCAGGATCCGAGAGCAATAAAATCAATATTAACAGGAATTTCTTAGCAAGGCACCTCTTGCCCTTACAAATCAACGAGGCGAAACGACAATTGCCAGACTAATATTTACCAAATAACTGCAAAATAGCTAAGCCACCCCAAAAACCTTACCAATTGGCGAAACCGCAATTTTTTTGATTTTCTTCTCGTCAATTATCTCTTTCTTTAGTGTAAATCCACCAATATCCACTCCTTTGCTACGGTTAAACTCACATCCAACCCACTTATCCGCTCTTATAGTCGTAACTTTTGCAATAATTGTTCTATTTTGTCTAATCATCGAAACACTGTCGCCACGAGAAAGCATAATGATTAATTTAGCCGATGGGTGCGGTTTAATCTTTGCCATAATTTCTGCTTTATTTTTACTATATTCGCTAAGAACTTTTCCTTTTTTTGATTTATCGAAGTAGCGAAGGCCGGTTGTTTGGTCTTTTACTAGCGGATAGCAAGACATAAGCTCGGCATTGCTCGAAACTATTGTGTGATAAGATTTTTCCTTACCCAAATGTGGCGGAATCTCCCATAAAGAAATTGCAAAATTACTAGCTGGCAAAATTGCCTTACGATGCTCTAAATCTTTACCATGGCTGATTATTACTGCAGTCTTATCGGCTTCTAGCTTACCTTTGCCACGAAGGTTTTTTAGAGCATTTTGATAATATCGAATCTTTTCTAGATCGGGAAATTTTTCTGCCAAGGCTTTTTTAACTAAGGCTTTTTTAGCTTTGTTTTTTGCTAATCCATCTAATTTATCTTCGGTTTTTAAATCGGGGTTTTTTTCAAAAAAATCGGTTAAAAAATTGGCAATTTCAATATCTTCAACAGCAATTTTTTCAATATCGGCAAAAGTAATTGCACCAAAACCTTTTTCTTTAATTTTATTGCCAACACCCGGTTCTTTTTTTGCCAATATGCCGTAATGCCCGCCCGAATCAAATAATTCAGCATTAAGACGGTGCGAAACTCGGTGCGAAACCACTAATTGAGCCAAATTTTCCTTAACTTCATTGGCAAAATTTTCGTAAGTTAAATCTGGAGCTTTTTTAGCAACTTCCTTATGCAAATTTTTTAAATCGACACTGCTATTAGAACCTTTTATCTCGCCAACAGCATTAGCAAATTTTTGTAAAAAACTATTATTAACCATTGCAATAACAATGGCATCAACTGCATGATGACGGTGATCATCTCTCTTTTTTTTGCTGTCATCGGCTTTATTTTCCACAGCTTTACCATTGCTACTGCCATCTTCTTCTTGCCCATCTTCTTGCTCGTCTTCTTGCTCGCCTTCTTGCTCGTCTTCTATCGATGCTTTTTTGCTTACTCTTTGTAGTTCGCTTAAATCTTTAGCGGTTAATTCTTGCAATATCTGGCTTAATTGTAAATCTTTACGGATCATTGCGGTAGTTGCCCCGTTGATAATGTTAATCTGATTCTCTGGGCAAATTGTTGCCAAATATTCTCTGGCAATCCTAGAAATATATCGGGTATCGTTAAGTTGGCGGGCAATAAAGCTATTATCTTTGGTAAATTTTGCTATGGCATCAGGAAGAAATCGCCAAGCCTTTTTTTGTAGTTTTTCATTCAATCCGAGTCGAATATTTTCGAGGCTAAATTCATTACTACCATCGCAAAGCTCGGCCGGGGTTTTATTGCCTTTTATTTGATTGCATCGTCTGCAAGCAATAGTTTTATTGTTAAAACTATCGTCAAAAGTTCGTGAAAATGGCAAAATATGCTCAACTTCAAAACTGCAATAGCCGTTAATTAGCTCTGTTTTGCTGGTTTTTGCACTGCAATAAACACAGCAAAAATCTGCTTCTTGCAATAATTTAATTTTCATTAAATCGCAATTCTCACCAAATTCTGCTTTTATTGCTTTGTTATTTTTTTCATTTGCACTATTTTGTGTTTCAATTCGTGCTTTTTCCTTTTTACTTCTTTTAAGGTCGCGGGCAAGCTCGATATTAATTTCGCTCGGCTTACCAAAATCGGCAATAATTTCATTTACCACCTTACGAAGCTGGTTTAGAGTAATATGCACCGTTGGATTAGCAATTTTGCCATATTCATCTTGTTCGCTTGCTGTGCTTTTCCCTGCCCCAATAACACTGGCAGGTATTACTTTGCCATAATATTCTAGCTTTTCGGCCAAATCTGTTGTTAAAACATTGCTTTTTTTATCGCTATGATGGAAACCTAGGCATAACATCGCCTCGTTATATAAGCAGTGATTATCTTTCATTGTAATAAATAAATTACGGCACATTGCCACAGATAAATCACCAACTCCGCTTTTAAATTGCCCAATGTCAATCTTGCTAATTGCATCCGAGGCTTCCTTGCTACAGTCCCAATCTTTTATCGCTTTATCATAAATTTCTTTTTCACTATCTGCTTCGAGTAAAAATTTAACTATTTCATCTTGTTCTGCCAATTTTTCTGCCAAAGCTAATTCTTGCCACTTTACGGCAAAATCAAAATATTTTTTTTCGTTACTGAGTTCAATATTGGTTAAATTTCCTGCGATTTTTTTCTGCTCTTTTTCTTCGTTATTTTGATTATTTTTGGTTAAATGAAAAATGCTATTACCTCGATCGAGCCCAAATTCAACATATTCTTTTTGAGTAAAATCGATAGTTTTGCGGAAATTTTCAAGAGTAATCTCTTTTTTATTTTGCAATTGTAGAAATAGCAAATTGCGATCTTTATTAGTTAGAAAAATCGTCTTACCATATCTTTCGTCGCCGTTTTTTAGCTTTAAATTAACAACTTGGCTCCATAATGCAAAATTACAATAGCTTGGCATTGCCAAATAGCCCCGTGGCAATCCTGTTGGCTCTCTCTTGCCAATTTTCTTTTGTTCAGCAGAGTATTTTGCTAGCTCGTCTTTTGCCCAATCTGGCAAATTGTTAAATTTATTAATAAAACGACAATTGCCAATTTCTTGTTCTTTTAACGGCCTTTGGTAAAATAATAAGTCTTGAATTTTTTGCCATTGCTCGGCAGTGAGGCTAAAATTTTGCTGTTGAAACTTTTTGATTGCTTCAAATTCTTTAACATAAGAAGCTCTGCCAATTCTAACAATATTTTCTAATTCTTTATTATCATTGCCAGCCTTTGTTTTATTGGCATTTTCATCATCTTCAATATCTATATTTTTGGCATCTTTTTTTGAATCTTTATTGCTTTCATTTTTAAGCGACACACTGCGAACCCTTTTGCCTTCTTGCTTTAATTGATAAAGAACCTGTCCAAGGCTTTTGCCATCTTTCAATAATTGTTCAAATTTTGCTATTGCTTTTAGCACCACACCGTCTTCTTTGCTTTTTTCTTTGCTATTGCTTAAATAACCCCTTCTTTGAGCTAGATTAATAATAATTCTTGCCAATTCTTCCTTGCTAATTGGCTCTCTTACTGCCTTATCTCGTAGAATATAAGGGCAAAGGTTTTTTAATGCCTGCCTTTCACTTTCTTCTTGCGACAATAAACCTAGGCTAATTAGATAATTGATAATAATTTTTTTACGGCAAATTTTGCGATCGCGGTTTCTTCTTGCTCCACGAAAATTCCTTCTGGCAACCGAAAGAGGCTCTTTGTTTTTAGGGTTGCGACCATCGCTAAAAATTCTAACCCCAGTTTTGATAATTTTATTGGCATTTTTATTGCTATCAATTGCCACTAAAGCAAAGCCAATCGAGTTAGTGCCTAAATCTAGACCTAAGCGATATTTTATTGCTTTATTGCTGTTATAATTTTGCATTTTATTTGGTTCGTTAATAATTTATTACCATCGGTTGAATTTAACATTTTAAAATTTAAGAAATCAATAAAATGTAGTTGCAAAATAAAAATTTAATTTTAGTTTTGAGAAACAAACGAAATTGGGGAATTTTGTTGTCAAGCTGGTAACAAGAGCAACTAGTTTCTAGTTAGCTCATCAGATTAGGGGTAAAGTTCGCTTTGCCCCTTCTATTATTAGCAAATATTATTGGCAAAATATGTTAGCTTTCCAGATTATAGCTTTAAATCTTGGCTTTAAATCTTGGCTTTCTGGCTTAGCTTTCTGGCTTGGCTTTCTGCCCATCTCTTTACATTGTCTAATTGTTTTTAATCGGCTTAATCTAATTGCTAATTAACTATCCGCTATCTATTTACAGAACTTTGTGGCTTCAAGTTATTTTCGACCTACCCGTTCTTACCAAAAACCAAAGAAAAACCGCTAGCAAATTCCGCAACTATCTTCTTGATTTTGGCTTTGAAATGGTGCAATTTTCGGTTTATCAAAAATTTTGCCAGAATAAAGAAATAGCCAATAAATACATTAAGAAAATCGAGGCAATCATTCCCGCTCAGGGCAAAATTCAGATCCTTACTTTTACCGACAAGCAATATAGCAATATCATTACTTTTTACGGCAAGGAAAAGCCTGTTGCTATGGCAAATCCTAAGCAATATAGCCTATTTTAACATTTGCTTACAAATTATTTGCAATATCAATTTCAATCAATTCCACAGCAGAATTTTCGAGGCTTAATGCAAAAGATTGAGCAAATTTTTGCATCGTTAAAGCCAAAGAAAAACTACCTTCTGGTAAATTAATGGCAATTTCTAATATTGCTACTAATCGAGATTTAATTTTGGCATCTAGTTCTGTAATTTGTTGATTTTCCTGATATATTGCCAAAACGACATCGTCGACCACTGGGCGAAAGGGCTCGATTAGATCGTCGACTAAACAAAAGGCATTTTGCTGATTGCAATGAAAAATACCTAAACTTGGGTTTAGCCCAGTCAAAAAAACCGCTCTTGCCATTGCAGATCGTAAAATTGCATAGCCATAATTAAGCATCGAATTAAGTGGCGAAACATCTTCGGCACTACGAATAAATTTTTCTCCGTCGAGACTCTTGATAAAAAGATTTTGCCAATAGATTCTTGCCCCAAAGGCTTCGCTGTTATTTTTGTCGCCAGAATCGACTTTTTTTGCCAATTCTAGCAGTTGTTTTGCGGGCTCGTCGATCTTGTTTTTTGCTAATATTTTGCCTTGATTGGCAATTTTTTGCCTAACGATATTTTGCCATAATTGTTTTTTTAACGGCTTACTTGCCTTAATTTGCAATTCTAGCCTGTTTTTTTGTAGATAATGGCTGTTGACTGGCTGTATTATTGCTTTTGGACTATAATTATTGCCTAATAAAATAATCAAAACCCGATGATCGAGTAATTGATTTATTAAATTACTCGTAATGCTAAGCCCTGTGGGGTTAATGATTAAAGAATCAATATTATCGAGAGGTATCCGACTTTGCTCTTCGCCAATTTTTACCACTAGAAACCCGCGAAAAAGGCTTAATCTTGCCTGCGAATTAGCAATTTCAATAACCCTGCCCAAATTTTCGATAATTAATTAACAAAAACAAAATCATCTTATTGACAATTTTTTAAAAAAAACAAAAAAACTGCAATTTTTTTAGCAAAAAATTGCAGTTTTTTCCTTGCCTAAAACGGCATCAGCCCTAGATAATATTAGCTCCGCTCCGACTCTATTGTAAATTGGGGAATTTTGTTGTCAAGCCGGAACGAGCTAAAAAGGGGGGCGGGGCGGAGGTGCATTGTAAATTGGGGAATTTTGTTGTCAAGCCGGAACTTTATTTAAATAAAATTCAAATGAAAAATAATTGTAAATTGGGGAATTTTGTTGTCAAGCCGGAACGGTAGGGTCATTCTTATCGTTTGGGTTAAAATTGTAAATTGGGGAATTTTGTTGTCAAGCCGGAACACATTTCTCTAGCAACAACAATAAATCTAGATTGTAAATTGGGGAATTTTGTTGTCAAGCCGGAACTAAAACAATCTTTGCTGGTTAAATAAATCAATTGTAAATTGGGGAATTTTGTTGTCAAGCCGGAACTAATATGGTTTTTTCTAGGTTAAGCGAATTATTGTAAATTGGGGAATTTTGTTGTCAAGCCGGAACTCAGTTAATAGTTTTTGTTGTTTTTTTGTAATTGTAAATTGGGGAATTTTGTTGTCAAGCCGGAACGCCGCATCGTCAATTGCATCCAGCATTTCTATTGTAAATTGGGGAATTTTGTTGTCAAGCCGGAACAAAACGGCGACCAAGACACAGCCAACTTTTATTGTAAATTGGGGAATTTTGTTGTCAAGCCGGAACAAAATTGGTTAATAAAAAATAGATAATCTAATTGTAAATTGGGGAATTTTGTTGTCAAGCCGGAACTCATTGCCAGTTTTGCCCGTGACACCGCCAAATTGTAAATTGGGGAATTTTGTTGTCAAGCCGGAACTTGTTGGAGTTAGAAAATTCCAGCTTTCCTATTGTAAATTGGGGAATTTTGTTGTCAAGCCGGAACAAAAGAGTGGAAAGGGATGAGAATTACATTATTGTAAATTGGGGAATTTTGTTGTCAAGCCGGAACAGGTTGGTAATTCTGCCGATGTCGATTAAATTGTAAATTGGGGAATTTTGTTGTCAAGCCGGAACTTTATCAAGGATTTTATCAAAAATTTTTTGATTGTAAATTGGGGAATTTTGTTGTCAAGCCGGAACTTACAAGATCGTCAATTGCTTGTTGATTAAATTGTAAATTGGGGAATTTTGTTGTCAAGCCGGAACTAGGTGATTTGATTTAAAAGACTGATAAGAATTGTAAATTGGGGAATTTTGTTGTCAAGCCGGAACCTTTTTACAATGTTTTTTTTGTCAAAACCCATTGTAAATTGGGGAATTTTGTTGTCAAGCCGGAACGTAGCTTTAAAACTACACACTCTCGAATAAATTGTAAATTGGGGAATTTTGTTGTCAAGCCGGAACTAAGTTAGCATTATTGTATCTTTTTCCAGATTAAGAATGATAGTAAGAACAAGCCTAAAACTACCCAAATATTGCTAAGCAGATAAATTATTATTCCAAAGAATGCCATTTTATTATTTATTTTAAGTTAAAAATTTTGTTGTCAAGCCGGAGACGATCCGCATTTTCTAATTCTGTTGTTTTTTTATTTTAGCATCGGCAATTTTATCAATCATAAAGATAAAATGTTGCAGTTTTTCTACCTCACTGCCTTGGATTGGCTCTGGCATTATCTTGTTAAAGTTGTTAATGATTTCTATCATTTTGTCGTTAATATCGATTTCTGCGATCATATCATTTAAGTAGCCAATGTAATGCTCTTTGTCTTTGCAACAATAGTCATTTAAATAGTCGTTGTCGTTTTTGCAGAAATTAATAAATTCGGCATCTTCGTTCTTTTTATTAGAATTTTCAATAACCAAGCCAATTACTCTAGTTAAATTAGCAATGTCGGCAGTGTCTTGATGATGCAGTCCAACTTGCCGTGCATATCTTTCCATTAGCAAATCATAACATTCTTCGGTTTCGTGGAAGCCTCGGAGTAGCTTGTAATAATATTTATCTTCTACTTTTTCAACATAAGAAAAACCGCAAGGCAAGCCCTTAAAATGTTCGGCAAAGAATACTACCCTATCCCACATTTTATCTAAAGCATCTGCTATCTCTTTTGCATTATCTTCAAGACCGCACATAAAATCATCTTCTCTTTTTAAGTTGCTAATTTTTATTGTTGCGGTCGGGTTTTTTGCACCTTTATGATTTAATATCTCAACAATAACTACTTTTCTTACAAGGCCGTTTTTTGCAAGCTCTTCTTTATATTCTACTATCTTGCCCCATTGAGTTCGATATTGTCTTTTAAGTTTTATTTCCATTTTAAAACAATTTAGTTTGATAAGAATAAGACAAACCGACACCACATTCTGCCTTAACCGCTTGGCACGGAGCAAGCATTATAAAGCCAAATTGTAAAATGGCGAATTTTGTTGTCAAGCTCGAAACTCCGCCCTAACCCACCATCACCTTCGCACAAAGAGAAAGCAAAGTTCGCGAAGGTTCAGAGAAATACAGTCAGATTATTAACTGCTAAATTCCTACTCAATGGGGTCGATGTCAATATGAAGTTTTGCCGATCTTGGTATGGCAAGATTCAGCAAGATCTGATTAATTAGTTTTTGCAGGTTAATTTTTTTGTCGACGGTAATATTTACAATAAAACGGTGATGCCCTTTAAGCTTTTGCATTATTGCTGGAGCAGGGCCAAATACCCTAATTCTCTTGTCGAAAGGAAAAGATTTTGCCACAAAATCGGCAAAATTTTTGGCGATAATAGGGTCTTTCGCCGAAACAACAATCTTGGCCATTTTGCTAAATGGCGGTAGATTCAGCTTAGATCTGACCAATAATTCTTGATTATAAAATTCCTGCTGTTTCTTATTGACTATTTGTTGCAACAAGGGGTTTTTAGGGTTGTAAGTCTGAATTATTATCTTGCCCTCGATATTGTGCCTCCCTACTCTGCCAATAACTTGGGTTAGCATCTGATAAGCCCTTTCTGTTGACCGTAACTCGCTAGAATAGAAAAAGGCATCGGCATCTAGCACCGCAACCAATTCTAGCCCTTTAAAATCGTAGCCTTTAGTAATCATCTGAGTGCCAATAATAATATCTATTTCCTTATTTTGAATCTGCTCGATAAGCCTAATAATTTCGTTGTTATGAGCGATGTTATCGCTGGTAATTAGGGCAATTTTTGCCTCGGGAAAATAATTTGCCACTTCTTCATAGACCTTTTCCACGCCAAGACCAATATGAATCAAGCCTTCTTCGGCATTACAATAGTTACAATTTTTGCTAAATTTTTGCCAGTAACCGCAATGATGACAAGACAAAATTTGCTTACGGGAATGAAAAACTAAATGAAAATCGCAATTAGAACATTTTTGCTTTTCGCCACATTCCTTGCAAAGAACTAGCGGGGCATAGCCTCGGCGATTCAAAAACAGTAAAATTTGGTTATTTGCCAAAATAACTTTTTGCATTTGTTGCAATAGAGAAGGTGATATCGCTTTGCTTTTAGAGATTTTTTGGTTTTTTAGATCGATAATTTGTATCTTGTTATTATTTAAATTATATTGATGGGGCAAAGTTAGGAGCTGATATTTACCACTATAAACATTTTGTAAAGTCTCGATTGAAGGAGTTGCCGAGCCCAATATTATGGCGATATTTTGGCGATTAGCATAAAGAACTGCCATATCTCTGGCATTAAAATAGAAGCCATCTTCTTGCTTAAAGGAAGTCGAATGCTCTTCATCGATAATAATTAATTGCAAATTAGCAAATGGCAATAATAAGGCAGATCTGGCACCAGCAAGAACCCTAACGGCACCGCTGTTAATGTTGCAAATTAATTGCTGTTTATCTTTTTTGCCAATTTTCGAATGCCAAATTGGCAATTCAAAACCAAATTGATCGCTAAATCGGCTTGTTAATTGGCTAGTTAGGGAAATTTCGGGCAATAAAATTAAGATCTGAGCCTTCGGGCAATTGGCTAAAAAATCGGCGATAATGGCAAAATAAACTTCGGTTTTGCCCGAGCCAGTAACGCCTTGCAACAAGAACGGTCTGTTGGTTTTTGCTGTTATCGATTCTGCAATATCGCTAACAATTTGCTTTTGAGCTACAGAAAGAGTTTTTAGATTAAATTTATCGATATCGATATTATGGGCATTTGGCTCTTTGTGGCTTTTAACAAAGGCTAATAAGCTTTCGCCGTGACTTTCATTTTTATTTTCACTTGTGTTTTTAGTTGTATTTTCAGCTATGTTTTCATTTTTCTTTTTGCTTTTGCTTGTTTTTGGCGGTTTTAAGAATTGATAACCGTTGATAAAAGCCTTAAAAACAAGCCCTCTTTTTGCTAAATTATAATTAGCAATTTTATCGATAAATTCTAAATGCCCGCAAGTAAAAAGAATATCTTGGGCAATTTGCAGGATTGGCTTGATTTGATTAATTGTTAAATTGCTAGCCTCCAGATCTGGCAATAAATCTTCTTCATTAATAATGCCAGAAACTACCCCGATTAATTTTTTTTTGCCAAACTCAACCTCGACAATCGTCCCAATAGTAATCGCCTGATTTAGCTGACAATAATAAGTAAAATCTTTGTTAAAAATTAGTGGCAGTAGAATTCGGCAGTAAATTTTTTTACTAGACACCGCGGTTAATATTGCCTAATTCTATAGGTTATTTTTAAAAATTCCGAATCTTCTTGCGGTGCGGGCTGTTGTTGTTTTTGCTTAGGATCGCGATTAAACCAGAAAGTTTCACGGGGTTGAGGCTGTTGATTGCTCTGCTGATTTATTAGTAATTCCTTCAAAACTTCTCTGTCGATTTTAATTTTAACATTCAAGATTCTTTCTTCCTGCGGTTTGAGTTTGATATTGTAATCGCAGTCGCACTTACGAATATCGATTTTTTCTTCTAAATTTTTTGGCTCGATCAATAATTGCCCCCTAAAACTCGCAACATTCTTGCCAATATTTCTAACTGTAAAATTTAGATCTTGAGTGTCGGTTGAAAATACACGAGTCACAAAAGGCTCTTCGGCATAAATCTCGAAAGTATCATCTCGCAAATTAACCGTGTCTAGCAATATTACCCCCTTGACTTTAGGGCCAAAATTTGGCAGTTTTTCCCAAATGTCTTGAAAGTAGAAACCAAAGCAACTATTACTTGATTGACAATACCAATTAAAAGGTTGTAAGGAGAAAAATATTAGTGCTAAAATCGTGCCAAATTTAATAATTGGCCGCATCACGGGGCGATAAAAAAAGTTCAACATAGTAAAATTAAATAAAATTTAGTAAATTAACATTAAAATAATAATATTTTGCATCAAAAGTTAAAATTAAAGTTAAAATTTGAGCATTTGAATTATAGAGTAAAAATTTCAAAACCATCGCTAACAACACCAATACTATGTTCGTATTGAGCAGATAAGGATTTGTCTCTGGTGGTAACTGTCCAGCCATCGTGCTTGCTAAGTATTGTCTGATATTTACCAAAGTTAACCATTGGCTCTACGGTAAAAAACATCCCTTCCTGAAGCATTATCCCTGTATTTTTTTTGCCATAATGCAACACACTCGGCTCGGCATGAAAAACCTTGCCTATGCCGTGTCCGCAGTAGTCGCGAACTACAGAAAAACCTGCTTTTTCAACATAAGACTGAATGGCAAAACCAATATCACCAAGATAGGCACCCGGCCTTACTTGCTCTATACCAATCATCATTGCATCGAATGTAACTTCGCAGAGCTTTTTCGCTTTAACAGATGGCTTGCCAACGAAATACATTCTACTAGAATCGCCATGCCAACCTTCTAAAATAACGGTTACATCGACATTAACAATATCGCCGTCTTGCAAAACTTTCTCGCTAGGTATGCCGTGGCAAACCACATGATTTACCGAAGTACATATCGACTTAGGAAACCCGCGATAGTTAAGCGGAGCAGGAATCGCCTTGTTTTCGATAATTTTTTGATGACATAAATCGTTTAATTCATTGGTTGTAGCACCCGGAACAACAAATTCGCTAATATAATCGAGCACTCTTGCTGCTAAAGAGCCTGCCGATCTCATTTTTTGGTAATCATCGGCTGTATGAATTGTAATGTTGTTGTTATACATTGAAATAGTTGTTTAAATAACAGCAAAGCTAGAATAATCTTGAAAGATTATTTGCCTATGCAAAATTGGCTAAAAATTTTTTCCAAAACATCGTCTACGGTAATATTGCCAATAATCTTCGACAGGTTGTTGGCCGCAAACCGTAATTCTTCGGCGGTAATTTCTATTGGCTCCTGCCTTTCTAGTTTTAAGCAAAAACTTTTTAAAGCTTCGAGGCTATTGGTTAAAATGGCACTCGCCCTTGTGCTAATAAGCAAGCCAAGATCGTCGCTACAATTTTCTTGATAATATTTTTTAACCGTTATATTTAATTTATCCAATAAAATCTCTAGATTAATTTTATTGGATAAAGAAATATAAACAGTCCGCTCCTGAATTATATTGGCAATATTGGGCACATTTGCTAGTTTTTCTTGCAACAAAACCTTGGCTTTATCGTCAGTTGTTAGTTGATCGATTTTATTTACAATCAACAAGCTATTGGCACTAAGTAAATAGCTATTATTAAGAACGAAATCGAGGTCTTCGGCGGTGGTCATAATAATTTTAATATCGGCACTTTCTGCTTTGCTAATTGCCCTTTTTACCCCTTCGGACTCTATCTCATCTGTGGTTTCCCTAATTCCTGCGGTGTCAAATGCCGTAACCTTGGCTCCAGCTATTTCTAGCGGTATTTGCAAAACATCCCTCGTGGTTCCGGCGATTGCCGAGGTAATTGCCACTTCGCTTCTTGCTAAATAATTAATAAAAGTAGATTTGCCAACATTTGGCGAACCAATAATTGCCAAAGAAATGCCATCGTTAATTTTATTAACAAAACCTTTTTGCTTAAGCAGTGAAGATATTTCGTCCACCAGCTCTAAGATTAGGTTCTTGGCCTGATTGATAATTTCTATTGGCAATTCTTCGTCTGGGAAATCTATTGCCGCTTCAATAAGCGACAAAGCATTAACAATAAGATTATGCCAATTACGATAAACACTACTAACATTGCCACTAATTTGCTCTATTGCATAACGATGCTGTATTGCAGTTTCCGAGGCGATAAGGGTTGAAACGGCTTCCGCCTGTAAAAGATCGATTTTGCCATTTAGAAAAGCTCTTTTGCTAAATTCTCCCGGTTCGGCAAGGCGAAAATTGGCTATTTTCCCTAATATCGTTAAGGTTCTTTTAATAACAAATGGCGAATTATGTAGATTTAATTCGACAATATTTTCGCCAGTAAAGCTGTGCGGAGCGAAAAAACAAGTAATCACCGCTTCGTCTAGAACTTTTTTATTGCTAGTTTTAAAATCGCCATCTAAATAACAATCGTAAATCTTGCTAAAAAATAACTGACTCTGCTGTTCTGATTTTATTTTGCTTAGCGAAACACCTAATGCCGTTAAAGATTCTAAGGCTTTCGAGCCAGATATTCTGATAATCGTAACCGCACCGCCACGATTAACATTAGTAATTGGAGCAAAAATTGTTGTCATAACAAGTTAAAAACCGCTTTTATCGGCAATTTCATTTGCTTTATCGGCATTGCCAAGATCGGCAATTCCTGAGGCGATATTAAATATTACATTGTATTTTGCATCGACATTGTTGCGATTGCCAAAATGAACATCGTCTTTGTGAATATCGTCTTTTTTTGGCGAAGAATTTTGCTCTGGCTTTTCGCTACCGTATTGCAGGCTTTCGATTTTAATAATTAACATTGTCTCTTCGCGGACAAAGAACAATTTTTGATTTTGTTTCTTTAGGAAGCTCCAACCCATTTGAGGCAAGGTTTCGGTGTAAAATTTTTCTACCAAAAACGGATTTGCTATAGTAGAATAGCTAGAAGAAGAAACACTGCCATCGCTAGAATCGAAAGCAAAGCCCTCTGTGGCAAAATCTAGCATTTTGAAAGCGGGAATATCTAGACTGCCTTTGATAATGCCATTTGTAGCAAAATCTTCGCCCGATTCTGTTTTATTGGCATTTTCTTTATTGCCAATAACATTTGGATTTGCAAGATCTGGCTGATTTGAGTTGTTTTCTTTGCGAGATTCTTGATTGCTGGGAATGTTGTTCTTTTTGGTAATTTTATGCCACTTATTATGAAAATTGCCAGAAAAATTTTTGGTAAAATTTTGCCACGATAAATTAGTGCTAGAGCAAGAATTTATTGCCAAAATAGCTATAAAAATAGATAATTTTTTAAGAAAAATCTGACCATTAGTAAAACGAGATATTTTACTGGAAAAATATTTAATCTGGGTTTTTTTTTGAATTTGGCAATAAAAATATGGCATATGAACTAAGTATTAATTTAAAATAAAATTTGATTAGGGTTGCAATTGTGCTATTTTATACTTTCTTTTAAAAAAGCAAATTATTTTAACTATTTTGCAAAATATATCGTAAAAGCTCTGACTTTTGTTAAAATTGGCAATTTTTACAAAAAAAAGTTGAACGAGAAGCGATAACGGTTTTTAATATTGCATCATTGCATAAAAAACAAGGCTCGCCAAAACGGCCATAGATTTTGAACTTCTCTTGAAACATACCATAATCGCCAGCAAGACTAACAAAATCGCTAATCGACGACCCGCCAGAATTTATAGCAATATTTAGCACCGTTTTTATTATTGCAACTAGATCGACTACTTCTTGAGGCTTTAGATCTTTTGCTTTTCTTAAAGGCAGTATTTTTGCTAAAAAAAGTGATTCATTGGCATAAATATTACCCACTCCAACAACGATTTTATTGTCCATTATTGCAGTTTTAATTGGGCGACCGTCGCAAGCAAGTTTTTGTGCCAAATATTTCGGGCTAAAAGCCTCTTCTAATGGCTCGGGGCCCATTTCGGCAAAATGTTTATATTGTAGTAAATCTGCAGTTTGAATCAGATCGACCATGCCGAATCGCCTCGGATCTTTAAAAATCAACCAATTAGACTCAATAAAATCTGTGCCTTTTTCGTTGCCCTTCTCGCTGTCTTGCTTATGATTTAGCCGATCTATTGCAGAAATCTCTAGGGCATAAATCTCTGGGGCATAAATCTCTAGGGCAAAATGCTGGTGAAGCTCTTGATTATTGAAATATTCGCTAAATTTTAAAGTTCCACTCATGCCAAAATGAAAAATTAGACTAAGCTGATTGTTAAAATTAATAATTAAATAGCGAGCGCGACGAAAGATTGTAGTAATTTCGGCACCTAAAAGCCTATCAAATTCAAGGCTGTTGCCATAACGAAGTTTTTTATCTGAACGGTAAAAACTAGCAACTTTCTTATTTAAAATCGCTTTTTTATTTGATAGCAGAAGAGAGTTAAGCTGATTCTTAATTGTCTCTACCTCTGGCAATTCTGGCATTATAACAGGTGGTTTATTAAAAGATTGGCAGATTATTAGATTAGTGGCTATAAAGTGGTGCGGTCGAGAAGATTTGAACTTCCACGGGTTGCCCCACAACGACCTCAACGTTGCGCGTATACCAATTCCGCCACGACCGCAAAAAATATTAGCACTACCGTAACTAATATTATTGTTAAATTTTATACAAAGAACTTAAATTGCAAGAATTTTTAGTTAAAATTTTCTTGACTACAAATAATATTTAACAATAAGGCTGTCGTAAATTTAAATTCTCAAGATTTTTAATAATTTTTAGAATTTTATTAGTCTTATAAAGTTAAATGCCAGTAAAATTAAAAGCCAGACTTTCCATAAAGACTTGGAACTGATTTTTAGCAATTCCGCGATATCTAATTCACACCTTGCCACTCCCCACAGTCGTCACCTTCGCACAAGTTGCATGATCTACAGATTCACCCATCGTCATCCTGCACGAAGTTGCAGGATCCAGAGATAGTAAATACATTTTAGCGACAATTTTGCACTTTATAGCAATACTTTGCAATAAATTTATTTGACAAATATTATATTATTATTAACATTAACTTTACAATATATAAACATATATAATATAATATAATATAATATAATATAAATCATGGAATTGCAACTATCACTGGAAGAAATAGAAATCATTATAGAACCAGATGTGCTACAAAACCTAAAAGACCTCTTTCCTGCAGGGTCTATCTGCGAGCATAAAGATCCAGAGGTAAATCAACAAGCTCTAGCGGTAAATCAACAATCGCGATTTAGTAATTTGTTTAGGTGCTTTTCCAGGAGCAACAGGGATAAAATTGGTTCCGTAGAATTTACCGTAACTACAAATGGTAATGCCAATAAATATAGTGGAGCATATGATAGCAATGTCATTCCTACTGGAAAATGGAAACTTAAAAGGGGTAAAGATCCAGAAATATCAATAAAATTTCGAGAAAAAGATAAATCATTCATAGAAGATACAATGTGGTTTCCTGAGGTTTTTTTAGGAGAATGCACTTTTAAAAACAGCGACAAATACGAAGGAGAGTGGAAAGATGGCAAACTAAATGGCAAAGGAAAATACACTTATCCAGACGGCGGAAAATACGAAGGAGAGTTTTTAGATGATAAATTCCATGGGCATGGAATATACACTTATGCAAACGGCAGAAAATACGAAGGAGATTGGAAAGATGGTAAAAGAGATGGCAAAGGAACATTCACTTATCCAGACGGCGGAAAATACGAAGGAGAGTGGAAATATGGTGAAATACATGGCCAAGGAAAATACACTTATAAAAACGGCGACATATACGAAGGAGAGTTTAAAGATGGCGAACGAAATGGCAAAGGAACACTCACTTATGCAAACGGCGGAAAATACGAAGGAGATTGGCAAGGTGGTGCAAAACACGGCAAAGGAACATTCACTTATCCAGACGGCGGAAAATACGAAGGAGAGTGGCAATATGGTGCAAGACACGGCAAAGGAACATTCACTTATCCAGACGGCGGAAAATACGAAGGAGAGTGGCAAGATGATGCAAGACACGGCAAAGGAAAATACACTTATCCAGACGGCGACAAATACGAAGGAGAGTTTTTAGATGATAAATTCCATGGGCATGGAATATACACTTATCCAGACGGCGGAAAATACGAAGGAGAGTTTAAAGAGGATAAAATGATGATGTCGTCAAATAAATCTAAAGAAAAGAACAAAATTCCAACATTATTGCTTCGTTCATCGGAAATGAACGAAGGAAATAGGTCTATAAAATACGAAAATGATAAATTTCTTGATGGTGACAAGCCAGTTAAAGCTGTAGTCTGCGAAGATTCAAAAGCAGTCCTTACTAAGGTTAATCAATTCATCAAAGAAAACCCTACAGAAGAAAATTCAAAATGCAGAATTGTGTTTGATCAACATGGCGGTGAGGAAGGATATAATAATATGTCGATCGACTCAGAATCTGCAAAAGAAATACTGAAAAATCTTGCCTCTGCAGGATTCAAAGAGATTATAATATCAGACCTCGCCTGCCATGGAGGCACTGCTTACCACTTCCTTAAAGTGGCACAAGATTTTGTAAATGAACATAAAGTGATTGTAAAAGTTAGATTTGCACCAAAAGATAGAGTATGTATAGATGGAATCAAGGTGCATAATAATGACGAAAAAAGATTTACTACGATGACTCTTGGCACAGATGGCTCTGGGAAACCAAGGGAGTTAAAGATGTTTACTCCCGAATCTGCAAATGTTGGTAATCCAGAGCTCGCTAATCTAAAGTGTAAAGAAGAAGAGAAAAATAGCAAGTCGATATAAATCTCGACACATCGTCATCCTTCGCGGGGGCGAAGTCGCGGAAAGATCCATGCTTCCCCCGTAGTCACCTTCGCTGCGAAGTTGCATGGTCTAGAGAAAGTAAATGCATTTTAGCGAACTTCCATTTAATATTGATTTTATTACCATAGATCCTGCAACTTCGTGCGGAGGTGACAAGGGAGGCGGATCTTCGCACGAAAGCTACAAAATCTGCACACAATAAAGCAATAAATATATTACTCGCAACAATTTTGCACTTTATAGCAATATTTT
>CAMAYG010000016.1 GCA_945862535.1 Rickettsia typhi | reverse complement strand
TCAACCACATCGCCCATCACCCAACCAGCATTCTCGCTAAAACCATTGCCATCCAAATCAAAACTCACCCCAGACTCCTGCCAATTACCAAGCCTCAAGCCATCACCATTTAAGTCGATAACCAATGGGTCTTTTGGCATGAAAGAGTTGAGTGTTGAAATAAATTGGTTGTGGATTGAGTCTATTGACTTATCGATTTTAGATACACCACTTCTCATTGAAAGAATGGTGTCGATATTCCAAGTTGGCCATAATTTTCCTTGTTCTTTATCTGTGTTAATCCCAGCAATTTCTAGAGCCTTATAAGTAAAATCTATGCAGGAGTTAGTTAGGCCGTTGTAGTCCATTTTAAAACCAAATTCATTTGAATCTGGCCTTGAGCTAAATTGTTTTAGATTTTCTAATTGGTCGTTGGTAATGTTAAATGTTATTTGATAGTCGCCACCATTTTGTTCGCTGAAGTCGTTATAACTAATATTATCATCATACTTGACTTGACCTGGAGCAATCCACTCTCCCTCATAGCCATCAGCTGGAGAAAATCCGTAACTGCCGATAAGATTACCATTATCATCGGATAATTCATACCACATATGTCCAGTAATAGATTTATGATCTCCTTTTTGCGGATCCGAATAATTTGTTCCTGAGTTTGCGATTTTTACGGTAATTTTTGGCATAAATTTTTGATTTTTTGGTTAATAAGTTGTTAAATTTTTAGTTAATTTTATTTTAAAAAATAAGCACCAATTATAAGCTTAACATTAACTCCCCTAAATTCAGAAGCATCGGAAGTAATATTAGCTATCACTTTGTACCTACCATGGTTGAGTTTTATGTAATCTAAAAATTTTATAAAATAACCATGGATTTGAGGATGTTTCTTTACTTCCAGCACCCTATCATAAACAACTTTTTTATTTGGATCATCAAGGCTTATGATGACTAGATGGATGTTGGGGATGGGAATTGCTGGATAGTCGATATGTTTTCCATATTCACTGCCATCATTAACGGTAAATCCAGCACCAAGAAGCTTAGAAAGATGATCGTAATCTTTCCATATCTCATTTTTTTCTTGCCTAGTATAATTTGGCTCAAAATATTTACTTAAAGCTCCAATCATAATTAATTGGTGCCTGAGTTTGTTTATGTAATATTTACTACTCTTGTCATGTCTTGGATCATAAGGAATAAATTGTAATTCAAAAGCTGTAATCTCTGGCTCTAATCTTTTTTTTTCTTTTTGTGATTCAATTCTAATATCAATTTCTGCCTTATTGCCTTTTTTACTAATATCAATCGGCACCGATACTGGTGTTGTTGGCAGCTTATTTTTTTCTTTTATTGATGCCTCTGATGTAGCAAAAGATGATTCTAGGATTGCTAAGTATAAGAAGATGTTAAAAAAATAATTACCTAACCTTTTCTTTAGGAATGGTTTATTACGATTAATCGAAAGTATTACTTCTAAGAGCGTAGCTTTTAATTGTGAATTTGGCATTTTAAGTTTCTTGGATTGTTAAATTTTAAATTAGTTTTTTTATTGGTCTTTATCTTAGTTTAAAAAATCATAGTATAATTTTACTATTATTTTGATTTATTTATTAATTACGAAACTTCGCTCAGGATTACGATACGGGGTTGAATTTCTTTTTTAATCGCTTCCTGCATTCCAAAATTCCTTTATAGCGAACAAGCAACAGCAAGGTTGCAGGACCTAAAAACCCCATAACGAAGATCATTCCAGAGCTTGAGGAGGTTAAATTGACTGTCTTTGTCATCTATTATTCTATCGGCATTAGAATCGTATTTACTAAGCTCGCTGAAGCCAGAAACTTGAGTATTGCCAAAGAGCTCGGAAATATCGTCTATAACATTGTTGCCGTTCTTATCTAGCACTAAAAAGACATCGTCGTTCTTAAATTCGGTAGTAGTGGTTGTGGTAACAACATCGCTATCAGCTAGGATAAATTCCAAATCTGTAGAAGGGGGAGCAACATCTTCTTTTTTAATTGTTGTTGTGGTAGTAGTTGCATACCCATTAGCATTTGTAGTAACTCGATACTCAACCACATCGCCCATCACCCAACCAGCATTCTCGCTAAAACCATTGCCATCCAAATCAAAACTCACCCCAGACTCCTGCCAATTACCAAGCCTCAAGCCATCGCCATTTAAGTCGATAACCAATGGGTCCTTTGGCATGAAAGAGTTAAGTGTTGAAATAAATTGGTTGTGGATTGAGTCTATAGTGGAGTTGATTTTGGCTTGAGGTAAAATGGTTATTAGAACGTTAAATATGCTGTTATCTTTTGTGCTATCGTATTTACGAGTATCATCTGTTTCGATAATTAATTTGCCACTCTTAATTGCATTGGACACAAGTTCGGCAATATCTATGTTTGGCAGAGTTTTTATGCCAATAGAACGACCAACAGAATTATTAAAGAGATCTTGATTCTTCTGAAACTCCTCTTTTGAAGAAAGATCTCCAACTCTAATTTCATTTAACTGACCAAGTTTATTAGCAACTTCGCTACCAAACTCCCTTGTTAATACTGCGCTTCCGTAAGTATGCCGATATGCATCAAAGTATTTTTTATATTCCTCGCTACCTTTTTGATATTGAGGAAAATCTCTTTCAAAGTATTGTCTCGCTTCTTCTCTTATATAATTTATGCTTAGGTAATAAAAATTGCTCATGTGTTAGTTTGTTTGATTAGTAAAATAGAATTTTTTGGTAAATATTTAATATTCAAATTTTTATTTGCGTTATCCGTTATTTGAATTTCTAGTCCTTTTAAATCAAAGCATCCATAGTTACCGATAGTTAATTCATGCCCAAGAATATATGCTGGTAAAAACGGAGTAAATTCGATTGTAGGATTGCCGTGTTTTGGTCTCTTGATTAGTGTGATTCCTATATAATTATTATCAATGAAGTATTTTTTACCATCGATAGCTACATCTTCATATTCTGAATAAGCACAAATATAATCTGAATTATTAAATATATCACTGGCATTGATAACTTTTTTGCCGCTATTAATAGCAATCTCAATACTTGTGGATATTTGTTTTGCAAGCCTTGCTTGATAGGAAAAGTTATATTTAAGAAATTTTAATCCGAACCAAGAAATTAAAAAAATTAACGGAATAAGAATTGCAATAAAGAAATTTGCATGCCAAAACCTTCCTCTTGATACAAAAAATTTTACACAAAATGATGTTATAGGAAAAAACAACATTATCGCCAGAGCTAATTGAGAATCAAGATACATTAGAATAAAAATTAAAATACTAAAAATTATTATAAATTTACATTTATGCAAAAGATCTTTTTTTAAATAAAAAATTGAATTTTTAATCTTAATATTGTGGATATTTCTAACGCACAAATTGTAGCTTAATAATGGAGCAATAAATAAAAACATTAGAGGTGTGCCGTAAAATAAAAGCATTGACGACAAAGTTTTTCCAGCATCTAAACCAAAAATTCTGGGAAAAATATTAAAAGATAGACATCCTAAGCCAGCAGTAAATAAAGGTAAAATAATATAACATGCCAAGCCCCAGGTATAAAAAACCTTGACAGGGTCTTCTTCGCCTCGCCAAGTCTTCTTTGCGGAATTGATAATGTTTGTGATAATGGTCATTTAACTATAATGATTCTGGGTTATTTGAGGTAGTTTTACCTATTTTACTTTGGGCTCTTTGCCAATGGTGTTTTTTTGAAAATAAAGTAAAAGTAAAATCCTATTTTGCAAGCATATTTTACTTTTATTTTAAGGTTTTTATTCCATTAAGGTTTTTATCCCACCAAGCTCCGCCATCTTGTTAATATTGATTTCATTACCGTAGATCCTGCAACTTCGTGCGGAGGTGACGATGTGGGACGATTTTACAACAAGAGGCGAGCCAAGAGAAGTAAAGGCATTCCCCGTAGTCGTCACCTTCCCCCCCGCGCGAACTTCGCGAAGATTCATGGTTAATAACGGCTTTCCCCGCAACTGTCACCTTCGCGCGAAGTTGCAGGATTCGAAGATTCCTAAATACATTTTGTTAAAATAGCTTTTTACGAAAACTTGTTAGAGATATATAAAACAAGGCTTCAACTGATTATTATTTTAAATAAATTAGGTTAATTAGCAACAGATTCTTAAATATTTCTTGAGATTTATTTTAAATTACTGGTGATTTTGCGACAGTCCTGTAAGGTAATTGCGGTTAAAGATAACTTAGAAAGGGTTTTTTATTATATATAATGAATTATTCGGTAACTTTATTAGCTTTGTGGTTGCTGTTGTTGCAATATCTTAGGGCGGTTTTCTTCTTAGTTATCGGAATTGCAATAATTTGCTTGACATTTATTTAAAGGTAAGAAAAATCTGGCGGGCGGTAATTGTATCGTTGATAATTTGCTTTAAATTAATCAATAAATCTAGCTCAAGGTAAATTAATAATTAGTATCATCACCCTAAAATAATGTTTCGCTTAAACCGCATATTGTCACAATTACTAACCTATCTCATTTCTTCAATTATTGTTGCTAATTTTACTAGCAATGTTTTTGCCAATAATATCGACCCTAGCTTGGCAATTGTTCCACAACAGCAAAAGCTCATCGATCAAGAAAAAATCAATCGCGAAATTGACGATTTTAAAAACTGGCAACAAGATAAAAGCAGAGTAAAACCTGCTACAGAAAATAGTAAAATAAAATACGATAAATCTTGTTTTGCTGTCGATAAAATTATCCTTGAAGGCAATAGCATTATTAGCGAAGAGGTTATTGCAAAAATTACTACTAAATATTTAACAAATTGTATCACGGCCGAAAATATTACCGAAATAATTAGTAAAATTAGTAATTTATATAAAGAAAAGGGCTATATAACCACTCAAATCTATATCAAAAAGCAAAATCTTAATTCTAAGGTCTTGATTTTTAATGTTATCGAGGGTAAAGTCGAAGATTTACAATTTGGTAAAAATAATATTGGCGATAAAATTACTGCTTATTTTATTAGCCCGCTGGCAATTAACGATATTTTAAACATTAGGGCAGTAGATCAAATAGCCGAAAATCTTAGTCATATTCCATCGTATTTATATAAGACTAATATCGAGGCTGGGTCAAAACCCGGTCTTTCTCGTATTAATATTAATGGCACAAGGGCCAAATCATTTGCAATTAGTGGCGAATTTGACAACTTGGGACAGAAATATACTGGTTACAATAGATATAGCATAGAAGGAAAGCTAGAAAATCCGCTAAAACTTGGCGACAATATTAACCTCAAATATATTTCAACTCGAGGCATTGCCAATGCTGGTTTTTTGCATAGTCCATTTGAAAATCTAGATTCTAGCAAATATTCAAAAAGCTATATTGCTTCGTGGTCGATGCCAATTAAATGGGCAAGAGTGGGGGTAAATTATTCTTACTCTAATTATCTTTCTACGATTGATGGTCAAATGCAAAGCTTTACTTCTAGTGGACAAATGACATCGAGTTCATTTTTTGCTAATACTGTTATTTTTAGAAATAAATCTTTAAAAACAACACTCAATTCTGGGCTTAATTTACTAAGTTCAAAAAGCTATCTTAACGATGCCTACAGCTCGGTGCAAAGCCGTAATTTGTCAAATGTCGAATTTGGAATTAGCAATAGTTTTTTTACTAATTATGGCAGTCTATTTGACAAGATAACTTATATTAAAGGTATCGGCCATTTCGGATCGATTAAAGATAAAGCAAATACTCTTTATCATGCCGAATATGATGCAGTAAAATTTTACCAAATTTATCAATTAAAAACTAGCAAAATTTTTAACGGCAAGCTCCCAATTTCTTTGCAAAGCAATATCGATGGACAATATGCTTGGCAAGATGTCTATTCGCAGAATCAATTTACCCTAGGGGGGTTTTACTCGGTGCGAGGTTTTCGCAATGTTAATATTTTTGGCTCAAGCGGTATCTTAGCCCGTAACGATATCGATTTTACTTTGGCAGACTACCTAAAGCCCAGTAATATTTTACATAAAGCTATTACTAATAATGGCAAAGGCGGTCTAACATTTGGTGCCTTTTTCGACATTGGTACAATTAGGTCGCAATTATCGACAAATACCACTTCGAGCGGCACTGGTGCCGGAAATTTGTCTATTGCCAATAATGCAATTATGGCGGGAGGTGGCTATAAAATTGGCTATAATCATAAATATTTTCAGGCTAATTTAATAATTTCCCATCCACTAAAATATCCGAATTTCTTAGAGCAAAATATTAAAGACGATGGCAAAACCTTAGCCTTTCTAACTCTTAAAGCTAATTGGTAATTATGCTATAAAATTAGTTGCCAAATTAAAACTGGCACTTAATATTTAGTGCCAAAGTTGCACTCACTAAATTAAAATTAATCATAATCTTTTAATCATGAAAATATATTACGAATCAAATGCCAATACCAATCTAATCAAAGATAAGAAAATTGCTATTATTGGTTATGGTAGCCAAGCCCATGCTCATGCCCAGAACCTTCGTGATAGCGGGGTTTCGCAGGTTAAAATTGCCCTTAAAGCCAATTCTAACTCGATTGCTAAAGCTCAGGCCGCTAATTTCGAAGTCCTTAGCAATGCCGAAGCTGCAAAATGGGCGGATGTTGTGATGGTTCTTACTCCAGACGAATTTCAGGCCGAAATCTATCAAGACGATCTGGCAAATAACTTAAAGCAAGGAGCAACTTTAGCTTTTGCTCATGGTCTTAATATTCATTTTAAATTAATTGATGCGCGCCCAGATCTTGATGTTATCATGATTGCCCCAAAGGGCCCTGGTCATACAGTTCGTGGAGAATATGTTAAAGGTGGCGGAGTTCCGTGCTTGGTTGCAGTTGCGAAAAACAGCTCGGGCAATGCTTTAGAGCTTGCTCTTTCTTATGCTTGTGCTATTGGTGGCGGAAAATCTGGCATTATTGAAACCTCTTTCAAGGAAGAATGCGAGACCGACCTTTTTGGCGAGCAAGCAGTTTTATGTGGCGGAGTTACTGCCTTAATTCAGGCGGGTTTTGAAACTTTAACCGAAGCGGGATATGCTCCAGAAATGGCATATTTCGAATGTTTACACGAAATGAAGTTAATTGTAGATCTGCTATATGAAGGTGGTATTGCCAATATGCGATATTCAATTTCTAATACCGCAGAATATGGCGATTTAACCCGCGGTCCTCGTGTTATCAATGCCGAAACCAAAAAAGAGATGCAAAAAATCTTGGCCGAAATTCAGTCTGGTGAATTTGTTAAACAATTCATGGCCGAAAATAAAGCTGGTAAAGTTAATTTTGAAGCATTAAGAACAAAAGGCAGGAATCACCCAATCGAAGCTGTGGGTAATAATCTTAGAAAAATGATGCCTTGGATTGCCAAAAATAAATTAGTCGATAGTTCAAAAAACTAACTATTGACAGCATTAGTCAATAGTTTTCACAATTTTAATCTTAGTAATCATTTTGATGGTCAGTTGTCAACTAAATGAAGATCTTACAATAATCATTCTTGCTGCAGGAAAGGGCACAAGAATGAAAAGTTCTCTGCCAAAAGTTATGCATCAAATTGGTGGTTGCTCGATGTTGCAACTGGTGATTAATCAGGCAAATATCCTGCAACCGCTTAATATTGCTGTGGTTATCTCGGAAGAGTTGCAACCTTTTTGCAAAAAAATAATCGAAGATAATCCTAATTCTCGCCTAAATTTTATTCTACAAAATGAAAGGAAGGGAACGGCTCATGCAGTTAATACCGCTATAAAAAATCTACAAGCAAATAATATCTCTCTTGGCAAGAAAATTTTAATATTATATGGCGATACTCCGCTTATTACTGCCAAAACCATTAATTCATTAATCGCACAACAAAATAGTAACTTAACTCTGCATAATTCTGTGTCGGTTCTTGCTTTTCGTTATCGCAAAAATAACAATGAAGTTAATCGTTACGGTCGCATAAAGGCTGTTGAAAGTTCTTCACTAATCGAAAAAATTATTGAATTTAAAGATGCAAATTTGCAAGAATTGGCGATAGATCTTTGTAATTCTGGCATAATGCTAATTGATTCTGTTGTTGCTTTTCAATGTCTCGATCTTATAAGCAATCACAATGCTTCTGGCGAATTTTATCTTACCGATATTGTTGACATTGCCAATAAGAACAATCTAAAATGCAATTTCGTTGAGGTTGATAACGATTGCGAGCTTCTTGGAGCAAATTCACCGCTAGAATTAATAAATTTAGCAAATATCCAGCAACAGCAAATTAAAAATCTATTAATAGACAATGGCGTTGTAATGGCCGACCCTGCTTCGGTAGTTGTTGCCTTCGACACTAGAATTGCCAGCGGTGCGGTTATTGAGCCTTTTGTTGTTTTTAAAAATGGTGTTGAAATTGCCGAAAATGTTACAATAAAATCTTTTTCTTACCTCGAAGGTTGCAAAATTGGCGATAATAGCACCGTTGGGCCATTTGCCAGAATTAGGCAAAAAAGCATTTTAGCAAATCAGGTGCAAATTGGCAATTTTGTCGAGGTAAAAAATTCGACAATTGCTAGTAATAGCAAAATTAATCATTTGGCATATGTTGGCGATGCAGTAATTGGTAGCGAAGTAAATATTGGGGCAGGGACGGTTTTTTGCAATTACGATGGCTTTAATAAATGGCAAACCACTGTCGAAGATAAGGTTTTTATTGGCTCTAACAGCACAATAATTTCGCCAGTTATCATTGGCAATAATGCTATTATTGGAGCGGGAAGTGTTATTTCTGAAGATGTTGCAAGCGATTCTCTTGCTGTTGCCCGTTGTCGTCAGCAAAATTTAGTTAATAAAGCAAATAAACTCAGAGAAAAGTTAAAAAATAAACTTGTAAAGCAATAAATGACTAATAAATTTCAGGAACAGATTATTGAGCAACAGATGGAGAATGGCGAATTTGGTAATTCTATCGGCTCTAATCCTAATTCTGGTTTTGCGAGGGCGGTTAAAATTGCTCTTGTAATTAATTTTTTGATGTTTGTAATAGAAATTGGTTACGGTTTTTATGCTAATTCGCTGTCTCTAATTCTTGATGCAACCGATTTTCTTGGTGATAGTCTTAATTATGCAATTGCAATCTTTGTTCTTTCTAAGCCAAAGAAATGGCAATCTATTTCTGCTCTCATTAAGGCTTCCTTTATGCTTGCTTTTGGAATTTATGTTTTTGCCAGCGGAGTGCATCGGATTTTTACCAATATTGTGCCAAAGGGTGACATTATGATGATAATGTCTTTTCTTGCCTTTATTGCCAATGTTGCAGTTAGTATCTATCTCTTTAGTTTTCGTAACGGTGGTAGTAATCAGCAATCGGTTTGGCTTTGCTCGAGGAATGATGCTATTAATAATCTGCTTACAATTGGCGCGGGTTTTCTAACTTTATTTTGGCAAAGTAAGTTCCCAGATCTAATTATCGCAGCAGTAATGTCTGTCCTTGCAATTTCTGCCTCTTGGCAAATTTTTGCAACAGTAAAGCAAGAGCTAAAAGAACAGCCAATTCCTAATATCAATCCCTAGATAGCAATGTTTTTTACTAAATATATTCAAATTTCTCTCTTTTGTAATTTGTTAAAATATATTACTGCTTTGACAATGTTTTTTTTAACTAATTGCACCGAGATGAATAGCAACAAGACTCGTAACATATTTCAAAACAACCCAAAAGTTAAAATTGGCAAAAAAATTACCAAACCACTAAATAATCAAAAACAAATAAAACCTACTCAATTTAACATTAACAATACTCAAGACGGAGTTATCAAAAGCCGTTCTCAAACAATAAATTACAACAAAAAGCCTAATGATCAGCCTAATAATCAGCAACGGGGTGAAAAAGTTAAAATAGCCCTATTTTTGCCAATTTCTGGAAAATACAAAGAAATTAGCAATTCCTTAGTTAATTCTCTGACTATGAGCCTATTTGAAGCCAATAATCACGATATAGAATTGGTGGTTTTTGATAGCACCGAAGACCCGCTCAAAGCCACAGAGAATTTTTCTAAAATATTGGCAAAAAATATTAAAATCGTTATCGGACCTTTGTTGTCTCAGTTAATTCCTGCAATTGCCGAAATTGCTACTACTAACGAAATGCTAGTTTTTTCCTTGTCTAACAACTCGGCAATGTTAAATTTAAATGGCGAAAATGCGGCAATTTTTCTTTGTGGAATTACTCCGGAAATGCAATTTAGTTCAATGCTAAATTTTGCCAAGAAAAGAGGTTATGGTGGCTTGTCTTATTTATTGCCAAAGAACGATGCTGGTAAAATAATTGGCAGTGCATTAGAGAAGGTTGCTAGTAATCTAGAGCTAAAAATCATTTCCCGCGAGTTTTACTTAAATAATTTAAGCGATCTTAATCAGAAAGTCGACATTGTTAACAAGCAATATGAAAGTTATAATGCTAAACAAGGCTCCGATTCTTTAGCAAATAGTAATTTATTAATTATTGCCGATAATGTTCGTAGTAGCGCTAAAATAGCTCGTTACTTTAATAACGATAGTCGTAAATTTCAGATTGTTGCAAGTAATCAGTTAGACGATATTATTAGCTTCAACTATCCACAGCTTTACGGTAGCTGGTTCACCAGCGAAGATAGTGCAAAATTTAAGGAGTTCGAAAAAAATTATCAGAACTACTTTAATCAATTCCCAGCGAAAATTAATTTTACCGCTTATAACATTCTTAATACTATCGCCAAGACCATTGAAATCAAAAGCATTAATGTGGCAAAAAACAAAAATCAAGGGCAGTTAAAGCAGAAAACAATTCTTAGCCCAGTAGTTTTTAGCCCAGTTGATTTTCGAATTAATGGGGGCTCTAGCCTTGAAAACACCGCCAAAGACCTTGTTGTGCAGCTGCCATATAAGTTTAATCACGATGGTAGCCTTGCAAAAAGTCTTGAAATTATTGAAATAGGTCGAGGTATTAACAATAAGATTAACTAATGCCTTTTCCCGTATTTAACAAAATTATAATACGGGAAAAGTTGTTTATAGCTATTGTTGCCTTTGTCTTTTTTTTGGACCTTCTAGATGTTCAATCTCTGGCTTTTCTACTGCTCTCTTATTTGGTTTTGGCGATTCTTCTTGTTTCTCTTGTTTCTTAGCTTTTTTACCAATCTTTTCTTCGGCTTTTTTATCTCTTTTATTTTGCGATTGATTTGGTTTGCTAGGTCTGATTTCTTTTAAAAACTTCTCAAATATTGGAATTAGTTTTGTTAGTCGAGTTTCGGTTTCATTGTTACAAGTACCCACCTTATTTATTAAATCTTCTAATATAGTCGGAGCATGTTCTGCATATTTTTTGTACAAATTGGAGGTTTTTATGCTAAAGGCTGGTTTCTTGAGATCTTGTTGAATTAGCTTAACCACATTATCTGAAATTAATTTTGCGCTAGGGCGGCCTACTTGATTATCTCTGCCTTCGTATCTATTTAGCACTTCTTCGGTAACTTCGTCATTATTAGCTCTATTATCTTTATTAAATGCAGTTGTTTCGGAAAGGGAAAATTTTTCATGATGTTGAACGATATTTAGATTGTCAAGATAATCCTGAAGTCTTTTTATTTTCAAACCAATGCCAGTAATTGGAAATTTGCGAACTTTATATTGTTCGCAATATTGTCTAACTTTAGGGTGATTGATAGTTATTTTAATATTCTTTTCAAGATCCTCTTTTTTTGCTTCTAAAGAAGTGCCTAGAGCGAATTCGCTAAATTGAAGAGTTTTACATTTAAGAATTAATGCTATCTTTGCCTTTAAAATCTGAGGATCTTGATTGCCTAATTTATAAATTTTCTTTGATATATTGTTATCCGTAGCTCCTATTAATAATCCCTTCCCAATTATTTCAGGTCGCAATTCAATATAGGCGGCAAAGCCAGTAGGAATTTTTGCCTCAATATCATTGTGAGGTGTTGTATCAAAATAATTGGTTGATTCGGCTTTTTCTACAACAGGTGGCAATCTTCTTTTAAGCATTTTTCTCTCCGGCGAGAATTCTTCTTCTACTTTTGAGGCTTTGGCAGTTTTTAGTATCGGAGTTTTTGCTAATTTAGCTACTGCTTCTAATTTAGCTACTGCTTCTGCGATATTTTTTATCCTTGGTACTTCATGTTTTAATTCTGCTTGAGATTTTACTTCTCGCATTTGCTTTAATTCGTTCTCAAAATTATCTCCGTAGTCAACAAAAATTTCTTCTCCTGCCTTGATTGATGTTTTAGTGACATATACTGCATATATCTCTTTATTGAGAACTTTGTAATCAATATAGCATTGCGAAGCGACACCATTGTGATTAATAAAAAAGATGGTCGAGCTTTCAAAATCTTCTTGTGTTGGATATTGATACAATTCAGCCTCTGCATCTGCGATATTTCCCATCTTTGGACCCTTTAATGTCAAAAGATAAGGCATCTTGTTAAAACTAACTTCTTCTTCGCTAATTTCATGAATTTGACATAAGGTATTTAAATCGGCAACTATCCCTCTATAAACCCCAATTATCGTATTGGCCAGAATATCTTTTAATGCATATATTCCATTTTGCTCTGTTATGCCTTGTTTTGCAAGAAATTCACTAGTTCTCTTATCAAAATAAAGATCAGGGTTTTTGTTAATATCTATTTGTAGTTTTTGGTTTGCTAACTCCGCTTTGTCGATCGTTGTGCGTATTATTTTCTCTGCCTCTTTTTGTCTTTCTTCGTTTTGAGATTTAAATTTTTTAATTTTATTAATATTTTCTTTCATTTTAGATATTTATTGATATTTTAGAGTGATGTAAGTTAACATAAGTAAAGATAATATATATGTTAAACAAAAATTTGCCGTAAGAAAATTTTATATATATTGTTGTTACGATATTTTGTTGCCACTAGTCGATGGAATTATTTTGCTCCCTAGATTATGGTGGCAAAATAGAGATTTGAAGGAAGAGCCTGAGCTCAATTGATTGCTGTGTTTCATGATTATGTATTATATAGTATTAATTTAATATTAAGAAGTAAAATTAGTCATCAAAAATTAAAAGTCAAGTTTTAATAAATTGCAACAAAAATTCTAGGAACTGATGCCCTTGGAATGTGGTTTTCCTTAAGATGAGATAGAATAATATCTTGCTAGTAAATCTTCTAGTTGCAACAAGTTAATAATTGCTCGTGCCTTATGATAAATTTCCTCAAGCTCATTTTTGGCAATTGAGTCGAAGGTAATTGCCCCGCCGACTTGAAATTCGAAATAATTATCGCTTAAAATAATTGTTCTTATTACCACAGATAAATTTGCCGATTTATTGTCTTTAATAACTCCAATCGCTCCGCTATAAATTCCTCTTTGGCAATTCTCTAATTCGCTTGCAATTTCTACCGCTTTGATTTTTGGTGCCCCAGTCATCGAGCCCGCAGGAAAACAGCACGAAATAGCTTCTAAAACTGTTGTTTTTGGCAGTAATACTCCGTTGATAATCGAGGAAAGATGAAAAATTTGCGAGTAAGAGGTGATTTTAAATAATTCGGCAACCTTCACAGAAGAAACCTTGCAACACCTCGCTAAATCGTTTCTTACTAAATCGACAATCATCAGATTCTCTGCTTTTTCTTTCTCGCTATTTTTAAGATAAAGATAATTTTTATTATCCTCTTCGGCATTTTTGCCACGAGCAATGGTGCCTTTAATTGGTTGCGAAGTGATTTTTGAATCTTCGATAGATAAAAAAAGCTCGGGACTTGCCGAAATAATATATTTATTGCCTTGCTTGATGATGGCAGAATAATTTGCTGGGCTAATATTAGCAAGATTAACAAAAGCAAGAATGGCATCTTTGCGGTTGATTTTCTTAGTTAAGGTGCCAAAGAATTTGCGGGTTAGATTGGCTTGGTAGCAATCGCCAGCTGTTATTCTTAGTTTAATATTATTTATTGCCTCCAGATATTGACTGTCGCTAAAGTTCGACTGAATATTCTGAGCTTTTACCGATGATTTATTGTTGATTTTTATTGCTGATAATCTGTGTTTTAGGGTGCTTGCTATCATTATTTCTGCTGTTTCCCTTAATTCTTCCGATTGCGAAAATATAATAATTTCTTGGGTATCGTGATTAAATTCTATAATTGTAGCAAAATTCACCAAATAGAATTGATGGTTGTTAATGTTTGTATTACTGTGTTTTGCAAGGTCAGTTATGCCTCCGCAATTTGCTGCAAAAGAAAAATTATCGAAATTTTTGGCAAATTCGTAGGATAAATTACCAAAAAGCCATTGATCGGGAAGTTTTTCTTCTTTGGTCTTTAAGGAATTAATAAAATCCTTTAGTTTGGCGAGGTCGTCGATAAAATGCTTTTCGGGGAATAGGGCAAAATAAGAAAAACTATGATTTTCTTCATTTGCTCTACCAGAAAAAAGCAAGGCAAAATCTAAATCTTCGGGATAAGAATTTGCTGTAGCCATTTGACTGATGATTGCTAGAGGCAGTTGATGGAAGTCTTTATCTTTAAAGCTTGGCGATAAAGTTTTTAGCGAATATCTAAAAAATAGCCGTGAATTTTTTGGCGAATATTCGTTAAAATATTGGGCAAAGCCCTTTTTAGCTTTTTCCATAATTTAACAACATTGATTTTGACGATCTTTCTGCATTGTTGATTCTAGCTTTTTGCTTTGGGTATTGTTAAGCAAGATTTTCTCTATTATGATGCCATTTCTAAAAAGCCTTAATTCGCTGACTGCAAGAATCATTTGGCTGGCATTGGTTAGAAATACTTCGTCGGCATCGATTATTTCTTCTGGCTGAGCAAGAACAAGATTAATATTTTCAACAAGATTCATCTGTGCAAGCTCGATAATCCTTGCTCTTGTTGTTCCTAGCACAATATTAGCATTGTCGCTGGGAGTAAATAATTTGCCGTTTTTAAACCAAAAAACATTGGCAGAAGAGGTTTCAGCAACCACGGGGCCAACTATTGAGCTGGGGCCAACTATTGAGCTGGGGGCAAATATTGAGCTGGTTTTATTATTGACTGTGGCAAAAATTAAGTTTTCGAATGTTCCAAGTTTTTCGGCAATCATTTTGCTTTTAATGTAATTTGCAGAATTAAGGCTTTTGTAAGGAAAAGCAGAGCCATCGCCTAATAATAAAGAGTTGTTTTTGCTAGCTTCTACATCTATTGCCAACGAAATTGAGGTATTATTAATTATTCTTTGGTTGTTGGTGGTAATAATAACGGTTGGCCTGTTGCTAGTTGAAGAATAGCCAATCGAGCCAATTCCCCGAGTGATAATTATTTTTAATAAGCCATTTTTCTGATTATTTTTCTTTATTAGGCGGTCTGCTTGCAGAAAAATATCGTCAATACTGCCAAAAGCTTTAATATTAATATCTAGCGAAGCAATAGCAGAGCTAAGCCTTGCCGAATGAAGATGTAGGTTATAGATTTTTCCGTTAAAGATTTGGCAAGTCTCAAAAGCGCCGTCGCCAAAGAGGAAACCTCGATCTTCTATTGAAATTGCTCGATGCTTTTCGGCAATAGGCAGTAGTGTAGAATCTTTAATAAAGAAGCCCATGTAAACAAATATTAAATACGAAAATCTTCCCCAAGATAAATAGATTTTACCTGTTGGTTGTTGACAATTTCTGCACTAGTGCCACTTGCTAAAATTTTGCCATCAAAAACAATATAAGCCCGATCGACAATAGCCAAGGTTTCGCGAACATTATGGTCGGTAATTAAAATGCCAATATTCCTGCTTTTTAGATTGCTAATTATTTGCCTGATGTCCTTAACCGCAACTGGGTCTACCCCAGCAAATGGCTCGTCAAGCAAGATAAAAAGCGGATCATTGGCAATTGCTCTGGCAATTTCAACCCTTCTTCTTTCGCCTCCAGAAAGCGACAATGCATTAGCATTTCTGATGTGAGTTATTTTAAACTCTTCTAGCAGATTCTCTAGTTTTATTTTTCTTTCTGCTCTATTTGGCTCGACTATTTCGAGCACTGCCATAATATTTTCTTCGGCAGTCATTTTAGAAAATATCGACGATTCTTGAGGAAGATAGCCAATTCCAAGCTTTGCCCGCTGATATATCGGCATTTTGGTAATATTGATATCGCTAAACATAATTTCTCCGCTAGTTGCACCAACCAAGCCTGCAATAATATAAAAGCAAGTGGTTTTACCTGCACCATTTGGGCCAAGTAAACCAACAACCTCGCCCTGATTTATATGCAAGTCAAGACCGCGAATTACTTGCTTCTTGCCGTAGCTTTTAGTGATGTTATTTACTGCTAAAAAATAATTCATAATGTTTTAGATAATAATGGTAATGTTGTTTCAAATTAAATTTAAATTAAATTGTGGTGCAATAATGCTGTTTCTGTATTAATTTACCAATAACGGCACTAAGCTCCCGCTACAAACCCTCTCTTTCTTTGATATCGTCAATTTCTTCGCTGTCAAGTTCGTTATTGATAATTACCACTGCTCTTTTGTGAATTTTATTATCTTCTTTATTGTCAATCTTTGGATTTTGGTTTTTATTGTCTTGCGATGAGAATTGCGAGAGTAGTCGCCCCTTTTTTGTTGCGAGGTCGTAGATAAATTTATTGCCAGAAACAACAGATGTTCCGTTGTTTAATAAGACATTTTTTTCTAAAATAAATTGCTTTTCTAGGTGGTTGTAATAACCACGATCGGCACTAATTACCGAGTCGTTGGTAAATATTTTAATTGGCACATTGCTAATTATTTTTAGTAATTTTGGGGTGTTTTTGTTTGTTTTGCTACCGTGCCTCTCGTTATTTTGTTTTCCGCTATTCTGCTTTTGCTGGCCCGATACGGTTTTATCAGCCGGTTCTTTGCTAAAAATTGCTAACATTTTGCGAGATTTCATTACAACTTCTTCTCTGGCAATGGTAACATTGCCAATAAAATCAAGATTCGCTTCTTTTTTTCTTAGGTGGAAGTAATCGGCGGTAATGTTAATATTTTGCGATGAAGATTTTTTGTTGTTATTATCTTTAAGTTCTGCGGAAAAGGCAAATTTTTGTAAAAATATATTACAAAAAACAATAAAAATAATAAGAAAATTACAGAAAAAAGACAGAATCTTGGCTAATTTATTGCTTAGAAACATTATTTTTATAAAATATGTATCAAAATGAAACGATTGTGGTAATTGCTATTGTAATTAATTAACAATAAAAACTACTATAATACATAATACAAAAAATTTATTATTAAATATTTTGTATTAACAAACATCACAATAATTCACCAAAATAAAATACAATCGCCACAAAATATAATTAAATTAAATTTTGTTAGTTTTACTAAGGTTAAATTAATGAAATATTTAATTATATATCACCAAAACAACTAAATTAGTTGTTAAAAATCTAATGGCAAGCCTAATTTTAAACTATTAGCTTGCCATTTAAGAATTTTAGAAAAAGACAGAATCTTGGCAAATTTTTGTAAAACTATTTGCATCATTCGGTCGATTCTATGCCGATAATATCTAGCAGATTATGCAATGCTGTGGTCGAAGTGTTTGAGGGTGATGCAGAGTTTTTTGGGCAATATTGTTGACCTAGGGTTTTTTCCTTCATTTAGCTGTTGCATTGTTGTAGGAGAAAGCGATTGTGGTATAGAATTAATAGCAGTGTCATTCGTAGGGCAAAAACAAGTCTTTTCTTCTTCTGTTATAATTTTTGTCTCTAAATAGTGGTTTAATTCTTTATTGTTAAAGCTCTTAATTAATTTACAAAAATCTGCAAAGGCTATATCTTGGATTGATCTGAGTTCTTGTTGTAATTTGTTCTGATCTCCTCCTAAGATGTGCTTTTCTTTTATATCTGCACTTGGTGCTTGGTAATAAATTCTGTTGCTCCGTCGATATAAGCAGTGATTTTTTTATATAAATCACTACCTTCTTTAGTGTTTTTTAATGCCTCGTTACAATGTTGAGTTAAAGTGTTGCTTATGAATTCTCTCGGACCGTCTTGAATAAGAAAATTCATCGTTATCCTAGCTTTAGAACATAAAGATGTGCAAACATCTTTATGATTCATATATTTAATTGCATTATCTGTAGTGTCTTTGATAAAATCACTGAAACTTTTGTAGCTCATCAAAGCTGGTCCTTCAGTAATGAAACCGAAATAATCATTTTTTATGCCACCAGATAACACTATTACCTCTTTAAATTTCTTCGCAAAAATATTATTGCTTCCTGCTGCATTGCTAAATAAATCTCTCCAAAATAAATAATTACCAATATAGTTTCTATCGCTAACTGTCGACGGCCCGCCGATGTCGATAGCTACTAAATTGCCATTTTTGTCACTACCGATATTTGCTTCGTTCCAATCTGATTCGCCAGCAATTTGCGACATACCGAGGTAGTATTGATATTGATAATCTTTGCCTTTTCCCTTTTGTCTTAGAGATTTCACCTCTTTAGAAGTCATGACAGTTGCAGGTTCTGCTTTAGTTGGATGCTCCCATCTAATAAACCTGTTTTCATCTGAATACAATCTCTGTTTGGCGATTGTAATATCTTTATATTGTTCGCTATTCTTAACAGTGTCTGCCATTTGGCGAGAGATTATGACTGCTTTCTTATCGCTCACTCCTCCTTCTACCAGCTTAACAAAATAGGTGCTGTTGCTTAATCTGGCATTGGATCCTGCTGATTGTGAGTTGTGAGTTGCTGAGTCTGGGTGTTTTGGATAAAGTTTTGAAAGTCTTCCTTTGTTTAGTTCGCCACTTCTCCCAGAATTAGAATTTCGATCTTCTATTTTACAGAGATTTTTAGTGGATATTCTATAATTTGATTGGTTAGATTTCATATTTTTTAATACTTTATAATATTTTTATTTGTTGCTAGTTTATCTTTTATAATATCAAAAAAATCTAATTGCAATATTTTATAATATTTATAATAAAATTTGTTGATGGCAAATTTTACTAATTATTAATTCGTTGTGCGATATAATCAAATAGCTAATTAAATATTGTTTTTGGATTTGTTTTAAGAGGTCGATAAAAGCAATTTGGCTGGTAAAATCGAGGGCGGTAGTAGGTTCGTCGAGAATGAGCAATTGCGGATTCGTAATAAGTGAGCGAGCAATTGCTACTCTTTGTTTCTGCCCACCAGATATTTCATTAGGATAGCAATTAAGGAGCTTGGTGCTTAGATTGAGTAATGCAAATATATTGTGGATTTTTTCTGTAATAGCTAATTTCTCTATTTTTCGATTTTGGTTAAAAAACAGATTGGCGATTTTAATGTTGCCAATTAAGGGTTCGGCAACTATTTTTTCAATAGTCATATTGTGATTAAGGCTCGAGCTGTAATCTTGAAAAACCATTTGCACCATTTTTCTAATGGCGGAACTATTATTCTCCCAGCTGTATTTTGTAGCACTTTGTTGGCAGAAGAAGCTAAGTTCTCCGTTGTGTTTTAGCAGATTGGCTATTGCAAAAGCAATGCTAGTTTTACCGCTTCCGCTACTGCCAACGATTCCTAGATTTTCACCAAGATTAATTTGGCAATTAATTTTGGGTAAATTTTTGTTTTTATCTGGCAGGATGGCGGTAAAATCTTTGGCAATTAATATTGGCTTTGATGCCAAAGTTTTATTATTGCCTTCAGTAATAATGTTATTTTGATCCTTTTCTTTGTAATTTTTATATTGTTGATAGATTTGCGACTGGGCAATTGGCAATATTGTGCTATTTTCTAGGGCGATTATGCGGTCGGCACTTGTTGATATTTGCTCTATTTGATGAGTTATTAGCAATATCGACATCTTTCGCCGTTCTTTAATTCTGTTGAATAATGCTAATAGCTTCTCTTGATGGATGCTGTCTAAAGATGCCGTTGGCTCGTCGGCAATTAATAATTGTGGGTGTTTAGCAAGGGCAATGGCTATTGTTAACCTTTGTTGTTGCCCGCCAGACATCTGATGCGGATAACAATAAAGGCGATTAGCAAATTCTGCTAATTCGACCAAGTTAAGCAATTCGATAATCTCTTCCGTGAGTTTTTTGGCATTTGGTTTGGGTTTATTATGCTCTTTGTAATACAATATTATTGCCTCGCCAAGTTGATAATGTAAGGAATAGACGGGGTTAAGGGCGGTTGCCGCTTCCTGAAAAATTGTGGCAATTTTATTGCCAACATTTAGGCGAAAATTATTTTGTCGGTTAAAACTCTGGCGGAAATTCTCGTAATTTGGCGGTGACGATTTGTTTTTATTGGTATTGAAGCTCAGATCTATGGTTTTTTTTGGCTGATTATTGGGGCAGAAAATCATTTCACCGTAAATTCGACTATTGCCTGGCATTTGTCCGGCAATTACCGCCCCAATGGTCGATTTACCACTACCGCTATTGCCAATTAATACCAATAATTCGCTTTTTGCGATGGTAAAATTTATATTACTTACTATTTCTTGCCATTTACCGTCGATATAATAATTAACGGCAAGGTTGTTAATTCTAAGTAAATCTTTAGATTCAAAAGCCTCTACTTCCAGCTGGTTATTTTCTCCAGAATTGTTATTTTTCATATAAATCTTTGGCAATTTCCGTTAGTTTCTTTTCTGTGATAATGTTTTTCAGTGCTGGTCTTCTGATGTAAAATGCTCTTGTTTTTGAACCGTGTCCAGCACCTTTTGTTCGTGGTTGAACTATTATGCCCATTTTGCCGGTTAAGCTTTCGAAGCCACTATTAGCTATTCTTTCCCTTATTTTTTCATAATCTTCTTTTATTTGATGAAGCATTTTTCTATCATCAAGATCGAAGCTGATCACATCAACAAGTTTTGAATTGTTTTTTATATCTATCCTTAAGCAAATTAGCATTTTCTTTAGCTTTGATAGTAGGTGACTTTCTTCGAATGTTGTGTTTTTGACATTAAAAGGATCGATCATTGTAATAGCTAAAGTCTCTTTTGGTGTTATTAAGCCATTTTTTAATATTTTGAGGGTTGTAGTTTTTAGTTCCCAAGAGCCAAAGTTTGGAGATTGTGCGGAGTTTATAGGAAGCCCAAGGTATCTTTCAATAACATGGCCAAACCAACCCTTATTAGTTTTATTACCTTTATTTATAGTTACTTCATATTCTTCAGCTAAAGATCTTATGTCGACACCATTTAGCAATTTTAGCTTATCAAAAGCTTCTTTTTTATTCATGCGAGCTATGTTAGGTTAAAATCTTCGTTGTTTAATAGTCCTGCCTCGCCACTAACCCTTGCTTCTGCCAATTTGATATAGTTTAAATCTTGCTCTATGGCAATAAATTTGCGGTTAAGCCTTGTTGCCACTACTGCAGTTGTGCCACTGCCAGAAAATGGGTCGAATATTGTATCGCCTTCGTTGGTAGATGCTAAAATGCAACGACTTAATAATTCTGTTGGCTTTTGTGTTGGGTGTTTGCCACAAAGCTTTTCGCTATTCTTTGGGGGCAATATTGGCCAGACAGTTTTCATTTGCTTGCCGTTGTTAATTTGTCGCATTGCTTGATAATTAAACAGATGTTTTGATTTTTCATTCTTTGATGCCCAAATTATTGTTTCAGTTGAGTGAGTAAAATAGCGACAACTAAGATTTGGCGGTGGATTTGGCTTTTCCCAAGCGATATCATTAAGAATTTTAAACCCCAGTTCCTGCATTGCAAAGCCAATAGAAAAAATTACATGATGAGTGCCACTAATCCAGATGGTGCCGTTGTCTTTTAGCAGTCTTTGGCACTCTTTTAGCCAAGATTTATTAAATTGATGATTTTCCGCAATGCCCATCGATTTATCCCAATCGCCCTTGTCAACACTAACTTTCTGCCCGCCACTGCAAGTCATACCGCCATTAGAAAGAAAATATGGCGGATCGGCAAAAATCATATCAAAACTGCCATCGGCAATATCTGGCATAATTTCGAGGCAATTGCCCGCAAGAAATGAATTAAGCTTCTCGGCTTTGCCGTTTTTGAAAAGTAGACCACGAGGAAGGTGATTATTGTTCTGGTTATTTTTCATAATTTGCTAAAATTTACTAAGATGAAATTGGTGTTTGTTGCTTTAATTATCTTGCTCCTAATTAATTTTGCCATTAATTTCTGCGATAATTTTTTGATAAAATTGGCGAAATTCTTGAAAATCTTGTGCAAAATATTGGCTATTTTCCTTAACTTTAGAGCGAACAACATTGCAACCAAAGCCAATAAAATGAACCATCGGCAAGGCAAGAGATACTTCGTAATCGGTATAGCCATCGCCAATCATAATAATTTTATTTTCACCAAAACCCCTTTTATTGATTATTTCGCTAGCAATAACTTTTGCCTTCCCGCCATTATATAATAGCGGATTATCTTTATCGAGGGCGATTAGCTCTTGTTTTTCGTTGTAAATTGCCTTATTCGCATAACAATTATTGCTGGCAATGCCTAATATTTTGGCAATTGGGGTGATGATTTCGATTATCCCGCCAGAGATGATGAAAAATTCTATGTCGTGAGTTTTTTGGTTCTCGGCAATAAAATCGGCAATGCCAAAACTAAGGTAATTAGCAAGATTGGCGGTGAAATCGGCAAGATCTGCTCGGGTGATTTTTACCAAAGCAAGGCGATTAAGAATTGATTGCTCTAAGGGCAAGGAACCGCCCATGCCAGCATTGGTAATTGCCTCTATCTTGGCTTTTGCCTGCGGATTCTGGCTGATAATTAATTCATCGAGACTTTCGATGTTGATAATTGTTGAATCGAAATCAAAAACAACTGCTATAGCCATATTCTAACCATTGTAAAAAAATTATTAAGTCTTGAGTGTCGATTGTAGGACCGCACCAAATTCTTAGAGAGGGCGGAGCCCCCTTGTGATTGATAAAATCGAATCCTGCATTGTGCTTTCCTAGGAAATTAGCTAATTCTTTGAGCTTTTTTCTTTGATTTTCTTCGTCTAATTGATTAAATTCGGCATTGATGATTTTAAAGCAGGCCGAGGTTTTTGAGCGATATTTTTCGTTGCTACATAATGGTTTTAACCATTGGCTATTTTCAGCAAAATCGGCGACGATTTGGTAGTTGTCTTCGACGATTTGAAATAACGATTTCGTTTTTTCTTGCTCTAAGGCCCAATTGAGGCTGTCTAGGGCATCGAAAACACACATCATCGATGGAGTGTTGATTGTTGCTCCGTTAAAAAGCTGTTGATTAAATTTTCCTTGGCTGGTTAATTGTAAAATTCGTGGGATGGGCCAAGTTGGCACATAATTATTTAAACGATCTATGGCTCTTGGGCTAAGTATTAAAATACCGTGCTGTGCCTCGCCACCTAAAGATTTTTGCCAAGAATAAGTAATGGCATCGAGCTTAGTGAAATCGATAGGAATTGAAAATACTGCCGAGGTGGCATCGCATAAAACTAGCCCTTTTCTGTTGCTAGGAATAAAATCTAGATCGTTAAAGCAAACTCCAGAAGTTGTGCCGTTAAGTGTTAAGACGACATCGTGATCGCAGTTGATTTTGCTAATGTCGGGCACTTCGCCGAAATTGGCATTAATTGCCGTGACATCTGACAATTTAAGTTGTTTGGTAATGTCATTATACCAATGACGGCCAAATTCTTCAAAAAATACTACATCGACAGGGTTTTCGCCAAGTAAATTCCACATTGCCGATTCAAATGAAGCGGTATCGGAACCGCCAAGCAAAGCAATTTGATAATCTGCCGGAAGATTAAGGAGAATCTTGCTTTTTGCTAAAACTTCCTGAATAATGCTAAGGCATTGTTGTGAGCGGTGCGAGGTGCCAAGAGGAGCATTTTTGAGAACTTCCACTTGCCAGCCGGGTCTTTTCGCACAAGGGCCGGAGCCAAAATAGGGGTTACGGGCTTTGGTTATTGGTTTTTGTAGCATTTTATTAGTTATTATATTAATTTACGATAGCCTTTTTCGTTAAAATTTGGATTGAGATCGACATTAAGCACAATGCCAAAGCCAATCATCATCGATGCCATAATTGTTCCGCCATATGACACAAAGGGCAAAGGAGCACCAACAACAGGAATTAAGACCATCACCATCCCCATATTAATAAACATATGAATAAAAAAGATACTCGCCACTCCCATGGTTAAGATTCTGCCAAATTGATGCTGAGTTTTATTGGCAATTCTGATACATAATAAGATGATTAGAAAATAAACAACAATGGTAAAAACCGCGCCAACAAAGCCAAGCTCTTCGCACAACATAGTAAAAATAAAGTCGGTTTGCTTTTCGGGAAGGAAGTCTAATTGTCCCTGAGTTCCCTTTAATAGACCTTTGCCAAATAAACCGCCAGAGCCAATAGCAATTGTCGACTGGATAATGTTATAGCCACTGCCGAGAGGGTCGTTATGAGGGTTGATAAAAGTTAGAACCCGCTGTTTTTGATAGTCGTAAAGTAAGTTCCAAGCAAAAGGAATGGTAATTAATATTGCAATACCGCTTAAAATAAAATATTTTAAATTAACTCCCGCTAAAAATAACACAAAAACCCCAACAAGCAATAATATTGTTGCCGTTCCAAGATCGGGCTGATGAAAAATAAAGAAACATGGTATGGCAATAAGCAAAACGGGAACAATCAAAAAGCGAATCTTGCTAACATCGCTAGCATCGATGCGGTAAAAATAGCGAGCCAAAGCAAAAACCGTGGAAATTTTCATAATTTCCGAGGGCTGAATTGTTAATGCCCCAATCCTAAACCAGCGAGTTGCCCCCATAGCATTATGCCCCATAATATCGACAATAATAACCAAAGATAAGGCACAGAAATAAATTAGATAAGAAAAATTTAGCCACAATCTAAGACTACTAAGAGCAATAATAATCATTACTGGAAAGAACAAGATAAAGAACCCCAATTGGCGAACTAGCCACGGCCTGAAGCTTCCGCCACCTGCGGAATATAGCATAATAAAGCCAATAGAAGCAAGTAGGGTAATTAGGGCAATTAGCAACCAGTTTAATTTGGCAAATTTCTGAGACAAGGACAAGTTGCTAGTATTTACCGTTGCTAAGTTAAAATAGGGACTGGCTAAGTAGGTTCCGGCCCCGGATACAACCTCGGATATGACATTTTTAATTTTGTTAATTGCCATTAATTTGGTGAATAAACTTTGATTTTGTTAATTAACTTCTTGTTAAAACTAAATTAGCAAAGCTAGTGAAATAGCCTTACTAATTGGTTTATTTGGTTTTCGTTTTAATTAGGAAAAGCTTTATTAGTTGTTGTAATACATTGCAAATTCTATAGGGTGTGGCATTTGTTCGTATTTTTCTACTTCGGTCATTTTAAGAGCGATGTAGTCGTCTATTTGTTTGTTGGTAAAAACATTGCCTGCCAATAAAAATTCGCGGTCGGAATTAAGATTTTCTAGGGCTTCTCTTAGCGAGCGAGCAACTGTTGGAATGCCAATTAATTCTTCTGGAGCAGAATGGTAAAGATCTTTATTTTGAGGCTCTCCCGGGTGGATTTTATTTTTAATACCATCAATTCCCGCCATAAGCAATGCCGCAAATGTTAGATATGGGTTAGATGCTGGGTCTGGGAAGCGGGTTTCAATTCTTCTAGCATTAGAATTGTTAACAAAAGGAATGCGAATAGATGCCGAACGATTTTTTGCCGAATAAGCCAATAAAACTGGGGCTTCGTAACCGGGCACTAGTCTTTTGTAGCTATTGGTTGTAGAGTTGGCGAAAGCATTAATTGCTCGAGCATGTTTTATGATACCGCCAATGTAATATAATGCAGTTTCCGACAAATCGGCATAGCTATTGCCTGCAAAGAGGTTTTTACCGTCTTGCCAAATCGATTGATGCACATGCATCCCCGAGCCGTTATCGGCATAAATTGGCTTTGGCATAAAGGTGGCAGTTTTGCCATAGCTATGACACACATTGTGAATAGTATATTTGAATTTTTGAATATTGTCGGCAGTTTCTTTTAAGGTGCTATATTTAAAGCCAATCTCGAACTGACCATTTGCTACTTCGTGATGGTGCAACACGGGAACAATGCCAATATTGCCAAGAATATCCATCATTTCCGATCGTAGATCTTGCCCGCTATCTAGTGGCGGAACATCGAAATAGGCTCCTTTAATAGGTGAGCGACGGCCTAAATTACCGCCTTGTAATTCTTTTCCCGAATTGTGCGGAGCTTCTTCGGAATCGATTTTATAGAAATTGCCGTGGGTGCCGTTTTCAAAACGAACATCGTCGAAAACAAAAAATTCTGGCTCTGGCCCAAAATAGGCCACTTCTGCAATAGAGCTTGCTCTTAAGTATTCTTCGGCTTTTGCTGCAGTGTTGCGAGGGTCTTTTTCGTAGTTTTTGCCATTAGTAGGCTCGATTACATCGCAAATCAGAATAAGAGTTGGGTTGACAGCAAAAGGGTCGATAAAAGCACTGTCAAGATCTGGAATCATTAACATGTCCGATTCGTTAATTTCCTTCCAAGCGGGAACGGAAGAGCCATCAAAAGCAACTCCTTCTAAAAGTTCCGATGCTCCGATTTGGCTAGCGACATAGCTAATATGAAGCCATTTTCCGCTGTAGTCGGTAAAACGAAAATCGATAAATTTAATTTCGTTGTTTTTTATAAGATCAAAAACCTTATTTAGCTTTTGATTGCTCGAACCTTGTTGCGACATAAATTATATTGGATTATGTGAATTATTTAAAAGATTATTGCCATGATTATTGTCATTTTAAAGCTAATAAAACCAAATAAACAGCAGTTCGAATGGTAATTTGGCAATTAATAGAAATTTGGGAATAATCTGTTTATCAGACAAATTGATAGACGGGATTCAATTTTATAAATGATAATTTTAAAAAGTATAGCATTTTATTAAAAATTTTACATAGCGGGTAAATGCAACCGACCGTCGTCATCCTTTCTCGCGAAGCCCGCGATTATCCATGGTTTCTCCGTAGTCACCTTTGTGCCCCCACATTGTCACCTCCGCACAAGTTGCAGGATCTGCCCCCCGTCGTCATCCTGCGCGATAGTCGCAGGATCTGCCTTCTGCCGTCATCCTGCACGAAGTTGCAGGATCTGCCTTCTGCCGTCATCCTGCGCGATAGTCGCAGGATCTGCCTTCTGCCGTCATCCTGCACGAAGTTGCAGGATCTATTGATTTTATTGCTCTGGATCTTCGCGACTTCGCGCAGGATGACAAGGGAGATCGTGCGCAGGATGACAAGGGAGATCGTGCGGAGGTGACAAGGGAGATCGTGCGGAGGTGACAAGGGAGATCGTGCGGAGGTGACAAGGGAGATCGTGCGGAGGTGACGGATTTTTCCAACCCTCCCCTTCCCGGGAGGGTAGAATTTGCTGGCAAATTCTGGGAGGGGTCAGAAGTATTTTCAACAAAATTAGGGCTAAAGTTGTGATGAGTTTTCTTACCCCGCCCCGCATCGCCAACAATTTGGCTCTGCGACCATCCCCGGGAAGGGGAGGGTTGGAAACACTATGCCTTTCGCCTTCGCACCCCACATTGTCACCTCCGCACAAGTTGCAGGATCTGCCTTCTGCCGTCATCCTGCGCGAAGTTGCAGGATCTGCCTTCTGCCGTCATCCTGCGCGATAGTCGCAGGATCTACCTTCTGTCGTCATCCTGCGCGATAGTCGCAGGATCTACCTTCTGTCGTCATCCTGCACGAAGTTGCAGGATCTATTGATTTTATTGCTCTGGATCTTCGCGACTTCGCGCAGGATGACAAGGGAGATCGTGCGGAGGTGACGGATTTTTCCAACCCTCCCCTTCCCGGGAGGGTAGAATTTGCTGGCAAATTCTGGGAGGGGTCAGAAGTATTTTCAACAAAATTAGGGCTAAAGTTGTGATGAGTTTTCTTACCCCGCCCC
>CAMAYG010000015.1 GCA_945862535.1 Rickettsia typhi | reverse complement strand
CGACCGTACTCCCCAGGCGGAGTGCTTAACGCGTTAGCTTCGCCACCGCAACTAAATTGCGACAACTAGCACTCATCGTTTACTGCGTGGACTACCAGGGTATCTAATCCTGTTTGCTCCCCACGCTTTCGTACCTCAGCGTCAGTATTGGCCCAGATAGCCGCTTTCGCCACCGATATTCCTCCTAATATCTACGGATTTCACCCCTACACTAGGAATTCTACTATCCTCTACCAAACTCTAGCGATGCAGTTTCGATTGCCATTCCCAAGTTAAGCCTGGGGCTTTCACAATCGACTTACAAAGCCGCCTACGCACGCTTTACGCCCAGTGATTCCGAACAACGCTAGCACCCTTCGTATTACCGCGGCTGCTGGCACGAAGTTTGCCGGTGCTTTTTCTGTGGGTACCGTCATTATCTTCCCCACTAAAAGAGTTTTACAATCCGAAGACCTTCGTCACTCACGCGGTATTGCTGGATCAGGCTTTCGCCCATTGTCCAATATTCCCCACTGCTGCCTCCCGTAGGAGTCTGGACCGTGTCTCAGTTCCAGTGTGGCTGATCATCCTCTCAGACCAGCTACGGATCATCGCCTTGGTAGGCTCTTACCCCACCAACTAGCTAATCCGACAGAGGCTCATCTAACAGCGATAAATCTTTCCCGAATAAACGGTAATATACGGTATTAGCTTTTGTTTCCGAAAGTTATTCCATACTGTTAGGTAGATTCCTCTGCATTACTCACCCGTTTGCCACTAACTTAGGAGTTGCCCCCTAAATCCGTTCGACTTGCATGTGTTAGGCATACCGCCAGCGTTCGTTCTGAGCCAGGATCAAACTCTCAAGTTGAGAATTTTGGCTCACTAGCTCTCATCATCGAAATCGACTCAAAGTCGAAAGAATCAGAGATAGTGTTTTTGACTTAACTATCATCTTTATCTTTCTCATAAAGCTTATTAAAAAAATTAATAAGCATAAACACAAAATATTCACGATTTATACTAGCTCCTAAAAGAAAAGGTTAGTATCTAAAAGTTAGTTGAACCCTTATTTTTATTTGCTTTAGAAGGCTAATAAAAACAAGTTAAAAAACTTTAGGAGTTAGAATTTACACTTAGCTTTTATTAATGTCAACAGCTATTTTCGATTTTTTTCATTTTTTTTTAAAAAACTTTAAAACAGCTAAGAAAAACTGCGAATAAAGTCAATAAAAACAAGGCTAGAATCGTATTCACTGTTTTTTAATCTGGCCTCTAAAATAAGGGTTTTTTGCATTATTTTTTCTAATTCTAGCGAATTAATCTCTCGTAAATGCCTTTTAAAAGCATCAGCCTCTTTAAAAAAGATGTTATTTTTTCTAATAAATTCATCGATATTTTGATTGCTACTGTCGATTTTTGCAAAATATAGCTTCTGAAAATAGCCAGAAATATATCTAACAAGCATTATAAAATCTAGCTCCTGATACAATAACCTGTTAAAAGACTCAATAGCGGAGTAAGTTTTTTTCCCTAATAGTGAGTCAACAAAATCGATTAAAGAAGATTCTTGCTGATTGGGAAATATTTTTAAAGCATCTATTATTAATAATTTGCGAGTGTTTTTAGTGGAAAGCGAGCTATTAAAACCCTTAGAGTCGATATTCACCTTAGGTCCGTCAAGGGGATCGCCAAGAAAAATATCGATTTTCTCAATTTCTCGATAACAATTTTCTAACTGATAATTACTAGAAGATAGTAACAGCTCCAAAGCCCCCTGCTCTAGCTCTATCGCCAATTGCTGTAGTTTGGCATTCACCATTTTTACAACATTTTCTTTGCTTTCCTGATAGCAGGCAATAGCGGCCAAAGATTTACTATCTTCGGCAAATTGTCGTAAAGGAGAATTTTTTGCCAAATCGCCACCGTAAATTAAAATAAAGTTGTTGTCGACATTTTTAAAATGATAACGGCTTTCTAATTCTTGCAAGTTTTGCAGTAGCGAAGTGTTAAAACCCCTGATCTGCCCAGAATCTAGCTCTCTTAACATTATAACTTTTCTGCCACCGAGCATCGAGCCGCTTAAAAACTCTTCAATCAACAGCTCTGGATTAGTGGCAAAATTTGCCCCGCCAATATTAACCGCCAAGAAAGGATCGCGGGTATCGACAATAATTTTTTTAGCAATATTTCGAAATCTTGATGCCATAACAACATCGTCATTGCCATATAATAAACAACCAGCAATTGTCTGATTGGCAATGTTTTCTAGGTAATTGGCTATTTGCTGTGGCAATATTCTCATATTAATAGTGTTGTTTAGATGGGTTTAGGTGATTTAATTCCAGAAGGTAAGCACCTTAAATAATTCGCCCATTTGATCGCTAGAGACCAAACGAGCAAAGCTAGTTTTTAAAAGATCTTGTTTTTGTGGACTAGAATTTTTTATTAGCTTTTCTAGCCTAATTTCGGCACCAAAATTTAATAAAAAATTTGCCTGAGTAGTAAATGAAGTAGGTAAATTGTGGCTTTTCACCAATATTTCTAGTCGAAGAAAATTAACTAAAGTTGTTAAATCTACCTTTCCAACATCTTCCAAAGGGTTGCAATATTGGTGATTAGCTACCGCCTGCAAAGTATTGATTAGTAAATTATTATAATAACCATAATCAATAATCAATGCAACTCCACGATTTTTCTTAATTAATTTTGCCATATCGTCAATTAAAGACAAAGAAGCATCGCTATGTTCAAAAACCGCACCTTCGCTTATAGTTAAATTTGGGGTTAAATTTTGTAAAATCAATTCTTCTGCGATTAATTTACTTGTTTTGTCATCTATCGAGCTTTCAACAAAATGTAAAAAATTTACCGTAGAAATTTCTGTAGCAATTGCCACCATTTTTTCTTGCCAAAGATTATTGCGATAGACAAATTGCCTTAATGGCAAGCAGTCAAATAACTCATTAGCAAAAATCATAACCTTCCGATCTGCGACTGAATTTTTAAAATCGCCAAAACTAGACCAATATTTTACTTTTAAAGCCAGGCCCTCGCCATTAGACTGAAAATTTTTAATTTGTTGCTGTTTTAATTCTTCGCTAATTTCAACAATATTAATTTCGAGATTTTCTAGAAAACTATTAGCAATTTTGTTGGTTTTTGCCAAAGAATTTAATTTTTGCCAGAAATCAATTAAAAATGTGCCTCGACCACTACCAATTTCAACAAAAGACCATTTGGCACCGCCTCCGCTACTATTTTCACAAATATATTGAGGCAGGCTAGAAATATTAATAAAATATGCCAATATGACTTCGGCGAAAATTTGACTAACTTCGCTCGAAGTAATAAAATCGCCATTTTTACCAATTGGTTTTGCTTTTCTGTAATAGCCAAAATCCGAGTGATAAAGTGCCAAATCAATAAATTCGGCAATGTTTATTTGCTTTTTTTGCTTTAATAGGTTTTTTATAAAATTTACGGCATCCATTTTGTAGGTATTAGACATTATAAATCAACAGCGAGTCTTAGGTAAAAAACTAAGTTGTTGTTTTTTCTCGTAAGAAGATTGGACTTTTTTATTGGCACCGCAATAGAATATTGCCAGCGAACCTCTTGCTGACCGTCGACCAACGAGCCAGTTAGCACATCTGCCAATTTGTGATTAAATTGCCAAGTAAAACCTGTGCCAGCAAGGCTAGAAATATATCGATTTTCCTGTTTTTTTTCTAAAAGATCGTAGACCTTGCCATAATCAACGAAGAAGGTATTTTTAATGTTTTGGCAAATTTTGCAATTATTTAATAGATATAGTTTATCTAGCTTCGAGCTAAGTTCGTAATTAATAAAAAAACCATTGTCACCGCTAATAGAGTCGCTTTCAAAGCCCCTAACCGAAGAAACTCCACCAATGCTAATTTGCTCATTGGCATAAAGAGGCCTAGTTGCAACTTGACTATTGAAGATGATTTTTTGAGTATAATCACTGTTTAGCTTTTGAGTATAATTAAGATGTAAATCAAAAAGATCGAACTGGTTGTTATTGGGTATATCTGAATATTTGCTATCGTTTCTGGCACCAAAACTCTTGCCACCAGAATAATAGGTTGGCTTAATAAATAACTCACGATTCTTACTTGCTACTAGCTGAGAAAAGCCAATGCCGTAAATTGTTGAATCGAGGCTTTTGCTTATTTCGTTTTGACCATTTTTTTGAATTGTTGCATTGCGAAACCTAATTGAGGTGCGGATAAAGCTTTTGTATTTATCACTGCTAAATAAAGCATAATTTAACGAAAAGCGATTAGTGATAACCTGGCCCTGTTTAAAGTTTAATTTACTTTCTTCTGTCTGATAGTACTGATAGTTTTGATTTTGATGGCGATAGTTAAACTGATATTTGCCCACAGGAACTTGCAACTCAACATTATTTGCAAAATTAAAATTGTTTTTTTGATGCAAGTTAAAAAGCCAGTGATTAATTGCTTCCTGATTAATGTTGCTATTCCAAGTTAGCAAACCCTTGCCTTTCCACAAATTATGAAATTGAACATTGTTTGCCAGCCTTTCACGACCAAAAACTCGATTGTCGAAATTGTCGAATATTACAGAACTTTTTAGCCGTGTCTTGTTAAAGTTATTGCTTAAAAAATGATGCACCAGAAACTGCTTGAAGTCTTCGCCACTAATGTTAAAAAGGTCGTTTTCATCTTCTTGGTAGTCGTCTAGCTGTATTTGGTTTTGCAGAATATTATTTTGCATTGCATCTGCCAAAGCGGTTTTAACACTTGTTAGGCACAAAAAAATAACAATAAGAAAAATTGGCAATAATATGTTTTTAAACATTATTCTAAAAGTAAAGTAATAGTAAAATAACATTATTATCAATTTTTATTTTATCAAGATTTATTGCACCTTATGAAAATAGTTAATATTTAGCCGATTTATAAGAGTTAAAAAGCCAATACCAATTATGGCAACAACATTTTACCATCGATATAATTTGCCCGAAACACATTAACTGACGAAACAATGTTTCTTGGGCTGTTTTTAACAAAACTCTTAGCTTCTTCAAATGAGGAATCTAGCTTAAATTCACCCGCCTCGCTCTCGGCAGTAGAATCAACAGTAGAAACAGTGTCAAAACGATTTCCACAAAAACTAGAATCCGCAATTAATTTATCTCTACTCGCACTGCGAACAAGTCTCTTACTAGTCAAAGTGGCTAGATTTACCGAATTTTGATTCAAAGAAGCTTCGTCAGCAAGGTTTTCACTAATATCTTCTTCGTTTTCAAGGCCAAGATTCCTTCTAACTCTTTCTGTCAAATTAACTCTTTCCGCCCAATTAACAAGAATTAATAAAGGAGAAAATGACCCTTGGTGAGTCATATTTGCAGATTCCGTAAATGTTAAGTTGCCTTGTTTTTTTGCCTCGATACTTGCATCTAACTGCGAAGCAACTTTTATATTAGCAACATCGCCAGAAATATTGTTTGTTGCCTTGCATCTTAGGCTAATTTCTTCGTCTGGATTTTGAAATTTTGTTCTAAGTTCGATTTTACTCTCAATTTCTACTTCTTTGCTGTTTCTAATTTCGCCCTTAATGCCCATCTTTTTATTAATAAAAACCTTATTGCCTAAAAATTGCATCGATTCTTTTATTTCTTTACTGATTGCAATTTTTTTTACTGAAGATTGCTGTTGCTTTTTGTCGCTTTCCGGCAATATTTTTTCATCTTTAATATATTTTGGTGGCAGATATTTTTTCTCTGGAGTATCCGTTAACATTGCCTGTTTTTGCTTTTTAAACTGAAGAACCAATGAAAATAGCGAGTTTTTATTGCTATAGCCAAATTTAGTACTATCAGCAAAGCTAGAGTTATTAGCACCGTTCCTGCTCCGAAATTGTCCATAGCTGTATGACAGCGAAAAATCTTCTTTTTTCTGGTCTTGACATAAGGTTAAAGCGGTTTTATTAACTTTTGTGCTACTATTTTTAGTTGTCACCTCTGTTTTGCTGTAACTGGCAAGATTATTGCGAGACCTTAGGTTTTGACTGCCTAAATTAACAACAAATTGTTGCTGTTGATAATCTTTATTGGCAATGGCATCGTCAACATTGACTTTAAAACTATATCCACCAATATTAAATTTAAATTGTTTTTCCGACATAACTCCGTTTTCATTGGAGAGTAGATAATTTTTTACTGGCACAATAAATTTCTTGCCAAGCTCTTTATCTTTTTCTTTATTTAGAGCCTGCGATGTCTTTTCCATAACAGTTTGGACAAATTTTGAATGATTTGGTTTCATATATAAATTTTACTAAAATGATATTTTTCTTACAATTATTAATTTTGATATAATAAAAACACCATTAAGTAAAAATAATAATATATATAAGTCAATAGCCAATTTAATAAAATAACATGAACTTAACTGAAATTATTGCAGAATTAAATCGTATTTCTTCGCCAAAAAAAGCGGCAATACTGCAAAAATTTTTTAAAACTGGCAAGGGTCAATATGCCGAAAACGAGATATTTATTGGCATTGAAATCCCTAAATTAAGAAATATCGCCAAGAAGTTGGTAAAAGAAATTGTGCCCAAAAATACAATGTTATCACCATATAATTTTCAACAAAATCTTTTGCTCGACAGCACAAAAGAGGCGATATTTTTTTTATTGGATTCAAATATTCACGAACAGAAAATATTGGCAATCTTAATTTTACTAGAAATAATTGCCAAAGACGATAGCACAAAAACCCTAGAAGAAATTAGCAATTTTTATCTTGAGCCACAAATATTAAACAACATCAACAACTGGGACTTAGTCGATTTAAGCTGTCATAAAATTATCGGCAAAGACCTATATATTTCCCCATCAAAAAAAGACATCCTCTATCAACTAGCATTATCGAAAAACTTTTGGCACCGCAGAATCGCTATTGTTAGCACTCTTTATTTTATTCGCCATAATAGTTTTGCAGATACTATAAAAATCAGTCAAATACTTTTAAAAGACCAAGAGCCCTTAATAAATAAAGCTTGTGGCTGGCTTCTTCGCGAGGTTGGCAAAAAATCAATTGCAGATTTAGAGAGTTTTGTCGAAAGCAATATTGGCAACATTCCCGCTATTACCCTCTCTTATCTTTGCGAAAAAATGTCTCACAGTCAAAGACTGGGCTATCAACAAAGAAATAAGAGCCAAAAATAAATAGCACATAATTGCTTTATTTTCATATGCCCCGCAAGCATTTATATGATGGAAGCGGTTGTTGTTATCTGGCAAAAATAGCATCAGAAGATTTAGCCCTAGTTTTAGTAAAAACCCTTTCCTCTTGTTGCAATTTGGCTTTTGAGTTTCTTAGGGCTTTAATTACCAATTCCGCTTGTAAAAATGGACTTTCCGAAGAGTTTAAATTGCTAGAATCAAGATTTTCTAATGAATTATTAATTTCAACAGGTACTTCTTGTGGCAAATAAAAAAGCTCCTGCCAAAACCCAGCCAACCCCAGGAATAGACAAGGCGATAGCAAGGGTTAGCACCCCTTTTAAAAAACCAACACTAAAAATCGAATTAAATAAAGAATTAAGCAGGTTTTGTTGCGGATAATGTTCGTAGCAACTTCTGTGAATATTTGGATAATAATTATTTACACTATTGTCTTTTCTAGATTCTCCCGCCCTATTGCAATTGGATGGCACATTATTTTTCAATACCAAACTTTTATTTGGCTCTGTTACGGTGCTCGAATTACCAACAACTTTAGCATCGGCAACATTTTTGGTTAAATCTTCAACTAAAGGTAAATCTGGAGATAAAATTTCTGGTAAAATAAAGAAATTTTTCATATTTTAAACGAGTTAAAAGATTGAAAAAAGACCTTCGAGATAAGATAAGTTCTAGGAAAGAATCTATCACAGCAACCTAATACTATTTGCATTTTAGTCGATTAAGATAATTCGACAAAGCTAAAAAGGCTATTATTAAAATAGTTTAGGCTGTGACCTGCGAAGAAAATCGGTCACATAAGCTATTGATAGCAATTTGTTGGTTAATATAAAATATTTAATTTATATTAAGTATTTTATAAATTAAAACAATATTAACAAATAATTCATAGTCAAATCTTATTTTAATAAATAAAAGTAAAATCATCTATCAAGCCTTACTTTGTCAACATTAATTGCATTTAATTTTGAGTAAAAAGCTTCTAAAATCTAGCTAAACAACCATTATTGAAAAATAGTAAAAAAAAGTAAAATAAGTGCTTGTATTTTTATTTACAAAAATTAATTTACTCTTATGTTGTTTCTACGAAATTAGTAAAAAATTTTAATTTTACTACTTATTTAACGATTAAATAAAAAAAATTTAAGATTATTGCATCAAGATATGAAAAATGTATTAAAAAATTATAATAGCAACGGTACCGCAGGCAATCATACCTTTTTTAGCCCAATGAGTTGCGATTATTGCCTTATTTCAACAATTAGAAGAGCTAAGTAGTCAGTTCAGAATCTTAGAAAATTTTACCCAAATAAAAAACCATGGAACGACAAAATTTACCGACTTCACATACTAACCTCGAGACCAATTCTTTAAAAGCCATAAAAGATCAAACAACAAAAGCTTTAGAAAAACTTATTAAAAAGAACAAACCCTCGTCTCAGAAAAGAATTGATACCATACAAAACACTATAGAAAGCATTTTTGTTGAAAGTAAAATTGAAATAGCGGGGTTGTCAAAAACATTTGAAGAACATAAAAAAACAATAATAAACTCTCTTGGAGATCCTGGCTTTTTAACTTTGCTTGCAAGGCTTTATAATGTTTTTGCTACAGCTAACAGTTTGACTCATCTTACATTTGGCACTATTGGTATTAATATTGTTGATAAACAAGCAGAATGGAAAAAGACTATTGAAAAGTTATTAAAATCAGAAGAAAAATCAGGTAAAGAATTTGCGGCATATGTCTGTTATTGTTTTAAAAAAGATGGCGAGTTCTCCCATTATATAAATACAAGAGAACCGAAAGCAAGCAAAAATATTACAACTACTGGTGTTGACACTGTAGGCGCCAATCGTCTAAACACAAATTTTCTAAGACTTCCAGACGAAGGAGTAATATCAAGAATAATTAATGGCTCAGCTTTTAATAGAGATTACCTAAGAAGAAGCAAAGAAGCAATATTAGAAAATACCTTAAAATATATTCAAATCACGAGCCTGGAACAAAAAGATATTGAAAAAATAAAATTATTTTACCAAGAAATACTAGAATTATCGCCCAAAAGTTCAAATATACATGCAAAACAACCTTCTGTAACTGCTAAGCCCAGTAGCACTAAGGTGAGTGCTAAAAAATCAGCACCTTACACTTATGTTACATTGTACACAGATAGCTCAACAGAGGAACCAGAAGTAGACTCAGCAAAAGAAGCAGAAAGGCTAATCGATTTTTATTATCAAAAACAAGCTACAAAACCACAAAGTCAACAAGATAAACAAATTTTAAGCCCTCGCATTGCCAATAATACTACAAACTCTAGCCAATTTATAAATGAAGCAGAGTTCCTAGGATTTGGCAAAATTATCGGTCTAAACCCTATGCAGGCTGATTTTGTTAGTCAGATTGCCACCAGCAATGAAGACAACAAAATTTCTTTTGCTCGGCTAGGATCAGATACCGGATCTGGCAAAAGTGCAATAGTTAGCGAGAGGGTTTTTCCTCTTCAAATTACCCCAGCAATATCGCCAGCAACAGGATCTGATAGCAGTAGAAGCTCGAATCCTAAATTTACAGATAAAAATCTTAATAAATTTGTACAAAGCTTATTTACGGTTATCGGCAACATAAAAGCACAAGATGGTAATAGAAATAATCAAATTACTGGGCTAAAAAAGATCATACAACTAGGAACCGCAGCCAATGATAATAGATTTTACAGGCAATTAATTAATGCTGATAGCTACAATGACTTATTGCAAATACTAATCAATGATTCAGATATTTTAGAAGAGGAAACAAAGGTTAGTAGTGAAATTGCTCAAGGCCAATTGGCAATTCATATTCAGCCCAATCTATTCTCAAACTATCTCAACAATTACCAAGTAATCTCTATTAATGCTCAGAATTATTTGCAAAGTGATGAAAAAATAAGTTTTGATATCAATAAACTTATTTTAGATATAAATAAAAAACTCCCAAAATCGCAAGGTGATAATTCAGGAAGAAAAATATCCCTCTCGATCGATGAAGCTCACTTATTAAGCAAAAAAGGAAAACTAGAATTAGAAAAAGTACTGCAAAAAGCAAAAATATCTGGTAATGTTATTTTTGTTAGCGCCACCCTTCCCGCAAATGCTATTTACAAGGAAGATGCCGAGGTTAAGGACAAAAACACAAAAAGGGAAGAGCTACTAAAAAGATTGGCAAATAGTTTTGAACGCCACTCACTCTCAGCAAATGCCATAGCTACATTAGCATCAAAAGCTACAGAAGCATCTTCTTCACAAAGTAGACTAAAACCAGCATTTACATTCTCACAACAAACAACATCAGGAAGCAAGGCTAGTACTGCTACTTCCAAAACCAGCTATCAAGACCGTTCTGGAACTAGTAGTCTTACCATCTCTCAAGCCTCCAGTCCTACAGCTAGCCTTTTACTTCCAGCGGCAACTAGCGGCACAATATTTTATAATGGGGCCTTACAAGATAAAAATTTTTCAATCACAGCAAGTGAATCGAAAGAAGGTAGCCAAGGCAATGTGTCGATAAAAGCAACTTGCACAATATCATCGGCTATACAATCTTCAATAAAAGCTTATCAAACACTAAAGGTAGCAGGCGAAGATGTAGGCGATTTTTTTGTCTTTCCAGTATCGCCAAGCATTGATAAAGAAGCAAATAAGCCAGATAAATTTATTGTGATTAACAGTCAAGGCGACATAGTAGAGAAGTCGTCCAGAGCTAATAATGAAGTTACAATAGCAGAAAAAGATCTTTATTTTTCAACAGAAGACTTAAGTAGTTGTCTTGGAGGTAGAAAATTTGTTTATTTCTGCCCTACTGCCGAAGGTCACAATCCGCCATTTGCAGTTATTGACAAAGCACCCAACCCTTATCCCAACCCTTATAACGAAGTAATTGCCCTATTACCTCAAAATTATCTTAAAAGCACAAACCCTACTGAATTAAATAGTCTGCTCTATCAGATTCGCGGTCGAGCAAGGCAGACAGATCCAAGTCTTAGAGTTTTTGAAAAGCAAAATGATATTAGATGCCAAGACAAAACATCAGAGGCAGATAAAATTGCTGAGGCAGAATTAAAATACAGAGAAGAGGTAGGTAGTGTTTTAAAAGATAATAAATTAAACACTCAAGAAATATCACAGGAAGAAAAACGATATTTAAAAACATATCTTCAAAGAGTATATGATGAATTTCAGGCAATATGTAGTGATAGATATTCAAGATACAAATGTTGCCAAAGTGTTTTGGGCGAATCAGAAAATAGCCTTCAACAAAAATTTTTACTTGCAAATATTTACTTAAATGCAAAAGGCGGAGCTTCACAAGTAGTCAAAGAAGCAGGTAAAATTTTTGATAGAGACGAAGCAACAAAACAGCAAGACATAAAATGGCAAAGACTTTTTCTCAATAGCAATGCCCATTATTTAGCTGGAAAAAACCTAGACTTGAAAGGTAATCAACCGCCGATAGCCTTAGAATATCTCAACAGCCTAGATAAAATTCTTAGAATCAAATTTCTCGAAAAATTCGCAGAGAAGGTGAAAGAAGAAGGTTCCATTCTGGGATGTGTAGAATCGAGTCAAATCGAATTCAATATAAAAGATGGGGAATTATATTTATCTTTCGCTGGTTTTGAAGTTGTCTCTAAAGAATTAATTGGCGGAGAGGAGTTAAGACAAGTAGAATCAAGCAATTCATCCATAAGTCAAGCATTTGAATCGGTTGCTAAAGCTCTTTTTTTGCCAACTAACAAAAGTATCAAAGAAACTCTAGAAAAATCGACAGAGGAAAGCAATGAAATTCTAAATAAAGCACTGGAAAAACTAAAAATTGAGATAGGTTTAGACGCTCCAACCGCTCAGCGATGTCAAGATTCTAGTAATATTTCTGCCTTCTCAATGTCCCTATCTGACTTACAAACACCAGTTCGTATTGGACAAGCCTTTAGAGGAGCTTGTGACAATTTTGCTAGAGGAATTGCAAATATTGGCAATGCTATTTCTGGCAAAGATCAGGAAATAGAACAATTAAGGCAAGAAAAAGGAGAATTAAAGCAGAGAAACGAAGAATTAGAGCAGAGAAACAAAGAATTACGGCAGAGAAACGAAGGATTAGAAGGAACATGCGCAGAAGAAGATGATACATTTTCAGTTGATGGAGGTGGTTCTCTATCAAAAAACATAGCAGTGTTAAACAGCATGGATAGACAAGCGATTAAAACAACAGAATTAGAAGCAGAAATTGCAAAGCTGAAAGAAAAAGATGCAATGAAGGACAAAGAAATCAGAGAGCATAAAATTTGTAGAGAGTTAGACATCCCCGATGGCTTAACATTTGCACAAATTGGCAATTTTATGCTAGTTAATTGGAAAGCTGTTTATGGAGAAGAATTCCAAAAACAGAAACAAGAATTTCAAGAAACTGTTCAAGCTATAGAGGAACATATTAAAGAAGGAGCTAATGAAGAAGGGCTTGTTGAGAAGATGAAGCAAGAGATTGAGTGGTTTTGTGAAAAATTTATAAGAAATGAGCCAACTATCACAAAAAATATTTTTACAGAAATAAAACCAAAGTCTTTCTCATTTGATGAAAATGGGATTAGACGCCCAACTATCAACAACTTAATTTGTACCGTTCAGAAACAGCCTTCAACAATCATAAAAGATTTACGTGTGCAACAAATATCAACCCAAAAAAAAGAGGCTTCATACAATGTTATATCGTGATATACTCGAACAAGAATTAAAAAATGTCTATTCTTTAGAAGATAACAAAAAATCCTTATTTTGCCAATCTTTTGATCAAAGATGTAAATTTAGTTTCGAGGAAAGTAATTGGGTTTCTGAAGTAAAAAATGAACAAATTCCAGATAGTGAAGAAATAAGAACAGCTATAAAGAAAAATATAGAAACTTATAAAGATATTATCAAAAAGTATTACAAACTTAATGATAATAATCATGGCAAGGTAATAAGGGTTGGAAATAACCTCTATCATTTGCTTGATTTTTTTCTTCACCCTAGTGCTCAATTTCAAGAGATTTGTACTCAAATAAACCGATGCAGTGCGACAAGTAGCGAAAATTTTAGGCAAGGTGGTCCTAGTGAAACCATAATATATTTAGAAAACATCCCCACACCAGAGCTTTATATCGTCGATCTTAATAATAAACTAGAGCTAAGCGATACAGAAGCAGAAATTGCAAGCGAAAGATCAAAACAAGAACTGCGAGGCGGAAATCAATCACCATCATCACAATCACCCAATAACAACAATAACAACAATAAACGAAAAAATATTATGAAAAATTCACAACAGAAAAGCTTTCTTGACTGGCTTATTGAACTCCTTTTTGGAGAAGATAATCGAAATCAAGCAAATCAAGAAAATCTTAGGAAGATCATCAGAGATGTAACTGAAAAAGATTTAGAAGAAGATGAAGTTAAAGCGAAGGAACAATTAAACAAATTAAGCCAAACTCAACTAAAAAATATAAAAAGCAAATATGATAATCAAGGAAAATTTATTAGCGGAGGGGATTGTTTTCAACTACTGCAAATAAAAGGTCTTGATGATTTTAATTCAGATTTAGATGGTTTAGATGATTTAGGTGATTTAGATGATTTAGATGCTTTGATAAAGCAACAGCCACAAGAATATACAATTGCTGTTAGTTTTGAAAAAGGCTTAAGTGGAAAAGAAGATGAAAGAATGGTCGTTGCTGTAAAGAAAGGAGATGAGATAATAAGTTTTTTTAATTTCGATGCCTCTAGCTGTAAAGAAAGCATTGCAGAATTAGGTATAAAAGACATTATAAAAAAAGATGCTTTTGATCATGATTTGATAGAAGAAATAAAGGCTAAATTCACTGAAATGTTCCGAGAGAATAATAACCCTGATAAAGAACCAAAAGTTCTGCACGAAACACTAAAAGAAATAGGATTAACCTTTGTTTGGAACAATTTGGCAGAAGAAAATGCAAAACAAATCTATAATTTTGGGAAAAAAGATATTGATGCAAAGATTGGAGAGCAAACAGCTATCCTTGGCAAATTAGACGAGCAAGCAAGAGCTTTAGATAGTGATTTATTATTAGCTCAAATAAAAATTGATGCAAATAATTTAAAATCAGGAGAAGCAATAAGAGAAATAGGAAAAGCAATAGTAAAAATAACAGAAGCAATAAGAGAAGCAGAAGTCAAACATTACTCACAACTAGATAAAGAAAACCGTCTAGAAGAACTCGAAAAGAAAAAAGGGGAGCTTGAAGATAAAAGCAAGGCTTTAGAATATCAACTTGCAAAATATAAAAAAGAAATAGAAAGAAGAATTGCAGAACAACAATTAAAACTTCAAGAAAATCAAGTTAATGTGCAAAATTTTTACGGTATTGGTATTAATGACCTAGACTCACTAACCAAAGCAGCATTCTTCACTCTCCCTTCTATTGATAATGAAAAAAACAAAAGAGGGGTTGGTAAAGCTGGGGAGTATGAATTAAGTAAAGAAGGTCAACTTGTGCAAAGGGGACAGAAGAATGATCTAAAGAAGAAAGAAATGCTTAACAACCCCCATAATATAGTGATTCCTGCTAGTGGCATTGGTAAAGCAGCAAAAGAGGGTATGATGAGCCAACGTTAGAGATTGTAAAAATAGCCTATCTTGCCTTCCTTTCTACTGGCAACAAATGGTTAAAAACCCCCCCCCTTTTAATTCTATCGGCAACAAGGGGTCTAGCCTGTGGTGAATGCGAGGGTGGGCTGATTCTGCCATTAGTAACTTTCGCAATGTATTTAGGAATCTGCAGATCCTGCAACTCCGTGCAGGATGACGGCGTGGTGAGTGCTTCTGTTAATAATAAATATTTACTTTGCGATTATGGATCTTCGCGAGCTTCGCGAAAGGATGACGGCAGAAGGAAGTTCGCAGGAAAAAGCAGGCTCGCCTATTGCCGTAAAATCGCTCTCTACCGTCATCCTGCACGAAGCGAAAGCGAAGCTCGCAGGATCTACCTTCTGCCGTCATCCTTGCGCGAAGTCGCTGTCATCCTGCACGAAGCGAAAGCGAAGTTGCAGGATCTACCTTGTCATCCTGCACGAAGCGAAAGCGAAGTTGCAGGATCTACTTACCTTATCACCTCCGCACGAAGCGAAAGCGAAGGTTGCGAAGATCGGCAAATTCCTAAATACATTAGCAAAGCGACACATTTTAAGAGCATTAACACTAAAGAACGGTAAAAGAATATTTGACATTAACCAAGGCGGTATTTATAATATCGAAATTTTAATAATTAATTAACGGTTCAAATGATTAAAGCTAAGGATTTATCTATATCTTTCAATGGCAGAGATGTTTTTTATGATGCTAATTTTATCATCAATTCCTGCGAAAAAATTGGCTTAATTGGCAGAAATGGCAGTGGCAAATCGACATTTCTCAAATTAATGCTAAAGAAGCTCGAGCCAGATAGCGGAACGATCGAAGCCCCTAAAGGCTACAGAGTTGGCTATCTCGAGCAACATATTCACTTTAATTGCAACACGGTCATGGAAGAGATCTGCTCTGTTCTTACCGAGGAAAGAGAGCACGAATCTTGGAAAGGGGAAAATATCCTCTACGGCCTTGGCTTTAGCACTGCCGACCTAGAAAAAAACCCGCAAAATTTCTCTGGCGGTTATCAAGTAAAGTTAAATTTGGCAAAATTGCTTCTTGCCGAGCCTCAGATGTTGCTATTAGACGAGCCAACAAATTATCTCGACATCCATTCTATTCGCTGGCTTAAAGAATTTTTACAAGAATGGCAAGGCGAATTAATATTAATAACCCACGATCGCTCCTTTATGGACAGCATCATAACTCATAGCCTTATTATTCATCGCAAAACTTTCCGTAAAGTTGCAGGCAATACTCAAGGCATTAAGGAAAAAATTGCTTTAGCGGAAGAAATTTATGAAAAAACTCGGGTGAACGAAGAAAAACAACGGCAAAAAACCCAAGAATGGATAGATCGCTTCGGAGCCAAGGCCAGCCAAGCAAGCAGAGTGCAATCCCGAGTTAAAATGCTCGAAAAAATTGATGTTAAAGAAAAACTAGAAAATGTTGAAAATCTCGATTTCGAATTCAGCTACACTAATTATAACACTAAAGAGCAGATGGTTGAAGCAGAAAATGTTAGTTTTGGCTACATTCCAGAAAAAAAACTAATCGATAAATTATCGTTTAAAATTGCCAATGGCGAAAAAATCTGCATCATTGGTAAAAACGGCAAAGGTAAGTCGACATTGCTTAGGCTAATATTTCAAGACTTGCAAGCAGATAAAGGAGAAGTTAAGGTTAATGGCAAGGTTGAAATTGGCTATTTTGGACAAATGAATATCGACAGACTAGACCCTAAGCTATCGATATATGAAGAATTACAAAAGGTCGACGAAAAATTACCTATAATGAGGGTTCGTCAAGTTTGCGGACAGATGATGTTTGCCGGGGACCTTGCCCACAAAAAAATTGGAGTGCTTTCTGGTGGCGAAAGAAGCCGAGTAATGCTTGGAAAAATATTGCTTAAAGGAGCTAATTTACTACTACTAGACGAGCCAACGAATCACCTCGATATGGAATCTTGCGACTCTTTAATGCAGGCAATTAAAAGCTTTGCCGGAGCGGTAATTATGGTAACCCATGACGAGGGCTTCCTTAATAAAATTGCCGATAAATTAATCATTTTTGACAACGACAAAACCTTCACCTTCGAAGATTCTTACCACTTCTTCCTCAAAAGAATTGGCTGGCAAGATAGTTAAGCTGATTTTATTGCTACGGATCCTACCCCCGTCGTCATCCTTTCTGCGAAGCTTACGAAGGTCCATGGTTCCCTCAGCCGTCATCTTCGCACAAGTTGCAAAGGTCCACAGATAGTAAATACATCTTAGGGAAGCCTAAGATATTTGCCCGATCGCTAAGTTTCATTAGCCAAATCTGCCAGTAATGTAGTCTTGGGTTTTTTGTGAAGATGGGTTAGTAAAGATTTTATCGGTAGTGTCATATTCGATAATTCTACCTAAATGAAAAAATGCGGTGCGATGCGAAACTCTGGCGGCCTGTTGCATTGAGTGAGTCACGATTATGATGGTGAATTTGCTTTTTAGCTCGTCGATTAATTCTTCTATTTTAGCGGTTGCAATTGGGTCTAGGGCAGAACAAGGCTCGTCCATTAGGATAATTTCTGGCTTTATGGCAATAGTTCTTGCGATGCAAAGCCTTTGTTGCTGACCCCCAGAAAGAGATGTTGCTTGGTCGGCTAGACGGTCCTTTACTTCTTGCCAAAGCCCCGCTTTAATCAGGCTATCTTCAACAATTTCATCAAGATGCCTTTTATTGCGGAAAAGCCCGTGAATCCTTGGGCCATATGCAATATTTTCGTAAATAGACTTAAGAAAAGGATTCGGCTTCTGAAAAACCATGCCAACGGAAGCTCGAAGCAACACTAAATCGACATTTGGTGCATAAGTATTGTGGCCATCTATAGCGATGTCGCCCTCTACCCTACAGCCCTCTATAGTGTCGTTCATACGGTTTAAACACCGCAAAAAAGAAGATTTGCCACAGCCAGACGGCCCAATTAAGGCGGTAACACCAAATTTATTAAATTCTAAATTAACATCGAATAAAACCTGCTTTAAGCCATAAAATAAATTAACATTTTTTGCGGTAATAAGAAATTTATCGCCATTAAAATCTTTGGGATCGGAAAAATTCATATAATTAATTGCTGGTTATTGTCAAAAATTCTAGCAAAATCTAGAAAATTAGGCAAATTTCAAATAGAAAAAACTTGAGAGAAAACTTAAGAAAAAACTTTAAACAGAGCCTTTGAAGAAAATCTTAAATCAAAACCTTAAAAACCCTTAAACAAGAATATTAAATAAGACTGCTAAATAAAGGGGCGGTCATATTCGGGAGCATTTTCTGAAAGTGGTAAAGATGGAATATCGGCATAAATTTTGCCATCCATTTTTATTGTAACCCTGCCACTATCGTTGACAATGCCAATTACTGCAAAATCTAGCTCATATTTATCGAAGATTTGGCGGGCAAAGCTGGTTTTTTCTGGCTTTATTATCATTAGCATCCTTTCCTGACTCTCTGAAAGCATGATTTCGTAAGGGGTCATGCCACTTTCTCGCTGTGGCACTTTTTCAAGATTAAGCTCGATACCAGTGCCTCCCTTCCCCGACATTTCAAATGAAGAAGAGGTAAGACCAGCCGCCCCCATATCCTGAATAGATAAAATACAATCGTGTTGCATTAGCTCTAAACAGGCTTCTAGCAATAATTTCTCGGTAAAAGGGTCTCCTACTTGCACTGTTGGCCTTTTATCTTCATCGCCTTCTTTAAATTCGTCCGATGCCATCACTGCACCATTGATGCCATCTCTGCCTGTTTTTGCCCCAATATATACCACAACAGCTCCAATTTGACTGGCGGCCGAATAGAAAATTTTGTCTTTTTCTGCTAGACCAACTGTCATGGCATTAACAATAATATTGCCGTTGTAGCTACTGTCGAAAGTTACTTCACCCCCTACCGTTGGCACCCCAACACAATTACCATAGCCACCAATTCCAGAAACTACACCGTTAATTAACTGCTTAGTTTTATGGTGATTAACATCGCCAAATCTTAAGGCATTTAAATTAGCAATTGGCCTTGCTCCCATGGTAAAAACATCTCGCATAATACCACCAACTCCAGTAGCCGCTCCCTGATAAGGCTCGATAAAAGATGGATGATTATGGCTTTCCATTTTAAAAACCACCGCTTGATTGTCGCCAATATCGATTACCCCAGCATTTTCACCAGGGCCACAAATAACCCACGGGGCTTTGGTGTGCATTGTTTTAAGCCATTTTTTAGTTGATTTATAGGAACAATGCTCCGACCACATTGCCGAAAAAATTCCAAGCTCGGTAATTGTTGGCTCACGACCAAGAATTGCAAGGATTTTATCATATTCCTCGGCAGTTAAATTGTGATCTTTAATTAATTTCTCGGTAATTTCTATTTTGTTCAATTTGTGATAGTTTGTCGTCATAAATTATACGGTTATTATTATTCCTCTAACTCTTTAGCGAATCTTTGTAAATCTTTATCGCTAGTTCTTAACATATCGGCTCTTACAGTTTCTTTCTTAAGGAATTTTTGCTCGCTCTTTTGCACTCCGCCGTCGCCAAAAGCGGTGTCTACCGCCTTGTTAACAGCCTTGAGAGAATCTAAGGCTTTAGCCCTCTCGCCTTTAGAGTTACCTTTATCGTTAAGAACCGCTAGATACTCTTTCTTCATATCTTGAATCTGGTTTATCGATGAAGAATTTTTACCCTTACCATCCATTACAAAATCTTTCAGGGCATTTCTTACGGCCTTGTTGTTGGATTTGTAATAGTTAGAAAAATATTTATCATCACTCACCCTTGCTCCACCATCAACTTTAGTAGCCAAAGACTGCTCCTGCATCGGCCTATCTTCTTTTTGCTGTTGAGTATTTTGATTAATCTGATTAATTTCTTCTGGCTTAACTTCTGGAGTCTCTTCTTTATCTTGCTCAGTTGCAACCGTTGAAGCATCGGAATCATTGTCGCCACTACCTCCTTCTCCGCCATCATCTTCCTCTTTAATATCTGCCTTTTCAACAAAATCATCCTTATTCATCTCGCGATCTTCCTCTTTAATATCTGCCTTTTCAACAAAACCATCCTTATTCATCTCGCGATCTTCCTCTTTAATACCTGCCTCTTCAACAAAACCATCCTTATTCATCTCGCGATCTCCATCTGGAGCCTTGTTATTGCCACCGCCACCTGGCATGTCTTTAGGAACTTCTGGAGTTTTTGGCACACCGCCACCTGGCCCGTCTTTAGGAACTTCTGGAGTTTTTGGCACATCGCCACCTGGCCCGTCTTTAGGAACTTCTGGAGTTTTTGGTCCATCGCCACCGCCTTCTTCTGGTCCATCGCCTCCTTCTGGAGTTTTTGGTCCATCGCCACCGCCTTCTTTATCATCACCGCCTCCTTCTGGAGTTTTTGGCACATCGCCGCCACCGCCTTCTTCTGGTCCATCGCCTTCTGGCCCCGATGGCTTAACTTCTGGCTTTTTCTCTCCTGCTCCAATAAGGGCATCATCACCTTTCAAGTCAGGAGAATCCTTCTTGTCGTCACCTCCCTTCTTTGGCAAAGGGGTTCGCATTTCACTAAAAGAATCTCCTGCTTTTTTAAAGGCTTTACCTGTTGCAAAAGAGCCAGCTTTGGCAGCGGCAAACATCCCTCCGCCAACTTTTTTAGCAATTCCCATGCTGTCAATTTCATTTTTAGCATTAATTTTTACACCACCTACTAGTGCAACGGCCAAAGACGGAATGTGATCAAATGCATTAAAGAACACGAATAGGATTAAGAGGCATTTAAATAATTGTATCGACTTAGCAAGAGAATCGCCAAGAACATCTTGCAAAATCCAAAAACTTGGCAAACCCAAAATATTTGAACCAGAAGAACCAGAAGAATCGTTTATAGATTCGGCAAACTCAACAAAGTTAAACATGCAATAAATACTTGTTTTCTTTGCCACTTCTCCACATGTAATGCTTACAGGATCTTTGCCAGATTTAGTAAAAGAAACATCTTTACCGACAACAACGGCATCAAAAACCGTAACAAACACCCCAATATAGGCAAAAACAATCATTGGTTGCAATGCCATTCCCAACAGCTGAGAGAGCCAAGAATTAAAAGCTTCTTTGGTTTTGTCAAAAAAACCAGCAACAATAGCTAATGGCGAGATATAGACCAAGAGAACAATGGCAATTGTTGAGGTTATCACAATTTGAGCCGCTCTAATCACAATAGAAAAAAACAATAAACCAAAAAATACCACTGCAACCACAAAGAATATTCCGCCAACAGCAAGAAATGAAGAAAATATTGCAGGAAGAATGATTTTTATTAGATTAGGGACCGTAACATCTGGGGCAAAGCCGATGGCTTTAGCAAGCTTACAATCTAAGATATCCCAAACTCTTAAATATTCTTTGCCTGGTGGATATTTTGGGTTAACAATATCGCTTTCTTCTGAATAATTGAAACGGGGAAACTGACAGCCATCTAATTTTTTCGGATCGGTACTTTCGCTAATTTGCATTGTAATGTCGGTCATTGTTTCCGAAAGAGCAAAAACTCCCTTCATAAACATCGTTTGCCACGCATCGCCTAAAACAAAATAAATAATTAGACCAATTTTTGCAACATATAAAAGCAATAACTTTTTTTCCGGCTGAGTGCCTAAGAGGATTTTAATTCCCATAAAGACCACAGAAAGAATTAACATAATCTTAACAATATCGCGGAAACTATTGGAGATTTTAACAAAAACAGAATCTTTAGTTAAAGGGTCGCCTTTTTTAAACTGATAGCCACTTTTACAAACATCTTTTATCGACTCTTCTTCGGCATCGCGGCATTTGCTGTAGCCAGCACGATTAAAAAATATGTTTTCGGCAGTCTCTTTAAAGCATTGAACTAAAGGAGCAGAAAAATTATTACCCCTTACAAACTTAAAAGTAAATTGATATTTATTTTGGGTGTCGCCCTTCATATCTCTGCAAGCCTGAGATATGAAGCTGTCTGGAGATGATATATCTTTTACATAAGGCTCTGGCGGAATAAGAGTGCAGTGTTTTAAATATTGACAATAGTTAGTTACGGTCTGAGCGCTTACTTCCTTGGTGGTGCCACTATATTTTTTTGTCTCTGTTCCGCCACCCAATAGGTGATTATCTGGACATAAAGAATAGCTAGAAACACAGATGCGATTAGGGGAAGCTGTGCTTTTTTGCACATCATAAGTAATTCCAACCAAATTGCACTTTTGACCTGCTACGCAAGTTGAATAAGAGTAATCATTGCTGGAATCGGGCAATGAAGCAGTTGAAATTTTAGTAATGCATGTTAGATTTTGACTAGCCTTCTTGCAACAATTATATGCCGTTTGCATATCGACATCGTTTTTATTTGAGGAATAAAAACGATAACAAGCGAAAACTGGAGTTTGCCCTGGCCCAGTAAAATAATATCTTTGATTCTCGCTGTTATAGCCCAGCTTTGCCATTTTTTCTGCACTACTCCAGTTTTCGGGGTTTTTGCAAGCATCGGATGACCTATTATCTTCATATTCTATACCGCCATAAATAAATGAACGATAATTCTCATTAGTAATTGCTCGATCACCGCATAATTTGCTAGCTCCTGAACTAAAACAGTCACTTAGTTGTTTTTTAACCGACCCTTTGTAGGCTCCTTGTCGACATGTTTTGGCTTTATTATTGTTATTGTCAGATTGATTGCTCCAGCTTAGCCAACTATTTCCACATATTACATTGTTGTCATAAGCCTCTTTAGAGACTCCATAAAGAATACCATTAGCTGTAGCGATAGCGAACAAAGATGCTAAAAAACTACTGGCAGCGACACAACAGGCAGGATTGGTGGGGCAGGCTTTAATCTGCTTAAAAAAACCTGAAAATGCAAGCGGAGAAAGCCCTATGCCAGCTAACAAACCCTGCTTCCAGGTAATTTGCTGTGGGTCAACAGCATTAGTGCAAGCAATATCTGCGGCTGTAGAAAGTGCTATTTGAGTTGCCTTATACCCCGCAACCAGAGCAATACAAACAGGATTAGTAACCTCCCAATTATCGCCAAAAAACACAGCTTGAGTCTCTTTGGCGCCGGAGGAATATCTTTGAACCTGGCACTCGGTACCATTGATACAACTATCAGCATCGTTGTTAACGATAGACATTGGCCCTTTATCTTCAACAGCAAAAACGGCTTCAGGATTGTAAGAATAAATAAGAAGGGTAAAAAATACAAAAAAGATTGGCTGTCGACCAAAAAACAACTTGAAGCAACGAGGAAAGTGAGTCAAGGCATTCGCCAAATAAATAAGGATTTTTGCGAGATGACATTGCAGTGTTTTACTCATTGAACTTCGCTCTTAGCTTATTAACAATATCAACGATTTCTTGATTTTTTACTTTAAAAGAATGGCGATTAGCGATTAACAAAGAGTTAACATTATTTAAGACCGTTAGCTGGTTTAAATTATTAGCAATCAAACTACTGCCTGTGCTAGATATATCGACGATATATTCTGATAAATTTAGTGCCACAGCTATTTCTACCGCTCCATTAAGCTTAACAATTTCCGCCCTGATTCCCTTGTTGGAAAAGTATTCGCTGGTAATATTGGGGTATTTTGTTGCAATTGTAATGCAAGAAGCATTGTTAATTTTGTCTAGATTATTCTCTTTTCCCGCAAGAACCATTTTGCATTTGCCAATTTTTAGATTTAAAAGCACAAAAATTTCAGAAGATGAAAATTCGGCAAGGACATCGCTCCCACATATTCCCAGATCTGCCCCGCCAAATTTAACAAAATTTGCCACATCAAAACTTCTTACTTTGAGCAATTTTATTTTTTCTTTATTAGTTGTAAAGATAATTTTACGACTATCTTCTGCAAAAAAGTCGCTTTCAGCTTCTATCTCCAGCTCATTGAACAGATCTTTTACTTCGCTAAGTATTCTGCCTTTTGGAACCGCAATAACTAAGGAGTTTTTAATTGTCATGATGTTAAAAGTTTTTGTTGTATCTTAACATAAAAACAGCACCGTCTTTTTTAGCTAAATTAATTTTATTATTTTCGTTAAGGTGTTGCCTTTGATAATTATAACCCAATTGCACAAGGAGGTTGTCGTAGTAACTGGTCTTTTTAAATTGATAACCAACGGCAGTCTCGAAATCTCTGATTCGTGAAGAATTGGCACTAAAAGGGGTTTTGCTCTGCTTATTGCTACCCAAAAACAACTGCCAACCAGAATAATGCTTGACAATTGCATTATTAACAAAATACAAAGCTTTATAGTCTTTGTTTCCTAGGTAGTTATTATGAGTCACAAACTCCGTGACAAAATCTATCATTACATTATTAGTAATTGGCTTTTGATAATTCATCGTTGCCGACCAAGAGTGTTGATTTCTGATCTTGGTATTGTCAATAGTCGAGTATTTATGGTTTAATGCGGTATTAAGGAATGAAAAATGATAAGATAATTTTTCTTGATATCTTTTTTCATTATCTTCTTGGCGAGAAAAGTTAAACAAAGTATTGGCGGAAATGTTAAAAGATTGCCAAATATTTGTATCGCCAATTTTTGCCGATTCTTTTGGGGAAGTAGGAATCTCGTAAAACAGTGAGTTGTCTAGGTATTTTCTGTCGTTTTTAAAAAAGCTTACACCAAGGCTATATCTGCCAATAGTTTTTTCATCGCCATAAAATAAGATGGAGCTACTAGCTATTTTGCCAATTTGCAGGTAGTCTTTAGCAAAATCAATAGTTGTCACTCCGCGATTCCAGATCGAAGGAGTGGCGAAGTCCAGATTCATTTTACCAAAAAGAAAGTGAATATTTGGCAAATAATAGCCGATATTTAGCTCTTGCAGTAAAGCGGTTTGATGGTTAAAGTATCTGCTATTGCTAAGACCGTCTGACAGCTTATTTAAAAACAATTGAGAATGAATTTTAAGATTATTACCAAGATCTAGTTGGTTAGAAATACGGGAATGCCCAAATATTTTTGAAAACTCTTGTTTTTGACTGTTACTGCCAAGAGAATCTACCGCAAGAATTTCGGCAACAAAATTAGTTTTAAGCTTTGGCACATTGTAAAAATTGACACCGCCGAAAGATCTTAGATTATCATTGTTGCTTTTAATATTGCTCACCACAGCTTTATTTTTTATACTCTTCGCATATTTAGCCGATTCGTCGCTTTGTTTTTCTTTATATATTAAGCTTTGTATGGTTGTAAGCTGTACATCTGAACCACGAAAACTGCCATTACCGCTTAACTGTCGCTCCATAGAGCTAATCCCAGAGACTGCCTTTTTTAATTCGTTACTAGCAAAAGAAGTTTCTGCGAAAAAACCTGAAAACAACAAAAATGCCAGAGAAAATGCCAGAGAAAATGCCAGAGAAAATGCCAGAGAAAATGAAAATGAAAATGCCAGAGAAAATGAATTGGCAAAAGGGGAAAGGGAGGGCAGTGGAACTTGTGGTGGAACTTGTAGCGAAACTTGTTTAGGTAAATTAATCATTGATTTTTTATTTAACGATTGTAAAAGTTTGTTAAATTCTAGTGCCACAGTTGTTTGCCACAGTTGTTTGGAGATTAATATTTGAAACATAGACTGTTGTAATTATATTCAATATATTTTATTACTCAAAGTAAAATTTAAAAATTATTTAATAAATAGCAAGCAGGAATTGTAAATATCAAGCAATCAAATTTAGACTAAATTAATCGACAAAAATATGTTCGAACCATTAACGATAACCATCGCTTTAGCTTTTGCAACCGGCTTCTTTATTGAAAGCGTCGTTGGTTTTGGCGGAGGTCTTGTTGCTTACTTCTTTCTTAGTTTTTTTACCGATGTAAAAACTATGATTATGGCGGGTCTATACATTGGCAGTTGCTCTAGTGGCTATATTCTTGCCACTAGCTATAAATCTTTTAACTTTAAATTCATTAAAAACTCTCTTCCTTTAGTTTTGACAGGCACAATAATTGGGGTTACTGCCTTCAGCTACTTGCCAATGGCTATTATATCAACGATTTTTGCTATAACATTAGGGCTTTTAGCAATAAGAATCATATTTTTCGAAAAATTGGTTTTTAACAATTTTATTCGTAACAAGCTAATGTTTTTTGGCGGAATTTCGCAAGGTGCCTTTGGTATTGGCGGTCCATTTTGGGCCAATGCTTTGGAAGATAAATTCTCTAGCAAAAGCGAACTAAGAGCAACAATGGCAGGCTTTTTCGTTATATTTAACATTGCCAGATGGTTGCAATTATATTTTTCTAATCAACTAAATTATAACTTTTTTGCGAAAATTTTTTGGGTAATTATTCCAGTATTTATTGCAATTAGACTTGGCTACATCTGCCACTTAAAAATATCAAATCAATGGTTTAGGAAGCTAATTGGCTACCTAACACTTTTTGCGGCTTTTAAATTTATTATCAATCTTATTTAGTTAAAATGACAAACAGTAAATATTTACAGAATATCAATGCCATTGAAGACCTAGAAACTCCTACAGCGATAATCTTTGACTGGGACAACACTTTAGTTGATACTTGGCCAATTATTCAAAAGGCCATTGACAATACTATGATATCGATGAAACGAGCTCCTTGGGGGCTAGAAAAAGTGCGAGACAATGTTCATAAGTCAATGCGGGAATCATTTCCTGCGATATTTGGTCCAGATTGGGAAAAAGCAGGAGAAATATATAAAAGAGAATATCAAAATAATGCAAAAGGAATAAGGCTTTTACCTCTGGCATTAGACCTGCTAGAGCTTCTTAGTCGTAAAAACATTTTATCTTTAGTGGTAAGTAATAAAATTGGTAGCAGTCTAAGAAAGGAAGTTTCGGCACTTAATCTAGATAATATGTTTGTCAAAGTTGTTGGAGCTCAAGATGCAATATTCGACAAGCCCTACCCCCATCCAGCAAAAATGGCAATAGAAGATTTTACAGAAATTGTTAAAAACAAAAATATATGGTTTATCGGCGATACCATTGCCGACATTGAATGTGCTTATTATTGCAAAATGCAACCAATTTTATTTACCAACACTCTCGACTCCATCTCGAAAACCATACCGCAAACATTGCTAGAAAGCACTAATTTTACAGCAGATTTCAAAAAAATTGCCCATTATCCAGAGTTCATTCCAGCAGAAACAGCTACAGAAATAACAACTGGTAGTCAAGGTTTCTGCAAATATTTGCCAATTATTTGTGGCTATGAAAAGTTAATAAACAAGCTTTCTTAATAATTATTTTAATTATTTTAAAAAAGGCTATTGCTTTTTAAAAAAACATTTACAAAATAATTGTCAATTCGTTTTTGAGTGCGTAGCTCAGTCGGTAGAGCACCTGACTTTTAATTAGGTGGTCGTTGGTTCGATTCCAACCGCACTCACCATCTCTAATAGCCATCTCTAATCGCAATATTAGCGAGCAATCTTAGTGCACTATATTTCTGCAGATATTTTTTCTGCTGATAACTTTTCTAACGATTATTCTTTCAGGGAAATTATTTCAGTAGTATTCTTTCAGCAACATCTGCCCTTCTTGCATATTAATCAAATACAGCATCTTGCCTTGGAATTGCTGCTAAAAAATGCCAGATAATACCATCATAATCACCTGCTAATCACCTAATATCTGTTGCGGAGCTATTCCTGCAACAAAAATATCGTCGCATTTTAATAAAAATTCCGAACTAAAATAAAGCAACAGCTGTCTTTTTGCTTCGCTATCAAGCAAGTCTTCATTTAAATTTAGCCACTTTTGCGAAGATTCAAGGCTATCAATACCAAGAGCATAATCAAAGAACAGCAAGTCTTCCACCGCAATAAAAAAATAACAATTTACCGAATCTATAAAAAAATCATAACATTTTACCTTATCTATCTTGTTGATTAGGTGTAAAAAATTAGGGAAACTAGTTGTTGCAAAAATATCTCGCCTAATTGTCAAGACTAGCAAAATGTCGTCGGAGCCAGATTTTTCATATCGTTTATTGGCAATGGAAAAAAAGCGAGATTTAGCCAGTTGTTTTGGGAGATAAAGTGGTAAATAGCAAAAAATTCTTGCCTTAATGTTGCCTTGCAACATTATTAACCACCACGGATAATAATCATCTTCAATAAAGTTAGATAAATCGATATTTTTAACATCTTGATATTTTAAATCGAGCCTACAACATACAGATTCAATAGCGATATCACATTCACCTTCTTCTAACGCAGAAAATAAAGAGGGGTCGTTTTGGTAGGGATTAAAAGCAAAAGAATAATGATAATATTGAGCCGCAACCAGCACTAAAAGCTCTTCATCAATTACATTATCGGCAAATCCTATTGAAAGTTTTTGCTCTAACGAATTAGAGGTGGCAATAATTTTCCGCCAAATATCAACAATAACATCGCTAGAAATTTTTTGCCCCGACTTTAAGGCTAACTTCTCGCTCTCGGCAATAAGATTTTTAATCATATCTGCCTCTCGGGCCGATTTAATAAAGATTGCACTAGAATCAAGATTCTCCTTAAGATCTTTTACTTTAGCAACCACCGCCAACCTAGAATGAATCAGCTCTAGCATTTGACGATCTATTTCGTCTATCTCACTTCGCAAATCTTGCAATTGCAATAAAAATTCTCGCTCTTTCTTTGTCACAATTATTATTATTTAAATTATTAATTTTCGTCAAATGCTCTATTTATATAGAGCCGTAAGCTTTTTGCAAGCTTTAGTCAAATATTAGTTTTTTAGCCGCCGCTACCGCTTCTGGGGTTACAACCTCTCCAGCAAGCATTCTCGCTACTTCGTGAGAGCATTCATCTCGATTCAATTGCTGTATATAGCTTGCCATAGAATCGCCCTCTAGTTTTTTAGATATGGCAAAATGACAATCGGCTTTTGCGGCAATCTGAGGCTGGTGAGTTACTACCAACAGCTGAAACTTGCTTGCTAGCAAAGATAATTTACCGCCGATTGCGCTAGCGGTATTGCCACCAACTCCGCTGTCGATTTCATCAAATAAGATTGTTGGCACAGAATTAGACTCCAACAAAGCCACTTTTATTGCCAAAAGAAAGCGGGAAATTTCGCCACCAGAGGCAACTTTGCTTATTTCAATCAGCCTGTCATCGTTAATGGCACTAAGAAACTTAACATCATCATTGCCATCAGCAAAGTAACTATCTATCGTTTCGCTTCTGCGAGTTATGTCTATGACAAATTTGGCATTTGGCATTTTTAAAAACTGCAACTCTTTTTCAACTAATTTTGCCACTATTTTGCCGGCTTCAATTCTGCTTGCCGAAACACGACTAGACAGATCTTGATAAACCAACAACAGATCTTGCTTTTCTGCTATTAGATGCTGAAAACCCTGCTCTTCACCCTCTAAAATCAACAACTTAGCTTTTGCATCGCCAAGAATCTCGTTTAATTTAAAAGACTGGCAATTAAACTTCCTGCTTAAATTGCGAATAATAAAAAGCCGCTCTTCTATTTCGCTAATATTTGTATCAATAGCCTTGATGTATCGAATTTTCTTGGTAAAAGCAGTAGAAACCTTCTCTAGGCTGTTAATTTTATCTTCAATTGCCCTTGTCAGTTCTTCAACATTTTTTATATCGGAATCGACGATATCGGAACCCATGAAACTTTCTTCTATCACTTGATAATTACGACCAATTGCCTTTTCTGCCTCACTTAAACACAGAACAGATTGCAAAATTTGTTTATTTATGGTTTCTAGCAGATTGATTGATTTGGTGGCATTGGCAATTTGGCTTTTTTGCAAAATAAGGCTTTCTTCTTCGTTTTCCTGAATCTTGGCATCGCTAATTTCTTTGATAATGTAACTTAGATAGTGCTTATCTTTTTCTTTTTGCTCTTTCTCCCTGGCGAAGTCTTTGATTTTACGATCTATTTCGGCCATTTGTATAAATAGCCCCCTGATATCTTTCAGCAGTAAATGATTATTAGCAAAATCGTCGATTATTTTTCTTTGAAAATCTTTATTAAATAGGCGAATTTGAGAATGTTGAGCATTGATTTCTAATAGGCTAGAGCCAATCTTTTCTAAGGTTGAGACACTTACCACAGAGTCGTTAATATAAATTTTACCCGCTCCAGAACTGTTGCAAATTCTACGAATAACTACCTTATATTTGTCGTTTTCGTAAATATTGTCAATGTGGTAGCTAGCAAGAAGTTTAAGACATTCGTCATTGCTAGAAATGTCGAATTCGGCAAATAACTCAAAAGCATCGGCAAATCTACCGACTAAAGACTTTCCAGCCTTGCCATAGCCGACAACTAAAGAAATAGCCTCGAGAAGTATTGATTTTCCCGATCCTGTCTCACCGCTAACAATTACCAAATTACCTTTTTTGGTATTATTTTTTGTAAAAGAATCAGTTACAAAATCTAGTTCTGCCTTTTTGATAAGAAGAAAATTTTTGATCGATAAAAATAGTAGCATAAGTGGCTCGTGCCTTAAAAATAATATAAAATAAAGTAAGTGAAATATTTTAGATAATCTGATTAATTAGCAATTTTTTACTTTTGACTTTCAATCTCTTCTAAAGTTTTAATTAAAATAGAATATTTTTGCTGAATTTCTGCTAATATTAAAGATTTTTCTTGATAGCTTTTATCTATTGCCTGCTGAGCTTTTTCTAAGCTTGCCGCCAAAGCAAAAGCACCAATAGAAGAAGTCGCACCTTTGAAGGCATGCGCTGCGGCATACCAATAAGAAAAGTCATCGCTCTCGAGAGAGTTGACCATTTTTTGCAAGTTAGATGCCGAGCTTTCTTTAAAAATTGCAAATAGTTCGTTACGAAATTCAGTATCGTTATCTACAATAGAATTAAAAAATTCAACATCGAGTATAGCTAGTTCTTGGCTCATTTTACTAACATTTAATTATTATCGACATATTCAAAGAATAGCTTACTAAGCTGAATGTTTTTTTTAGCAAGAAGGTGAGAGTTAATAATAACCTCAAGCTTCTTTCTTCCACTTTGCAACTCGACAATGCCCCCAATATCAATAAAATCTTCGATAGTTGATATTGTTACAATTTGCTGTCGTTGAAATTTATCGAGATCGGTGCGAATTGTTCTGGTGCGATCTAGGCCAAAATAAATCAACTTGCAATTTTCAACTTTATCGAAATCTGTTTTATTGCTAAAACTGATGACATTTGAATTATTGCTGATTAGTAGCTCGGCAACCCTGTCACTTCCATAGACACAAATTACCTTGCCCCTACCGTTCTTAGAAGCTTCGGCAATTTCTTCTATAACCTTTACAGTCGCAATGTTATATTTATTTTCTGCAAATGCAACATTATTTTGCATTGCAAAAAAAATGAAGCAAAGTAGACAAATAAAACTCTGTTGTTTATTTTTAACAAAGATAATCATTCGGCTATTGTAATCATTAACAAAACAAGCATATACCAATATCAATTGAAATTTAAATTAGATAGAAACTTAATATTGCAGAGATGCCTTAAGATAATAATACCTACCGACAACAGCATTTTCTCCAAACATTGGCTTACGAAACTCAACATGCTTTTGATTGAGAGCATTTTGTATCGTTAGAGCGAGATCAAAATTGGAATTAAATAAATAAGCCACTCTAGTGTCAAAACGAACATAAGATGATATGCCTGAAGACTTGTGGTTATTGCTATCGCCCTTATTTAAATTACCAACAAAATAGAAAATATTATCTAGTTCGATTTTTTTGGTTGGATTATAAAAGATTTTTATCTTTGCTTGATGCTTAGGAGAGAGCCCTTCGGCAACCTCTAAGCCATCGTTAGGGTTTAATGCGGAAGAACTATCGAAAGAATAAGGCTTGATACCGAGATTTAATTTCAAATAATCGTAGTTCGCTTCTATTTTTAAATTATGCGCAGCTTGCCATTTTGCAGTTGCCTCAAAACCCAGAGATTCACCGTATCCAAGGTTGTCTATTGTCAAACTGCCACTAGAATCTGGCTCGAATGTTCTTAATTTGGTATATTGATTATAAAAAGTACTAAAATCAAACATTATCTTCCTTGTTGGCTTGAGTCGATAACCCGCCTCATAAGAAATTAACTCTTCATTATCAAATCCAGAACTTCCCCTTTGAATCGTTGCATAAGAATTGCCAATTTTGGTCTGGATATTCAAGCTATCTTCTCCCCTAGTCGGAATACGAGACACCCTAGAAACTGCGGCCCAAATTGTTTGATTATCACTAGGAAAATAAGAGGCATTAATATTTGGCTGCCAATCAAAATTGGTGTAATTATTATAAAGAAATTTAGAGCCAATAGAAACTAATAAATTTTGATCAAAAAAGAAGTTTTTACTCTGAACAAAAGTGCTAAGAATATTGTTATTTAGCTTGTTCGGGTTGTAAACTAAGGGGCTGTAGACTACCCCATTATCGTTAATATAATTAGATCTTGTTTGGTCAAAAAATTGAATATACTCACCTCCCCAAGCAATTTGCTTATCTCTGTTGAGTTGGTAAAAGTGCTGAAAGTTGGTATTAAGAGTAACTAAACTATAATCGATAATTGTCTTTTTAAAGCTACTGTAATCTAAATAAGAGTTAAAATTAAGACTCGAAAACTTAGAGAGATTTTTTTCAATAGCCAGATTAACGAATGCTCCCGTAGATTTCTTTTGATTAACTTCTACTGGGCTCATAAAATTATTAGAACTTCCTTGAGAAACTTCACCAGAAAGTTGCATGCTAGTTTCGTTATTGTAATTGCTATCTTTACGAAAACCAACTCTATTGTAAGTTAAATCATCGTTATTATCTAACTTCGTTGAATGGCTTTTAAGAGAATCTCTTTGGGTATTTTTGAAATATAATCGATAATTACCATCTTTTGTTTTGTCGCCATAACGAACTTCCGTAATAGATTTGTCGTAATTTCCTAAAATTTGCGAAGAATAAAAGCCCTTGGTTTGAGCGGTGTTTTTAGTTACAATATTAATAATTCCGTTGATGGCATTGTAACCCCACAAGGCTCCGCCAGACCCCTTAACAACTTCAATTTTTTCTATATCATTAAGGTTGTAATCTATAGTATCGTAATAGGCACCAGAGAACAATGGAGTATAGACAATTCTACCGTCCACCATAATCAGCAACTTATTTGAGTACTGGCGGTTAAACCCTCTAGAGCTAATAGCCCATTTATTTCCGTCGATTCTTGCCACTTGCAAACCAGGAACAAGCCTTAGAGATTCGGCAACTGAAGTTGCCCCAGACCTACGAATATCTTCCGAAGTTAGTGTGTAATTTGAACTAGAAGCATCAAAAGAATTCTCCTTTTTCTTAGAAATAGAGTAGAAGCTTTGATCGAAATCGAAATTAGAGAGCAAGTATTTGTTTTGTATCTTAGATTTTTCGATTTTTTCGTTAACAGTTAAATCTTTTTTTGAACCATCTTCTTTGTTAGTAGAAATTAGATTGGAATCATTTTTATTGGTCAGAATTTTTTTACTGCCAGAGTGTCTGCTTTTGTTAATATTGTTACTTGCTAACAAATCACGAGGCTCTAATAATAAATAAAAAAGGCAACAAAAAACAATATAAAAAACACTTCTAGAATAAATCATGATTATTTTTTCAGGGGGTTAATTAAGCAATAAACTCCACCTCCAACACAAGGTTTGTTGATAATTGAAGGTGAAAAACCTAAGCTTCTTAATACTTTTACATAATAGCGACAGCGGACTCTATCTGCAAAACCTACGAAATAATCATAATTATGGCTTTTTGCAAAATTGCAACAAAAATCAAAGACTGTTTTGGTTAAATTGTAGTTATAATATTTCGGAGTAATTAGCAATGCCGAAATTTCAAAAATTCTTGAAATGTCGGTAAAACCGCTTTGCCGCAAAAAATCTGTCACTGTGAAATTATATTTAACTTGGTTAGCATTGGAAAGATGCAGGGCATCGGCAGGAGTGTAGCGAGCGGCCCCAACAAGCTCGGAATCTTCGTTTAATATAGCCACAATTAACGAATTACGATCCAGCTCGGACTCGCCAAGTTTATAGTCAACAAATTCGGTATAATTTTCTAAATAATCAACCCTCATTTGATAATATTTACTTAGAATAGATTTATCCTTGGTAAAAGTGATTACAAAATTTTCTGGCAAATTATTCAAGTCTCCTGTTTTACTTGCCGTAAAGTGAAAAAAATAATCTTCACCAACTATTTGCTGGTTATTGACTGGCTCCAACAACGGAAGCGGTTTTGCTTGATTGGTAAAATTCATTTTTTAACTTAAATCTGGTAATATTTTACTTTACAAAATTAGACAAAGTAAAATATTTAAATAGATATTTTAATAAAACAGCTATTATAAAATTGGTAATGCAGAAGATATAATCAATAGATACATTGAAAAGCTTTAAAACTTATGCCATATATTGTACCTAAACAGTCTTTGCTACTTAAAATTCAAGCATTAACTCGGTATTTTATATAGTAAGATTTTACTTTTATAAAACATTTTACCATATAAACTAAGTTAAAGCATTGCTTTTAATTTAAGCATTAAAATAATTTACTTTGTTTTTTGCAAGCTTTTTTTATAAAAATAAATTTGTCATTGTTTTTGACACACAAAACTAAGTAAAAGAGGCTGGGGTTGCCGATATTAATGATTGAATAATAGTTTTTAACAGATAAGCTGATAATAACTTTTGAATTGTTTTATTAGTAATATTTTAATTTTAACATGGCCGTTTATACCAAAATAAATCAACAAGATATCGTCCAGATAGACTCTCTGTACCAAAACATCGGCGATATTACTCAATTAACGGAAATAATCGAAGGTATTGATAATTCTAACTACCTCTTAATTACTAAAAATTATCAGAAAACAGTAAAGCAAAAATATATTTTAACAATATTTGAATCAAGAATCAACCCCAAAGAACTGCCCTATTTTTTTAACTTTACCAATAAGTTAAAAAGCCAGCAAATAAATTGTCCATCGCCTATTTTAAATGTTCATTGCCAGCAAATTAGCCAGATAAAAATTAACAACCTAATAAAGCACTTCACTATTGTTGAATTTATCGAAGGTAAAATTTTAAAACCAGATTCAGATGGGCTTTATCGACAAATAACCGTCGATAATTGTCAAGAAGTTGGCAAGATTTTAGCAAAAATGCATCTTGCTAGCATCGAAATCGTCAGAACAAAACACGACGAAGGAGAAATGTATCGCCACAATGATATGGGTGTTAGCAGTTGGAGGATGGTATTAAATAAAATAAAGAATTTTGACAGCGGGGCTATTAACAGTACTAAGATAGACCTCGACTTACTCTGCAAGGAATTGGAAGGTGTTTGGCAAGAATCTAGAGAGGTAAATATTTTAGAGGCTCCATGCCACCTAGATCTATTTCCTGATAATGTTTTTTTTGATGATAATGGCAAAATTAGCGGAGTTATAGACTTTTATTTCTCGGCAAATGATTTTCTTATTTTTGATTTAGCAATAGCTATTAATGCTTGGTGCTTTGATGGAAAAGACTTTAATAGAGAAAAATACAGTAAAATGATAGATTCTTACAGTAAGATTAGAAAAATTACCAAATCAGAATTTGCTATTCTACCAAAAATGCTTATTGCGGCGGCATTAAGGTTCTTTCTTAGCAGATTAAACGACAAAACCTTTGCTAACCTAGATTTATTAGAAAAAAATCTAGTAAAAATTAAAGATCCTCAAGAATATTTCGAAAAATTAATATTTTTTAGAAATTTTAATAACAGCTAAAAGCTTCTGAGATTTCTCGAATGCACCACTACTTCTTTTAGCCCGAGTTTATAACGAAGCAAGTGTTTGAAACAGTATTTTACTGACAATTTCCCTAGCTTTATCCTGCACGAAGCCCTCGAAGATAGTTGGTAGCGAAGAGAGACTGTGTAATAAAGCCAATGCTTAAAGACACTTTCGCAAAACTACCCCAATATTGCCAATAAATCTTAAGAAATATGCCAGAATTTCTTGCCAATTAACCGAGTTTATTTAAACTAATAGCCAGTTTAAGCCTTTTTTTATATACTTTTGCCGAAAACTTCTTACAATTATCGATTTTTCTAGCCTTATAAAAATTTTGGCAAGAAAAATCAATAACAGCAAAAGAATAAAAATCACCGACAAATAAGCTCGCTCTGGATGCACAGGAAAAATAAACATTGATAAAACTAGGAATCTAAATTTACGACAGGGTCAAAAGCGGGCTTCTCTACTGCTGTAAAACCGCCCCCCGTCGTCATCCTGCACGAAGTTGCAGGATCTAGAGTAATGAAATCAATTAGAGCATAATTAGAGCCTAAATAAAGCCCAGATAAAGCATTTAAAATCATTTACAAGCTAATAAATCGTAAATCCCGATTTTATTTGATAATTTGATTTTTTTTCGATAAAAAGTTGAGGATTTAAATTTTCGACACAACAATCTCTTGTTATAGATAAAAAACAACAATTAAATGTAAGGATTTTGAAATTCTTTATTTTGCACTAATGGCAATAGTATATTTTGAATTTTACTAAATTTAGAATAGTAAATAGAAGTAGTAATGGAAGGTAATTTGTGGATTAGAGGATAACTCTAACTATATCGCATTGATATAGTTTATTTTTAATCTATAAGGGATTATAGATTAATACTTTAGACAGCATAATTGGTGTCTAAATATTATAAAATGTAAAGCAATGCCACCAATAGGCTTGGCGATAACCTACTCTCACTAACCCTAACGGCTAAATACCATCGGCGCGACGCACGTTTCACTTGCGAGTTCGGAATGTATCGAGTGGTTCCATGCCGCTATCGTCACCAAGCCAATTGGTGGCATTGCATTTTGATAATTAAAGAATATCCTTCAATTCAAGTTTATCTCGAGCCTTAATTTGTAGTTTTTATACTACGCATAACTCGATAAATAAGCCAATCGGGCAATTAGTACTGGTTAGCTGAATACATTACTGTACTTACACACCCAGCCTATCAACGTGGTAGTCTTCCACGACCCTAATAGGGAAAAATTGTTTTGAGGGAGGCTTCCCACTTAGATGCTTTCAGCGGTTATCCCGTCCATACTTAGCTACCCAGCAATGCCCCTGGCGGAACAACTGGAACACCATTGGTATGTTCAACTCGGTCCTCTCGTACTAGAGTCAACTCCTCTCATTTTTCCAACACCTGCGGCAGATAGGGACCGAACTGTCTCACGACGTTCTGAACCCAGCTCACGTACCACTTTAATCGGCGAACAGCCGAACCCTTGGGACCTTCTTCAGCCCCAGGATGTGATGAGCCGACATCGAGGTGCCAAACGATTCCGTCGATATGAACTCTTGGGAATCATCAGCCTGTTATCCCCGGCGTACCTTTTAT
>CAMAYG010000014.1 GCA_945862535.1 Rickettsia typhi | reverse complement strand
TAAAATCAATATTAAACAGCATTTCGTTAAAATGTATTTATAAATCCATGGATCCTGCAACTTCGCTTCGCTTCGTGCAGGATGACAAGCGAGAGAGTGCGAAGGTGACGGTGCGGGAAGTTTTCGGCAACAAACCGTTTTAACCAGTTGTTGCCGAATGAAAAAGTTTTCGCAGAAAAAGAAGTCTAGTTTCTTGTTGTAAAATCGTTCTCAATCGTCATCCTGCACGAAGTTGCAGGATCTGCCTTCTGTCGTCATCCTGCACGAAGTTGCAGGATCTGCCTTCTGTCGTCATCCTGCACGAAGTTGCAGGATCTATGAATAATAAAATCAATTTAAATTCTGATTTTCTTTGATAAAAAATTAGGGATTTAAATTTTCGACAGTCCCATTAACTATTTTCGATTATTTTTTAAATTTATAATTGACTTAAAAAAAGTCGAATATAGACTTGCCTCTAACTTTAAAAATATTACAAAAATTACTTTAGTATAAAATAATTAAATGCCTTCAGCCTTATCGCTGGAGCATCGAATAATATTACTAAATTGTAAGGGAGGGGCCGAGAGGCTGCCCGCAATGTTTTTTCATAAACATTGCAATTTATTAAATGCCTTCAGCCTTATCGCTGGAGCATTAAACGGAGAGATGGCCGAGAGGCTGAAGGCACCTTCCTGCTAAGAAGGTATGCGGGTAAAACTGTATCAAGGGTTCGAATCCCTTTCTCTCCGCCAATATTCTAGTTAAAAAACTATCTAATCGTGTTTTAAGTTTTTATCATTAATAAACAGGAAAAATCAAAAATCAAAAGATGGCAAATACAAATTTAAAAGAATGTCGCGAGTGCAAAAAACCAGTCAGTCGATTTACACAGAAATGTCCAGATTGCGGAATATCCAGTCCGGCAAAAACAGCACGGGAAATTGCGATTGCTAATATTACTGCTATAGCTGGTATAGTATTACTCATTATTGGAATCGCAGCCTATTTCTCCTATTTCTCCTCTGAAGACACTTCAAAAACAGATGCTACTATAAAAACTGTAGAACAGATAAGGATTGAGGATGAGAAGATAATGATTGAGAAGCAATTAATGATTGAGCAAGAGCAGAATAGGATTGAGAGGCAATTCTCCGCATGGGATGGAAGGCATATCAAGCTTTATAAATTTATAAAAGAAAACCTAAATGACCCTGATAGTTTGCAACATATAGAAACCAGATATTGGAAGAATTTTGATGAAAATGATCAGTTTAATAACACAATAATGGTAGAAACAAAATACAGGGCTAAAAACTCTTTTGGTGGATATGTCGTTGAGTATATTTCTGCAGATTACAACATGAATGGAAATATGATTAAAATTAATTCACCAACTGACTAAAACCTAAAAATTCTATCACGAATTGTTAATCCGAAAAGTAGAAATAGATAAGGCTAAAAATGGCTAAAAAGGGCTAAGAGATGGCTTTATTTCAAGAATAATTAAAGATATTAATGCCAAAGGATGCTGGCATCTAAAATCTATCGAAAAATCAAAGATTGATTTTCGGTTAAGCTTGAGGCATCTTGAAGCCCTATAAGTGCTGAAGGCAAAAAATTGAGATTGGTTCGTTTCGAATACTGTCAGCTCCGCCACAATCTCAGATAATAAATACTAGATTAGAAATATTGGAAACTCCAAGACCAAATATCGATATTACCAGAAATTTATTCTCTTAAAATTTTTGTTTCCGTTAGAAATTTATCTTTGACGATTGCAACTTGCTGAATCGGCTTATTTTCATTTTGCCAACTCCATTACATTCGGCTCTTTTAGATTTTCATAATCTGCGATTAGCTTCTTGTTTCTTTTTACAATTTTTTAGCATTATCGTAAGATTCTGCACGAATCAAGGCATTCAAAATTGCAACTTTGGTATAGCCAGAAAGTCTACTACTAACGGATAATATTTTTCTGGCACAAGGTCGATCTGTGATAAAAATTCCGGATAATTCCCCTATTGTTCCTTGAAAGTTAATTGTTTGTTGGTCGATTTTATTTAGAGGTTCGCAGATCTGATGCCAATAAACTATATATTTGTTTTGGCTTCTTTTAAGATGATTTTCTTTAAGCTTAAGATCTTCTTATCGTCGGCAACACCTTCTGTTCTCCATATAATTTTTCCGCTAGAATCAAGTAATAGTGCATAAATTTGCTCTTCTTTCATCTGGGTAAGTTTGAAAAACTCTTGACGATTTGCATAAACCGTGATAGTTCTTTTTCTGGCTATTTCATCGGTAATTCCAAATCGCATTCCATTATTAAGGAACATTCTTTTAAAAACCGAAAGCTCGTAAATTAATGGAATTTCATAAAAACTTAGATTTGGATCTTGTTTTAGCATTGGCTCCAGAGCCTTAATCCAAGTGTTGACTTCGATTTGTTGCTCTTTTTTAAAAGCAACGACTATTAGGTTGAATTTATTTTTAAAAACAGCAGGAATTTCTTGTTTTTTGCCATTTAAATCAATGCCAGTCATTTTTGGGAAATGATTATTTTGATTGGCTATAATTTTTGAATTATTCCCAGCCCCAATAATACAAGACTGCATTACTAATAATAGAGATAATAGGGTTAATTTTTTCATGATTTTGTTGTTTTTTATAATAATTAAGCCTTATTTATCGAGCTTAAAGATTATATGGTTAAGCAAATAGATATTTCAATAAAACAAGAAATTTAATTAGATATTAAAATTAGAGAGAATCTTAATTAATACATTATTACCGAAGGTGTTTCGAGGAAAATTTAATAAACTTTAGCAAAATTGCAAGGAGTTTTTTGCCAAAAAGAGCCGATCGGAATTTACTTGCTCCAATGCAAATTAAATATCACAAATAATATTACATGCTAATTTTGTAATTGATGTAGATATATCGCCCAAGATTAGACCCCCAAATATTGTTAAGCATTAGCTGGTTATTGCTTATTGCCATTTGCGAATCAATTCTAGATTGAATGTAGTTAGTAATATTATCAGCGCCAAAAGTTACCGAGTGATTTTTATTGATTTTCAGATTCGCCTGACTATCTAAAGTAAAGAAATGAGGAGATTTAGACTTTTTACGACTGCCATCGAGGTTATAACGAACGCCGTAAAATTTATCTAAATCCTGACTACCACTCCAATTAGTTTTAATATTTACAACAAAGTTCTTTGATAATTGCTGGTCTAATGTTAGAAAGGCCTTGTAATTTGGCATTGCCAGAGGCAGGTCTCCTGTTTCAAAGTTAAATCTACTATGTTGAGCCTCGATTTTAGCGGTGGTGGTTTTAAAAATTGGGTAGGATGCACGAATATTGTAGTTTGCTATTACAACCAAATTATGTGAATTGACAAGATTATTTTCGCTGTCGATTTTGGTAATATTTGCTATGCTATTGCGATTATATCCCGCACCAATTTCGAGGTTTTGCTTTTTATAGCTAGTGTCATAATTAAAACTTTGGTTCTTTTCGAGCTTGATATTGCTATTATTATTTGCCGCAATATCGCCAAAACTAGCCATTGGGGTTTTATTTCCAGTGGCAAAACCAATTTTACTAATAAGATTATTGTTATGATGAAAAGTTGCATTAATTTTATGGGTAAAATTTTTACCAAATTGTTTGTAATGATCTATTCTGCTAGCAATAGAAGTTTTGATTTTGTCAAGCAAAAAAGAGTTATTGATTTGCCCAAAAAGTGCCGTGCTCTTATAGTTGTAGCCACTATCAATTATATTATTTTGCGAATCGTTATTATATTTTAGTTTTTGAGTAAATTGACTCATTCCTAAGAAAATCTCTTCTATTTCCTTAATTTTACTGCGAATTTTGTAGGAATTTTCAAGATATATCTGGTCTAATTGCCAATCATTTAACAAATTATTTTTTTGTTTTTGACTATTAATATTGCTAATTAACTTAAAAGAGCCAAAAGAAGTCTTTCTTTCCGCCTCTAAGCTAAATTGTTGACTGGTAGTATTAATGTTATTTCTTACAATATTATTTTGAATTGCATTCTGATTTATTTGAGAGCCTGTATTCTCGCTTAAAGGGTTATTAAGGTTAGTGAAAAGCTCTTTAAAGCCATTAACAGCCAATTGCACAACTGATGTTATAACAGTTTTTATTGCATCAATTACTGTTGGAGTGGAAGAGCCAGATTTTGATACTGGATTATAACGATTACTAGTAAAAAGCTTACCGCAATCACCATCTAAAGAGAGAAAATTTTGCGCGTAGCCACTAGCACAATCGCAACCAAATAATCCACCAAAGTCGATTTTGCGATTTCCACAGCGGCCATATGGTTTACAACTTTCACCTTCCCAAAAAAATCTTTTGTCCCAAGTGGCATTGGCACCCGAGCAATCACATTGTTTGGTTACAGGATTAAAAGTTTCTGGATCATTGCACTTGTAACATTTGTCTTCGAATAAGGTGCCAGATTGACAACTATAGCAACTACCGTTATATAATGTGGTTCCAGTAGGGCAAGTTATGTTATTTCCAGTCGTAGTCCCGCCAGTCGTAGTTCCGCTGGTAGTTCCGCCAGTCGTAGTTCCGTCAGTCGTAGTTCCAGTAGTCCCGCCAGTCGTAGTCCCAGTAGTCCCGCCAGTCGTAGTCCCGGTGGTAGTTCCGTCAGTCGTAGTCCCGCCAGTCGTAGTTCCGTCAGTCGTAGTTCCGCTGGTAGTTCCGCCAGTCGTAGTTCCAGTAGTTCCAGTAGTTTCGCCAGTCGTAGTCCCTGTCGTAGTTCCAGTAGTTCCGCCAGTCGTAGTCCCGCCAGTTGCAGTCCCGCCAGTCGTAGTTCCAGTAGTTCCAGTAGTTTCGCCAGTCGTAGTTCCACCAGTCGTAGTCCCTGTCGTAGTCCCAGTAGTCCCGCCAGTCGTAGTCCCTGTCGTAGTCCCAGTAGTTCCACCAGTCGTAGTTCCGCTGGTAGTTCCGCCAGTCGTAGTTCCACCGGCGTTATCTCCATTATTTAAGTTACTGCTAGAAGTATAGCGAGCAATATTGCTATAGCGATAATCTTGAGCGATGCCAAAACTAGAGTTAACAGTAAATCCCAAGACGTTTTCAAGATAAATAGTGCTGTGAAAATTTCGATTCCTGCTATTTGGCATTTCGACAATACCATTTCTGTCGCTATCTATTCCTTGTCTGTCTTTAGTTGTGCCACCAATTTTTAATGAACCGCCTTTAAAAATGGTATTAGTATTAATATTTATCTCCTTAGTGCCGTAATTACCTTTGTTAACTTTGACATCGATTTTATTACTTTTTGGTTTTTTACTAATAAAATTAATGCCATTGCTAATGCTGTCGGGGTTTGCGATATTAGAATTAGTGCTATTTGTTACTAACATGCTCTCAAAGTTGTTTTTGTCGAGCATTTCGAGGTTATAAGATTGAATATTGGCAGGGTTTATTCTTACTCCATCAGCCATAATATTGGTGTAGCTTGATGGCATATTATTTATCGATAAGTTTTTGACACCGCAGGTTTCACAGATTAATTGTTCACTGACTCTAATATCGTCTCTTAGTTTTGTAATTAAGTTATCTTGTTTTGGCGAATCTGTATTATCTATCGATTCGCTTTTAGTCTTTTCTTGACTATTTTCGCTAATATCTAAGGCCAAAGATTCTAAAACCTCATCGTCAATGTTTAAAGATTCTTCTTCTAGCCTTGGCTCTAATATATCTTTAAACTCAGAGTCTTTAGGTTTAGAGGTTGATCTTTTGATTGTTGCAATAACTTTAGGCAAAGCTTGCGAATCGTTGTTTAAAGTTTTAAAATAATGCTGGCTATTGCCTTTATTTTTTGCAGTTTTGATGTTGGAATAAATTTTATTGCTTTTGGCGATGCTGTCTTGCTTTTTTGCTGGCTCTATATTTTTCGATGTTTTGCTAATTTTAACAGGGTTTTCTTGATTGATTTTATTTGTCTCGAGAGATTCTTTTTTCACTTCCGATAGTGCGGGGTTTTGAGATAATTGTTGAGATAATTGATTTTGAGAAATAGATTTCGATTTAATCGTATTTGGTAAATTGTGTTTTATGTTGTAAGATTTAGCAAAGAGTGATGTTGTAATAATTGATATGGTAACGAGTATTAATATTTTGTATTTCTTCATATTTTAATTATAGTTTATTATATGATTTTACGATATTGTTTTACTGTATTACTTAGTTATATATTATTTATATAAAATTATAATATATTTTAGCTTAATAATAAATATATTATAATCTGATGTCAACAGATTGATTGATATATAGACAATATTAATATCAATATTTTATTAGTCAATATGATATTAATATAATATTTAGACTAATTAATAAAATAAATTAATATTATAAATTTATGAAAGTAAGTGCAAAATAGTAGTTGTAAAAAAAATATTTAAAGTTTAGTTTTCTAGTAAAATAATACTAAAATACAAAATATAAAATGAAAAACAATAAAACACTCAATCAAAACAACGATGAAGACAATATTTTATATAAAAAGTTAATAGAATTAGCAACAGAACTTAAATCAGCAAAAACTAATCTCCCTCAAAATTATCAAGGTTCAGATTGCTTAATATCACATGATTATTTTGATAAATTTAGCTATTTTTCTTTGCAATATATCAATAAAGACCGTCGAAGCCTAGTTAATGTAAGAGATAGATTAAAGCAAGAGCTTGAAAGCAAAGATCTTAAAGGCACAAAAGAGAATCGAAAGATAAAAGAAATAGCATTGGAAATCGTTACAAAAAATTTAACACGATGTAATATTGTTTCCTACCATTCCGAAGAATTGCAAGAAGAAGAGAAACAGCGGGGACAAAACAGCACCGTTGTAGAACCAGAGCTTTTCTCTGGGTTATACAAAAAACAACTACGAAATTATCCTGAAAGTGAATTACAAAAACTTAAAACAGAAACCTGTGAATGGCTAATAAAAAATCTTAAAGATACAAATGAAAAAGAGATCGTGCCAGCTGTTGATTTCTGGATTAATTATTTAAAAAGTCAGGCAGTAGTAGACAGTAACTACGATTTGGTAAATAGATTTATTGAGATAATTAGAGAAATTGACACTATTCCAGACCAAGATACTAAAAAAGAAAAGATTTTACTATTTTATGGTGGCTTTTTTGATGATGGTGAAATTCGTCTTTGTGTCGGCGGTATGGCACAAAGGCTTGAAATTTACAGCCTAAAACAGCCATTAATTCTAAAGCAAACGATGGCAAAGGTTATTTCTCGCTATTCCGCTTTTATTGATTTTGGAAACAGGGTTCACCTTGGCTCATTTGCAGAAAAATATATTTTAGGAAGAGAAACTAACGACAGCCATGCTAATTCGGTAATAGGTTGTGGGCTTACTTTATCGATGCTAGAATTGATGGTTGCCGATTTATTAGCTCCTGCAGGTGATATTATAAAATCTGTTAATGATGTTTATAAAAAGGGTTTGCAACAGCTTAAATGTACCCAAGCAGAGCTCGAAAATAGCCCTGAAAAACAAGAAAATCTACAAAAAATTCTTTTACAAGACCCAGAATTAGCAATATTTGTTGCAAATAGATTTGCAACAAAAGGAGAGCAAGAAACTTTTGCGAATATGATTATTGATGCAAATTTTAGTAATTCTTATAGGGAAGAAAAAATGTATCAAGCTACCTTTCTTAGCCCTAATCAACGGGTGGAAAATTTAATTAGGCAAAATTGGCATATTAATCCACTACTTAGCAAAATATTAGCATCATCGATTCTTATATCGTTAAATAATGGCGATATTAGAGACGGTTCTCTTACTTATGTTCGTCATCCTAGCTACAAGAAATTTCGCAAAGATTGTATTGATTATGCAAGAGTTATCGACCCTAACAATCATTATATTGAATATAATAGTGATAATTTTAGTTTGGCACAGCAGGTAATTGTTAAATTTATAAAAGATAATAGTTTTCCAAAAAATTTACAAGACAGGTTTGAAAAGGCTCAGGCTTTAGCTGTTACTCATATTAGCGATCTTTCCAACAAAAGCAACCTAGAGGAAAAAGAAAAATCAGCTTTGGAATGTGTCTATTCTCCTGACAGTATAGCTGGATTGTTTCAATTTATATTATATGAAGCTAGTGCGGTTGATGGTCTTTATAATAACAGAAGTCCTTTTAGTATTACTGATATAAGTCTTATTGTGTTTAATTTTCAGCTGTTAAATTTGTTAAATTATGATCTTTCAATAGAGAGAGGTCCTAATAAGTTAGAATTAATTGATAAATTTAACCAGTTTATTATGATTGCTTTTGATAAAGGTATTTTAACGGAAGAACAAATTAAAGAAAATCTTAATTCTATTTCAGTAAGCAATTTGGCAAAAATTGTTTTAGATGATAAAAATATTAACAAGCTAATTATGAGTGGTATTTTTATTAAAATCAATAGAGAAGAATATATTAGCGAAGATATATTAGGCTTTACCTTTAGACTTTGTGATAATAAACAATCAGCTTCTTATAGTCATTATTTATTAAAGATTATTGCCAGATCTAGCCCAGACATCGGTCAGGAGTTAGAAGATAAAGCTAAAAAACATATCATTGACCTTATTTTAAAAAATAATTACCAGTTAAGACCAGAAAAAATTGAGGCAATGCCCAACCCAGGATTGAAAGCTTTCACCAAAGCTGTTGTTGCCTGTAAAGATTTGGCAATGAATTACTCGGCAAAAAATATTACAGCAAAAGAATTGGGGTTAATTTGCTTTTTTGCTGATAGCATAGAAAATTCTAGGTTTATAAGTTTAATTGCTAAATCTAGCCCAGACATCAGTCAGAAGTTAGAAGATAAAGCTAAAAAACATATCGTTGACCTTATTTTAAAAGATAATTACCAATTAAGCCCAGAAGAAATCGAGGCAATGCCCAACAAAATATTGCAAGCTTTCACTAAAGCTGTTGTTGCCTGCAAGGATTATCTAGGCTCAAGAGAGGGTTTTCAGGCAAGACTTTATTTCAATACTCCTTCTTTAGAGGGTATTTTTAAAGAAAAACTAAAATTTATTACCGCTGAAGATGCCGAAATTCTCAAAGATAAAATTCCTAATTCTTTAAATAATTCTAAATCTTCTTCCGCTTTAGCAATTATTAAAAGTTATATTAAAGATTGTCGAGAATCGGATATTGTCGAAGAAGATTTTTGTGACGATGTAAAAATGTTGAAAATTCCACAAGGAGAACCTAAAAGAGATTCTATTGCTAATAATGCTTTTAATCGCTCTTCTATTTTATCGCCAAAAGCTAAAATTATCTTGCAAAAAATAACACAACCTAATTCTATTCAGGAAGAGCCAGAGCTCATTGAAAGCCTTAATGGAGCTGTGAAAAAAGCTACTTCTCAAAAAAATGTTGCAAATTCACATAGCCAATTAGGCGGAAGAGTTAGGCAACAGCAAAATTACAACCAATCCTTTGCGCCGCGATGGAGATAGAATTACTCTACCTTAACCTGACCATTCATAAGCATTGGCAACAGCCAATCGCGGAGTTCGGCGAGAGTTTGGTTTTGTTTAACATTGTTTGAAATAAGATGCTTAAATTCTAAAAACTTGTTAAATTTTATTGCAACTTGTTCATTAAATGCAACCTTATAACTTAGTAAATCATCAGCCCCAATAACTGGCATTTTTGTGCCTTTACAATTAGAGATGGCAAAGTCAAACATGCTATTGCTAACCATCGTTAAAAGTGCAAAATTATAAAAGTTTTCATTTTTAGTTTTAAAAGAATGGACGGTGCCAGTAACTAAGCCATCAAATGGTGAAAATCCTGCTTTTAATAAATATGGTCTTATCGCCCCAAAAAGAATATCAAATTTATTCAAAATAAATAGATTTGTAGTAAAAAAATCACTGCTATTTTTTTGGTTTAAACACATAGTTGAGCTAGGCATAACCGATAAATCAATGGTATCAATGCTTTTATTGCTATTAAAATTAAACTTAACGATATTTTTGATTAACAATTTATTCATTTTCAAAACCTCCCATCCCTCGGGAATTTCTCTTTTTAGTTCTTCGCTCCAAACCATTGCACCGCCCGAAGATTTATAGGGCTTGCCGTTGCAATCGGGGAAATCGAATTGCACAAACCAATAATCATAGATGGTTTTTGCCATTTTCTCCAACTCGGCATTGATGCGATTATTGAGTTCAATTTTGGCATCGAGGGCGGAAAGGATGGCGGCGATTTTTTTCTGATCAGTAAAATCTAAATATGCAGATACTTTTAAAGGATACAGATGGTTACGATTCATAGTTGGAACACCCGAGCCACTACCCATATTATTTAACGAAAGTGTTTTAAGAAGATAAAAAACATATTTTGGATAATTTCCTTTGAAATCTTTAATAAATAAAGCTGTATTGTGAGGGAAAAAATCTTCATTTATAAAATGAGGCAATCCAACAGTGCCACTTCGACCAATTGTAATTCCTGGACCTTTTACTTTTGCTTGGTTATGATATCCCAATATACCATTTGACGAAATAACTGGTACATAACCAATTTTAAATTCTGATTTTGGCAAATCATAACCTCTTTGAAATTCTATCAAATCACCTAAAGTTATATTGGACATCTTTCTCATAGCCCCAACCCCTTCAACTCTTTCTTTATCTTCACTTCCAAATCTCTCGACTCACCAAACATCTTCTCTAAATTATCGCTAAAGCCCTGCATTTTAGCATCAAATTCTGCTTTAGAAATATCAACATATTCAATCTTAACATCGAAATATTGCCCCGCGCTCAATGAATAATTTTTAGCCTTAATTTCATCATAAGAAACCACCACCGAAAAATCATCGATCGCCTCTTTTTTGTTAAAAGTGTTGATGATTTTATCTTCTTCATCTTCACTCAAAACGGTTTTTTGATTTTTGCCTTCTTTGACAGTTTCACCAAGCTTTGAAGAATCAATCAAAACCACATTTTCTTTGTTATTTTTGTCAATAAAAAGAATCGAAACATTAGTGCCGGTAGTGGCAAAAATATTGCTTGGCATCGAAACAACTCCCGCCAACATTTTTTCATCAATTAATTTCTCCCGTATTTTTCTTTCAATGCCACTTTGAGCAGTAATAAAGCCCGTTGGCACCACAATCGCACCCTTGCCTTTGGCACTTAAAGAATACATTATATGCTGAATAAAAAGCAAATAAATTGCCATTTTATCTTTATCTTTATTTGGCACTTTGGGGATTCCGGCGAAAAATCTTTTTTGATTTTCTTTGCCGTCTAAATTATTTCTTTCATTGCTAAAATCTAATTTAAATGGCGGATTGGAAACGATGTAATCAAATCGCCTCAAATCAACTCCTTCCTTGTGATAAGGATGAAGCATGGTATCACCTTGAATAATATTTTGAATTGAATGAACTAGGTTATTTAAAACCAAATTTAAACGAAGCAAGCTCGATGATTTTTGCGAAATATCTTGCGAATAAATACTGCATTTATTTTCACCAATAGCATGAGCAATGTTCATAAGCAAGGTTCCAGAGCCTGCGGAAGGGTCATAACAAGTGACATTTTGGATTTTTCCTTGAACTTCTTTTGGCACTAAAATTGCTGCCATGATTTTGGCGACAGCATGGGGGGTATAATATTCGGCATATTTTCCGCCACTATCTTTGTTATAATCTTTGATGAGATATTCAAAAATTGTCGCATAAAAATCATATTTTTGATTGAAAATATTTTCAAAACTAAAATCGACTAATTTGTTAATAATGGCTCGACAAAAGGCATCGCGCCTTGAGGTGTCGGTGATAAATTCACTTACTCGATCAAATAAAATTATTTTCGCTCCGCCTTCAGTTTTTACCGAGAAAATATCGTTGTTGGTAATGGCAATATCTCGCAAAGTATCGTCAAAAAGTTTGGCAAATTCTGGCTGATTTTGTTTTTCAAAAAGTGCTCCAATAAAATGCTCGGCTTTTAGGCGAGCGGTATCGGCGGGGAGTTGCATTTTTAGCATCTCGAACTCACTTTCTTTAAGAGCCAAAATATCTTTCTCGAAAGTTGAAGAATTTTTTAATTTGCTATCGATTTTTTTAATTTCAAAAGCGAATTTATCGTTAAGAAATTTATAAAAAAAAACTTGGGTAATTATGGTAAATTCATTGCCGTCATTACCTAGCCCAAACGAAGTACAGACGGCCTTTAGGCTATCGATTAATTCTTTGGTTTTTCTTTCAAAATCTTGAGTTACCATATTTTAGCCTCGTTTTTAATTTCGTTCATATATTCTTTGACAATTAAATTGTTGATGTATTTGGTGGAATCGGGGTTTAATTCTATGCCCCGCAGGTTAAATTGCTTAATAATGCTACTTCCAACTTCGGCATTAAAATAACTTTCGTTTTTTAGGATTTGAGAATTTTGTAAAACCCGTTCATCGGTAGCGATTTTTATTTCATTTAATGCTTCGCAAATTTTCCGTTCTTGATTGCTAAAGCCTTTGTTTTCAATAAGTCTCTTATGTATTCTAACATATTTCGAATCATTTTCATATTTGGATTTAAGAAGGTTATTTTCTCGATTAATTTCCTTAATGCGATCGTGAATTTGTTCTAGAATTGCAATGTTTTGATTGATATCTTCCCCGGCAATTTCATTAAGATTTTTCTTTTTAAATAGTCTTTCAAGCTCTTCTTTAAGCGAAATAAATTGCAAATCTTGCTGATCGAGATTATTTAGCATTGCTTCGCGAGTAATGCGAAGCATGTTTTTTAATTTATCCGCCAAAATCAACTCTTCTGTTTTGGTTTTGTGAAATTCGAAGTAAATATCTTCGAGGGCAAGATTTAAAATTGGAATATTGTTATTTTGATTGTTAAGACTCTCTATAAGGTTTAGATTATCTAAGCGATTACTCGTTTCGCTATAAAGCTTTTCAAGCTTTTTAAAATCTAATTTATTCAATAAATCAGAATGCCCATATAAACGAATTAAATTATAAAGCATCTTAGCATTGCCAAGGGCTTGTTTAATTAATCTAATTTCTTCGCGATCTTTTATCTCGGATATTTGCTGAGAAAAAATTTCGGCATTTTTTAAGTCAAAGCGAAATAATAAATCTTTAATTTCTTCGATTTCTTGATTTATTTCTTGACGGGATTTGAATAATAGCGAGTAATTTTCAAATTCATTGCCAAGCTCGCCTTGAAGCTCTTTGAAATAGGCTTCGTTAGTTTTATCGAATTCCTTTTTAATATCGGCAAAATCAACCACATAACCATAGCGGAATTTGTTATAAGTTCTGTTAACTCTAGTTAAAGCCTGAAGTAAATTGTGATCTTTGATTATGCGACCAAGATAAAGTTTTTTGAGTCTTTTAGCATCAAAGCCTGTTAGAAGCATGTTATAAACAAATAACAAATCGATTTCTCCGCTTTTAAAAGCCTCAACTTGATCTTTGCGAAATTCTTTATCATTAATATCGTGAAGAATTAAAGAGGCAGTTTTTACTTTATGTTCTTCAGTGGTTTTGTTTTGATATTTTTCTTGAAAAATTTCATATATTTTTTTAGCCTGATCCGAGCTATCGCAAATCACCATGCCACCAATAGAATTATCGCCAAAAGCAATTCTACTATCCTCAAAATCATTGACTATGTAGTCGAGCATCGGCTCAACAAATTTTGGATGAGAATAAATAAATTTCTTTTCTGCACTATTTTTTTCAATTTCTATCGAATCAAGAATTTGTGATAATTGCATTTTATAAGAAGTAGCAATCTCTTCGCGAATTAGTCGCAGAGTATAGCCGTCGGCAATTGAAGAATTATAATAATATTTATGAATATAATCTCCAAAGAGCGATTTTGAATTATAGTCATCGCCCAGAAGTGGCGTCCCCGTAAGGCCGATCTTTATGGCATTAACATCTGATTGACTCAAATTTGCCAAGAAGCTTCCCTTGGGGTTGTAGCTTCGATGAACTTCATCGAGAAAATAAATTCTTTGAATATTTAAATCATAATCATTCGAGCTTAAAACATTAGGATCGTCTTGAAATTTTTGAATATTTACAACGGTAATTTCAGGCTTTCCTCCGTTATTATTAATAACCTTTGTTGATTTAATATCTTGAGCAAATTCATCTCTAGATTTAACGATATGAACCACCAAGCCACGACTTACAAACTCTCGCTGTGCTTGAGTTAAAAGATCGATACGATCAACGATAAAATAGAATTTTGGAATAATAGATTTTTTTTGAAAATAATCGGTGAGAAAGCGAACATTATAAAATGCCAAAGCAGTTTTTCCGCTTCCTTGAGTATGCCAAATGATTCCCTTTTTTACTCCTTCGTTTAATTTTTTTTCAATGGCTTTTGTTGCAAAAATTTGTGGATAACGCATGATATGCTTTTCTAATCTGGCACTTTCTTTAACATAAGTAATGCCATATTTTAACAAGAAAGCCAATCGTTTTTTAGAAAATAATGAGGTGCAAATTTTGTTGGTAGGGGTGTTTGAATCTTTATTTGTGATAAATTCGGGGCTGTGTTTTATTGCACTGAGATTATTATCTTTTAAAATACCATTCTCGATTTCTTCATTTTCTGGCTTTAAAATCGATGCGAGATCAAAAATTTCTTCTTCTCGAAAATAATTAAATATCGGTTCACGATATGAAGGAGAAGCATAGAAAGCACCTTGCAAAGGGTCGATTTGCTCATCGTCATAATTCATATTATTAGAAAAAACCATAAGCTGGGTGATGTTAACGAATCTTCTAAATTTAGGATTTCTAAATCGTTTATTGATGCGATCTCTTTCGGCAATTATACCATCTTTGTTGTTTGGTTTTTTTACCTCAATAAATATTAAAGGCATGCCGTTCACCAACAAAGTTATGTCGGGGCGAAACTCTTCATCGCCATTTTTATAAGTTAATTCTGTTACTACATCAAAACGATTTTTACTAAAATCAGTAAAATCGATTAATTTTAGACCAGAAGTGGCGATTAATTTTTCATAAAAAGCCTTCCCAAGATCTTCATTTTCTAAGGCGAGCTTTACATCTTCGAGCAATCTTCGAGCATCTTCTTTTTCGATTCCCTCATTAATTTGAACAATATTTTCTATAAAAATTTCAGAAAAAATATTAGTTCCTTCATCCCGTTTAGCCCCATTTAGCGAAAGGTAATTATAACCAAGGCGAGTGAGATGAATTATTGTTGGTATTTTAACCCTACTATCTTCTGTAAATCGTGTCATTTTATTTATTTTTACCAACGATAACATCTTTAATGTTATGGCAGGCTATTAATAGCTATTTTGTAATGGTTTCTAAGGGTGATTCTGATATTTTTTTTAAGAATAGCATTACAATTTCTGTCAAATAAATGAAGTATTGTAAATTATTATTTGAGGTGTTTTAGAAAACTTAATTAACTTTAGCAAAATTGCAAGAAATTTTTAGCGGTAGGAATATAGGGGATTGTTTTGAATAAAGGGTTGAAATATGGTATTTAAACTTTATTATTTTATGTAAAATCAATACTCATAATCTTAGAATTTAAAATAGAATTTACCAAGAAAAAAGCTTGCAATATAAAGAAAATTCTTTAAAAATGCCAATATTTAAAGGTGTTGGCGGGGCAATGCTGTTTCTTATTTTAACTTTCATAATATAGATGTCGAATCCTAGTAAAATCTCTTATATTCGTAATTTTTCTATTGTTGCTCATATCGATCATGGCAAATCGACTTTGTCGGACAGGCTAATTCAGGAGTGCGGGGCAATTAGCGACCGCGAAATGACTAGCCAAATCCTCGATTCTATGGATATTGAAAAAGAACGAGGAATCACCATTAAAGCCCAAACCGTTAGGTTGCAATACGAGGCTCTAGATGGCAAAACCTATATGCTAAACCTTATGGATACTCCAGGGCATGTCGATTTTGCCTACGAGGTAAGCCGTTGTTTGGCGGCATGCGAAGGCTCGATTCTTGTCGTTGATTCTACACAAGGGGTAGAGGCACAAACTTTAGCAAATGTTTATCAGGCAATTAACAATAATCACGAGATTTTCCCTGTTCTTAACAAAATAGACCTTCCTGCTTCCGACCCCGAGCGAGTTAAAAAGCAAATTGAAGAAGTTATTGGCATCGACACTAGTTCTGCGGTATTGGTTTCGGCAAAAACTGGTGTTGGCATTAAAGAAGTGCTAGAAAATGTTATCACTAAACTACCCGCTCCAATTGGCGATATTAACGGCGAGCTTAAGGCATTGTTAATCGACAGTTGGTATGACCCTTATCTAGGGGTAATTGTCTTGGTTAGGGTGATAGACGGAGTTATTAAAAAAGGGCAGAAAATTAAAATGTTGGCAGTAAATGCTACATATCAGGTAGATTCCGTAGGTTTTTTCACCCCAAAAAAAGTTTTTTGCGACGACCTTAAAGCGGGCGAGGTTGGTTTTATCAATGCCCAAATCAAGCAAGTGGCAGATTGCAAGGTAGGAGACACCATTGTTCTTGCAACCAACGATCATGCTACTGCTTTACCGGGTTTTAAACAAAATCAGTCCGTAGTTTTTTGCGGTATTTACCCAATAGATTCTTCCGAATTCGAAAAGTTCCGCGATTCTCTTGCGAAACTTCATTTAAACGATGCCAGCTTTGAATTTGAAACCGAAACATCTTCCGCCCTTGGCTATGGTTTTCGTTGTGGTTTTCTTGGCCTGTTGCATCTTGAAATTGTGCTTGAAAGGCTCGAAAGAGAGTTCGACCTCGACCTTATCACCACTGCACCTTCGGTAATTTACCGTGTTCACCTCGAGAAATATAAAAATTCTAGCCCAGAAGAAAAAGAGCAGAAGGTATTATTCGTTCATTCGCCCGCAGATCTGCCAGATCCAACCCAAATAGACTTTATGGAAGAGCCATGGATTAGGGCAACAATCATGACTCCAGACGAATATCTTGGCTCGGTAATAGACCTTTGCATTCAAAAAAGGGGGATTCAAAAAGATCTCTCTTATGTTGGCGACAGGGCAATGCTTATTTATCATTTACCTCTTAACGAAATTGTCTATGACTTTTACGATCGTCTAAAATCTTGCTCCCGTGGCTATGCAAGTTTCGATTGGCAAGTAGAGGGCTATGAAAGAAGCGATTTGGTTAAATTATCTATCTTGGTTAATGCCGAACCATTAGATGCTTTATCGATTATTGTTTACAAAAGCCGTGCGGAAACTAGGGGCAGGGGGCTTTGCAAAAAGCTTAAAGAACTTATTCCAAAACAAATGTTTGCAATTGCAATTCAGGCATCTATTGGTGGTAAAATAGTTGCCCGCGAGACCGTTTCGGCAATGCGGAAAGATGTTACTGCTAAGTGCTATGGCGGTGACATTAGTAGAAAAAGAAAACTTCTCGATAAGCAGAAAAAAGGTAAAAAGAAAATGCGAGAAATTGGCAATGTCGAAATCCCGCAATCGGCATTTTTGGCCGCCCTTCGCCTAGACGAAGAGTAATATATTTGTCTAGACGAAGAATAATGTGATTGTCTAGGCGAAGAATAATCTTCCTTTTTCCTGTGTTTAAAACAAGTTATAACTAATTCAAAGCTAATATTGTGGCTAATTTCACTACTAATTTAATGCAAAATTTTATATATAAAACTTTGGGCAAAGCTACTTTTTTGGCGATGTTATTAGGTGTTATTTTTGGTCTTACTAGCTGTTTTTTATTTATTCCTAGGAAACTTCCGCCTTTTCCTAATCATGGATATTACTGTAGCCCTTTCAAACAAAGGGCGGTCTCGATGCAAAATATGCCAATTGATATGATAGATTTAGCCTGTAAAAATCACGATTTATGTTATATCGAAAGAGGACTGCTCGACTACGAATGCGACGAAAGAATCATCTTAGAATTGTCTAGGATTTACCCAGTAAGACCAAATGAAATTGCGGTCAAAAATGCCATTTTGCAATATTTTAAAGTGCTTAAAAAAGTTAGAAGATACTAACCCTTATTCCATGGTCTTATTCAATGGTCTTATTCCATGGTCTTATTCCAACTTCGATATTTTAATAATTTATCAACAATATTTAATGACTACCAATAATTACAACAGCAATGCCCTAGATAATAATTCCTTAGGCGATAATTTCTTTGTTACCTCGCCAATTTATTATGTTAACGACTCACCTCATATTGGCCATGCCTACACCTCTATTGCTTGCGACATTATTGCTAGGGCAAAAAGGCTTAGCGGTTGCAATGTCTTTTTTCTTACTGGCACAGATGAACATGGCCAGAAAGTAGAAAAATCGGCGATTAATGCAGTTAAAGATCCGCAGATTTTTTGCAACGAAGTGTCGCTAAAATTTAGCGAACTTGCTGAAAAGCTTAATCTAACTCATAACCACTTTATTCGCACTACAGACAAGAATCACAAAGATGCAGTGCAATGTTTTTGGCAAATTCTTGAAGATAAAGGCTTTATTTATCGCGATATTTACCAAGGTTGGTATTCAATAAGAGACGAGGCATTTTACAGCGAAGAAGAATTAGTGAACGGCCTTGCTCCTACTGGGGCGGAAGTTTGTTGGCATAAAGAAGAAAGCTATTTCTTTAAATTATCGGCATTTGAAAAGCCGTTACTTGCCCTTTACGAAGCGGTGCCAGATTTTATCGAGCCTGTAAGTAGAAGAAACGAAGTTATGTCTTTTGTAAAAAGCGGTTTGAAAGACCTTTCAATTTCGCGAACCTCATTTTCTTGGGGGGTAGCAGTGCCAAATAGCAATAGCGAAAAGCAACATATCGTCTATGTCTGGCTCGATGCTTTAACCAACTACATCTCTGCCCTTAATTTTCACTTGCCCGATTCGCAATTATATCAAGATTTCTGGTGCAATACTAAAAATTCGCCTCTACATATTGTTGGCAAAGATATTCTAAGGTTTCATGCCGTTTATTGGCCAGCATTTCTAATGGCAGCAGATTTACCACTGCCAAACCGCATTTTTGCTCATGGTTGGTGGACAAATCAAGGACAGAAAATTTCTAAATCTTTGGGCAATACCATCGATCCGCATCAAGAAATTAACTGGCTAGAATCTTTTGCTATTGACCATAAAATTGCCAACGATTATTTTCGTTACTTTTTATTTCGCGAAGTGCCATTTGGCAACGATGGCGACTATCAGCGAGATAATCTGATTTCTCGTGTTAATGCCGATTTAGTGAATAATTTTGGTAATTTGGTGCAAAGAGCATTGTCGATGATTGCCAAAAACAATAATAATAACTTGGTAGAATATAAAAACTTTAACGAATCTAGGGAATTGCTCGATAAAATATATTTTAACTGCCAGGAAAACTTAGCAAAAATTAACGATTTGCAATTCGATGAAGCAATAGCTAATTTGCTCGCTCTAAGCAATCAATGCAATGTTTTTATCGATCATTTTGCTCCTTGGAAATTGGCTAAAGAAGGCAATTTTGAGCTTATGAATATTGTGCTTTCAACAGTTGCCGAGGCGGTTCGCTTATTGGCAATTTCTTGGCAACCATTTATTCCATATTTGGCAAATCAAGTTTTGGATATTCTTAATATCGCTAAGCAAGATCGTAATTTTATTGCTCTAAGCAAAGATTATGCCCTAAATAATTGCCATAAAATTGCCGAAGTTCAGGTAATTTTCCCTCGCTTAAGAAAAAATTAATTTATTCAGTGTTTATTTCAATTAAAAACATTATTGCCAAAGATTCTGCTCTGGAATTGGCAAATAAAATAAAAATGCTAAATTGGCAAAATGGTGCAGAAAGTGCTGGAATTATTGCAAGCAAAGTTAAGAATAATTGGCAACTACTACCAAATAATCCGCAAGTTAAAATTTTGAGCGATCAAATTATCGATATTTTACAATCGAATCAAGAATTTTTTTCTTTCGCCTTACCAAAGAAAATCTTCCCGCCGTCTTTTAATTTATATCAAGAAGGTCAATTTTACGGATCTCATATCGATAATGCCGTTAGGGTAATTAAAAATAGTCTCGGTGAATCGGGCTATGTCCGTTGCGATCTTTCGGCAACATTGTTTTTAAGCGATGCCAATGCTTATGACGGCGGAGAATTAGCGATTGAAGACAATATTGGCAATAGTAGCAATAGTGAAATTAAATTAGATGCAGGAGATTTATTTATTTACCCAGCAAATACCGTCCATCAAGTAAAGCCAATAGTTGCTGGCGAAAGAATTGCTTCGTTTTTTTGGATAGAATCTTTAGTGGCAAATAATGAAGACCGTCAAATGCTTTTTAAGCTAGATAATGCAATTCGTAGCTTGCAACAAGAAGAGATTAAAAATCAAAAAATTATCGATAATCTACTGGCGGTTTATCATAATTTGCTTAGAAAATCAACAAATACCTAATGCAAGATTATTCTTTAATCTTCGGCTCGGGCTTGGAGTTAAGTTTTTTAAGGTCCTGAGGCAGGAAACTAAAAGAAAGAACATCGTAAAACTTATCGTTAAAGAACTTGTAATTTCTAAGTATTCCCTCGAGGGTAAAATTCATTTTAATTAATAATTGCCGTGATGGCTGGTTTTCTGTGGTCATAAAGGCTTCGATTCGATTCACATTATATCTTTTAAAGGCATAATTTAGCAATTTATAAATTGCACAAGCGGTAATGCCTTGTTGCCAATATTGCCAATCGAGATCGTAGCTAAGTTCAATACGGCGATTAGCACCGTTGTAGTTGTTAAAACCAATAGAGCCAATCATAAAATCGTCTTCTTTACGGGCAATAGCAAAATATATACCGTCATTACTATAAAAAACATTACGCCAATAATAAACATCTCGCTTTGCTTCTTCTAAAGCCGTGGGAATGTCGCATAAAATATAACGGCTGACTTGCGGGTCGGAGAAATATTTAAGAAAAGCTGGGGCATCGTTTTCGGTAATTTCTCTTAGATAATATTTGCTATTAAGCTCGATAACAGGAAATTCTTTTGATGTTACTTGACTTGACGATTGATTATTGCAATCTTGATTTGTATAATTATTATTCGACATTTTTAATATTTAAATCGATTATGAATAAAATTGATATTTCTGTTAGTGCTATTAAATCTAGCGATTCTAACAACAAAAAGGCTATTTTACAAAAAAAATCTATGAAAAAAATAGCTCAACAAAAAACGGTTGCACCCAAGAAAATTGTTGCACCCAAGAAAATTGTTGCACCCAAGAAAATTGTTGCTCCCAAGAGAATTGTTGCACAAATGGACGATATTTTTAGCATCGACACAGCAACAGATTCAACATTTGCAATATTGCTAAGTGCGCAACAGCACGGTTTAGAAATATATTACTATTTACCACAAAGCCTATATTTTGACTTTACTCAACAAATTGTCAAGGCTAAGGTTTATAAAATCGAATTATCACCTAATAAACCGCATTGTAAAGTTATTAGTAGCGAAAATGCCGATTTAACAACTTTTGACTGCATCTTATTCCGCCAAGATCCGCCATTTGATTTAAATTACATTACCACCACTTATTTACTAGAGAAAATTGCCGACCGAGTCTTGATTCTTAATCATCCATTGGCAATCAGAAATTTCCCAGAGAAAATTTTTATTAGCGATTTTGCTAAATTCATCGCCCCAACGGCAATTGTTAATAATATCGAGAATTTGCAAGATTTTGCCATGCAACATCAAAAAATTGTCTTGAAACCGCTTTATGCTTGCGGTGGCGAAGGCATTGTTGTTTTAGATAGCGATAGTAAAAATTTAGCCTCGATATTTTCGTTAATGCAAAAATCTTATCCGTCTCCGATAATGGTGCAGAAATATCTGCCCGAGGTAAAAAACGGCGATATCAGAGTATTGTTGCTTGATGGCGAAATTTTAGGTGCGGTAGCAAGAATTGCCGATGACAAAGATTATCGCTGTAATTTCCATGCTGGCGGAGTGGCGGTTAAAGTTACCTTAACCAAGAAACAGCAAGAAGTTGCTAATGCCGTTGGCAAGGTTTTAAAAGAGCAAAATTTATTTTTTGTTGGGATAGATTTAATTGGTAATTTCTTAACAGAGATAAATTCTACCTCGCCTACTTGCATAAAGCAAATTAACGAACTTTGTCAGACGAAATTAGAAGACCAAATTATCAATAAAATTATTACAAAAATCGATAATTTTAAACCATTAATCAAGTAAATAAAATGCAGAATCAGCAAAATTTTAGCAAAACAAATAATTATCAAAAGAAAATCTTAGTTACTGGTGCCTTGGGGCAAATTGGCACAGATTTAGTCGAAGCTCTAATTTTGCGATACGGCATAGATTCTGTTATAAGCTCAGATTTAAAATCGCCAGAAGCCCTAGAATCTATAAAATCACAAGAATCTTCGGTAAAAAACATTAAAAATTACTACAAAATAGATGTCTTAAATTACAACGAAATTGCCGAAGTGGTAAAAAAAGAGCAAATTACCGATATTTACCATCTCGCAGCAATATTGTCGGCAAGTGGCGAGAAAAACCCTTCATTGTGCTGGGATATTAACATTAACGGCCTAATCAACATTCTTGAAATTGCCAAAAATTTTCACCTTTCTCAGGTGATTTGCCCAAGTTCAATTGCTGTTTTTGGACCAACAACACCAAATATCAACACTCCACAGCAAAGCATTATCGAGCCAACAACAATTTACGGTATCTCGAAGTTAACCGGCGAAATGCTGTGCGATTATTATCGTAAGAAATTTGCCGTAGATGTTAGGGGGCTTAGGTATCCGGGGCTAATTAGCTACAAAACAAAGGCTGGAGGAGGCACGACAGATTATGCGGTAGAAATTTTTAATTATGCAATAGAGCACAAGGCTTATCAATGTTTCTTATCTGCTAATACTATTTTGCCGATGATGTATATCGAAGATGCAATACGGGGAACAATAGAATTAGCCGAGGCGGATGCCAATAAATTAACAAATTTTAGTAATTTTAATTTTGCTGGTCTTAGTTTTTCTTGTGCCGAATTAGCCGAAAATATTAAAAAATATTTACCAGATTTTACCGTAACTTATCTTCCAGATTTCCGCCAGCAAATTGCTGATTCTTGGCCTCAATCTATTGACGATAGCGAAGCAAGAAAACAATGGGGTTGGCAACCAAAATTCAATCTCGACACTCTAGTAAGGTCGATGTTACAAGGCTTGGGCAAGATAATATAATAAATTAGATTTTGCCCTAATAATGCTAAGCCTCGAAGAATCTAATCTTAAATTAATCAATAATTATCTAGCAAAAATTATTGCCGAAGATGGTTTGTCGCAAAATACCGTTAATTCTTATCGTTTTGACCTAATCTTATTAGCAAATTATTGCTTAGATTCTGAAAAATCTTTACTAGAGGTAGATGAGGCATTGATTCGCTTATATTTATCGACACTTGTTGGTAGTAAATTTAACGATGGTTCGGCTAAATCTAGCTCTGTTGCCAGAAAAATTAGTGTTTTTCGTAGTTTTTATCGTTTCTTATGGATAGAAAAAATTATCGATAACAACCCATTAAGCCTAATTTCTCAGCCAAAAAAGTTAAAAAAATTACCAGATTTTCTTACAGTTAAAGAAATGTTGCAATTACTAGATACCGCCAATAAAGACAAAAGCGATTTCGGCATCAAAATTGCCACAATATTAGAGGTTATGTATAGCACGGGCCTCCGCATTAGTGAGTTGGTTAAATTACCAATATCGGCATTAGTTTTTGATGGTAATAACAATAATATTTTGCTAATTCGCGGTAAAGGCAATAAGGAAAGAATTGTGCCAATAGGCAAAATGGCAATTAATATGATTAATAAATATCGCCAATTAAAAGATTTATTAGGTCAAGGTGAATCAAAATGGCTTTTTACTGGCAATTATCGAGCAAGTCGCAAGAAATTTTCCTTCGAAAATCAAAGAGAAATTAACTTACAACAAGAAAAACAAACGATCGAGGAAACGATAAACAATAAAAAACAACAGCAAAATCTACAAAATAAACTAACAACAAAAACCGATTTACCCCTTACAAGAAATAGAGTTAACTCGATGTTTAAAGAATTGGCAATTGTTGCCAAGCTAGAACCGTCAAGGATTCACCCCCATATTATTCGCCATTCTTTTGCAACCCATCTATTACAAAATGGCATAGATTTACGAACATTACAAGAGATATTAGGCCATAATTCGCTTGCTACAACCGAGATATACACCCATATCAGCAACCAAGACCTCAGGGGCTTCCTAGAAAGATACCACCCCCTAGCTAAACAACCTAGTTAAAACAACTGTGCCACAAATCAAGGCAATTCTATCTCTAAACCATAGCGACACTTGAGTAAATATTGTTATTTTTATAATAATCTTCTTCTAACATACTCATTAAAATATAATCTTCGAATTTACCATTTTTAAATATCGCTTTTCTCATTATGCCTTCCTGATAAAAATTTAATTTGTGATAAAGATTTTTCGCTCTAATATTACCTTCTAGTACTAGCAACCATATCCTATTCATTCCCCAGATTTCAAAGCAGATTTTACAGATAATTTGATACATAATCTTGCTATGACCTTTGCCTATAAATTCTAATCCGATGTCGCCACCAACACAGACCGAGCGATTAATAAAATCTATGTCATTAAGGCGAATAAGCCCAATTTTTTGCCACAGCTCCTCTGGTTTTGCTAGGTGATTGCTTGCGATTTTAGTTTCAAAAATTAGATATTTGTCTTTTGTTGACTTGGAAACATTTTCAAGCCAGTTTTTTTGTAAAATATCGTTAGTAAAAAGATGCGAACCGACATTTTCTTGCACATGTGTCGATAATCGTAATTTGTTGACAAAAACTAGGTCTTCGCTATCGACCATTCTTGCTCTGTATTTATCGAGTTCCAGCATATGTTTTGATTTAATTCTTGGCAAATTCTATAACTTTTTCGGCAATAAGTTGACGATCTTGATTATCAACCCACCAGCCAACAGGAATACACAAGTGAGTGCGATTAAAATCTTCTACCCCAGGCAGGTTTGTGTCGTAAAAATCCTTAAACATCGAGTGAGTGTCGTTTCTTGCATGGACTTTTGAGCTATTTATCCCAAATTCCTTAAGTTTTATCATTAATTCGTCGCGGTTTTCAACATGAATAGTGTATAGCCAGTAAGCAGATTGATGATTTTCTGGGGCAAATCTAATTTTCGCATCGCTAAAAATCTTATTATAAAAATTAGCATTGTCGCGATGTTTAAATATAATGTTGTCGACATGTTTAAGATTCTCATTGCCAACGACCGCAGAAATATTGTTCATATGAAATTTATAGCCAGCCTCGGGAACATCAATTTCACACCTTAAATCTATTGCTTCTTTGGTTTTTGGCTCGCGATCTATTCCAAACCATCTTAATAATTTAATTCTCTCGATATCTTCTTGTTTTTTGGTTGTAATAAGCCCGCCATCAATGGATGTTATGTGTTTAATTGCTTGAAATGAAAAACAGGAAAAGTCGGAAATAGTGTTGCCAATTTTTTTGCCATCATAAGAGGCACCAATAGCATGAGCACAATCTTCGATTGTTTTAATGTCGTATTCTTGAGCAATTTTATTTATTTCATTGATTAAACAAGGATTGCCACCCCAATGAATCATAACTATTGCCTTAGTTTTCTTGGTGATTTTCTTGCGAATTGAATCGGGGTCGATATTACCAGTAATTGGGTCGCAATCTGCCCATATGATTTTAGCACCATTATTAATAATTGGAGTGTTGGTTGCAGTGCAAGTCATCGGCGAAGATATGATTTCTAGTTCGCTATCGATTTTATAAGACTTATTTTGTCGATATAAAGATAAGTGATAAGCTAGGTGCAAAGAAGATGTGCCACTATTGACGGTTGCTAATTTTGAATTCTCAATGTATTTAGCAAGATTTAATTCGAAGTTTTTCACCGACTCGCCTTCGCCGATAAAGCCGCTATGCAATACTTCGAGCAAAGGTTTATCTATTTCTGGTGCGATAAAAACTTTAAAAAGAGGAATTTGTTTCATTTTTTATTTACTATTTTCTGTTAAGGATTGTTCTTAATCTTTTTTTAATAGAATTTTTTAATTTTTCTTTTATAAACCTTTTCTTTGCGACCATTTGATGCGAACCATTCTTAAATTCATTAAAGGAATCGAAGTAAAGTCGTAACTTATTAGCTATAGCATTAAGATCTGTATTGTTGTCACCGATTGATTTATACATAAATTCTCCTATTTTATCCCTGATATGTATAATTTTTAATGATAATGTTAATTGAGGATCTTGATATTTGGTAACTTTTCCAGTAAAGGTGCCTCTAAATAAATGCAGACATATTACTTCGTTATTCCAAAAATATAATCTGGTATTGGTTTCGTAGGAATGAGAATCTTCTAATTTTAATAGATTCAATAGTTCGTTCTTGATATTAAGTTGCGAAAAGGATATAAAATTTTTATTTTCTGAAGGTAGGGATAGTGCTTTTCTTACCATCCAGCCAACATCGTAGTAAAAATCTAATCCTTTTTCAAAAGCATTAGATTCTTTGTATTTTTGCCAAGATTTTTCTATATCGTTATCTATATAAGGCTCAAATGAAACATCTTTAACTTTGCTAAATTGATAGGCACAGCCAAATGCCGATGGAAAATAAGGATGACCTTCGGCAACTTTTTTTGGATATGGAGCACCGACGGCATCGGAATTTTGCAGAAGTTGCTCTAGATGGTTGAGATATTGGTTTTTTAACCAAAAGAAGTCTGGATCTTGGACTAGTAAATATTCTGAATTGGCATATTTTTTACCAAATTCTATTCCTTGTCCGTGCTGACCGCTAGCGGTTTTATCGGTAGGTTGAAAATATAATATTTTGATATTTTGATAAGTCGACTTGTAATTTTTACTTAGCTCTTCAAGCTTGTTCTTTTCCTCTTCTTCTACAGAATTATCTACTATGATCACTTCAAAATCTTGAGGATCGTTAAAATCGTATAATATCTTAAATTGCCATTTAAGATAGACATTTGATTTGTAATTAACTATAAGAATTGTCCACTTTTTCATGATGCTGTTAGAATAATGATTTGTTTTATGTGCTGAATATGTAAATAAATATCGAAATGTCAAATATTTTATTAACTTTTTACCCACTCATTAGGAAAATCGTTAACTGCATCGGCAACAATTTTTGCCTCTTCCAAGCTAAAATATGGGTAAATTGGCAGACTCAACACTTGCTGATGAATCGCTTCGGTGATTGGTAGTGAAAGTTCTTGCCAGTGATAATTGCCATAATTATAGCAATTTTGCTGATGCGGTGCGACAGGGTAGTGGATCATTGTTTCAACCCCTCGGCTTTTTAAAAATTGTTGCAATTGCTCTCTGTTATTACAACGAACAACAAAAAGATGCCATACCGATTCTAAAGGATCAAGAGGCATTTTTGGCAAAATAATATTTGGGTTACTGATTTCTTGACAATAAAAATTGGCAATTATTCTTCTTTGGCTATTTTCTAAATCGAGATGCTGTAATTTTACCGCAAGCATCGAGGCCTGAATTTCGTCGAGGCGAGAATTATATCCCAAATAAATATTTTGATATTTAACCTTCGAGCCATAATTTCTTAGGGCTAAAATCACTTCGGCTAATTCTTGTGAATTAGTGCAAACTGCACCACCATCGCCAATTGCTCCCAAATTTTTCCCGGGGTAAAAACTAAAGCCACAAGCATCAGACCAATTGCCAGCTCTAATGCCTTTTAGCATTGCTCCATGAGCTTGTGCTGCATCTTCAACAACTAGTAAATTATGCTTTTTGGCAATATTGTTAATTGATTGCATATCGGCAATTCTGCCATAAAGATGAACTGCCAATATCGCCTTGGTTTTCTTGCTAATTTTGGCTTCTATCAGCTGTGGATCGAGGTTGTAACTATTAATATCTGGCTCGACCAGAATTGGCACTAAATTATTGGCAGTAATTGCCATAATCGAAGCGATATAGGTGTTAGCAGGGACGATTACCTCGTCACCATCGCTAATCTTATTTAATTCTTTAAAGGCTCGAAAGATTAATATTAAGGCATCGAGACCATTAGCCACCCCAAAGCAATATCGGCTACCGCAATATTTAGCAAATTCTTCCTCAAATTTTGCAACTTCTTGCCCCAAAATATACCAGCCAGAATTAATTACCTTAGCACAAGAATCTTGTAATTCTTGCCGATATTTAGCATTAATTCTTTTTAAGTCAAGAAACGGAATTTTTGCCATTATTTATTGTCCAGGTTAAGATTTAGTAAATTATTTATGTTAAAAAATAACCAAGAAGTTCTGCTTTAAAAGCTTCTTCATCTCCTTGGTAAATTAACTCAAGTGTATTGTTTTTATTATACATTGTGTTAAGAGAACAGCAGTTAATGTAATTTTCAATAGGACTTTTATTTTTATCGACATCGAAATCTTGATAAAGCATTGAAGTGCAATGATCTAAGTTGTATATAGCAATCATTCTAACATCACTACCATCCCTTATTACATCTAATATCCCAGACCTGAATCCAATAACACAATGACAGAGAGATGAAAAAGCTGTAATTATTTCGATATTAGGCATAAATTTAATAAAATCATTACTAATTTTTGAATCTTTATGGCTGTTAAAAACAACTTTATAGCCATTTTTTTCTAATTTTATTGCTAATTCATTCCAAAAATTTACTTTTAATGATTTATCGTTCATCGTTGTTGCAAAGGGGGTTATCAATATTATTTTATCATCTTTCATGTTATTATTTTCAATGAATTCTTTTGCAAAATCACGTGATTCTTTAGAAAAGATTGGCGATTCTCCATATGTTTCATTGTTAATCTCTAGGAAAGCTCTTGCCCTTGTTAACATATTGCTACTAGTTTTATTGAAAATAAAATTAATATAAAAATGAGTTGCAAATAACTTACCAATAACAATTTTTGTTAATGCGCCAGTAAAAATATTATCACTGAAGTCATTATTAGTGATTAATATTGATTTATCTATAGAATCAAACATTTTTGCTAGTTGCAATATTCTTTCTTCATTTGATAAAATTAATACCCTTCCCCCTCTTTCTTCCTTAAATTTTTTGATTAATTTAAACACTACCAACGAATCACCAAATGCACTAAGGGGCATTATTATCCAGTAGTCACTATGCTTGCCAATAATGTCGTTAAGTTTTTCTGTGTCGCTAATATTCTCTATTATAGGGGCATAATTTTTTACTATTCGATAATTGCAATTTATTATTTTAAGAAATTGATTGATAATTCTTATAATTTCTCTTGTTACTTTGTTAATTAATCTCATAGTTTGTTGTCGATATTAATGTTTATATTTAAGTCGCAGTCTCGAATTTTGTTTATAGCAAATGCTGTTTCTAAGCCAGATGGTTTTTTATCGTTAACCATTATTCTTTCTCCATGAGGTAAATTGCAAATTATATAATCAAAGCGGATCTCGTTTTCCTTAAGAAACAATTTAAGCTGATTGATGTAAATTGCATCTCTTGAGGTTAATAATATGACTGTATCACATTTTCTAATATGATTCTTAAAAAAATCCTCTACTCCACTTAGCAACTCCTCTTTTCCCTCAAGGTGGCCGTTGTGTTTAACAAGTGTGCCATCGACATCAAAAATCCAAGTTTTTGATAAATCCGATAATGTAATTGTCTGCATTTTGTAAATTGTTAAATTAATTCATTTAGATAGGTTAGTCCGTTATAAAAACTTGCACAAATTGAATCGTAATCATCCCAAGCATAGGTGCATAATGATAACCATATTAAAGAATGTAGCAGTTTGATTTTTTCTATACTGCTACCGCATTCGTTAAAGAAAAAACTTTCTAACTGAGACCAGTTGTTAGAGTTAATATGTAAAAAAACTTCCGCTTCCCTAATATCTAAAGAAAAATTATGATTGTTGAATTGATCATAATTGCCAATAATAGAGTAATAAAGCTTTGCAAAATCGTAATCACGATCACCGTAAATTAAGCTACTGCCAAAATAACCTCGAGGATCTATAAAAACAGGATCAACATCTTCATCTCTTAGAATAATATTTGAAAATGTTGGATCGCCGTGAATAATATGAAATTTATTGGGAATATGTTTGATTATTTTTGCATAAATTTCATCTTTAAAAAAAAGAGCATTTTTATATTTTTTACCATTAATGACAATTTCTTTTTGATTTGCGAACGGAATTAAATTTTTAACTACAGACATTCTTTCAAATGTCTTTTCGAGGTAGTTATTGATACAATCAGATTCTACGGCAATTTTTTCATTGTCTAGATTATGTAAATCGTTTAATTTTTTAATAATCTTTTTTAAAATTTGTTCTTTTTGATAATCAGAAAAATTTTGATATTCATAAATATTTTTTCCTATTATTTTTTCTATTCGTAAAGGCTCGTATCTGTATATTTTAGGAATATGGCTAAAGCCATAGCCTGATACATGCTTATACCAGCTTGTTTCTTTAAGAGCGATGTCTTTGCCGTATTCACTAAGTGGTATTTTTTCAACATATTTTGGATAAAAATTAATCTCATTAAAAGGTCGGCATTTTTTATTACTCTTTTTAGCACTATCGTAGGAGTTTATTGTCCCTATTTCCTTAGCATTAAGTAGCTCCAATCTATTAAAATCTATATTTTGATTAGCAAGCCATGCAACAAATTCACTATTTTCTGGGACATTATGAAGAATTTGTTTGTTTTTAAATAAAAATAAACCAGCAACTCCGTTTTCTTTTGAGTTATTTTTAATGAATTGATTATTGATAAAAGACCATCGACACTCGAAATCTACAGATATTCCAACATAATTTTCTTCCTTATTTTGTAATAAAAAAGAATCATCTAAGATTAAATCGCTCCAAATTAACATTACCGAAGGGTTATTTTCTATCTTTCTTGCCATATTAGCAATTCCAGAGCTTGTACCTTTGAAATTGGTTTTTTCAATACAGAAGTCGATATTTGTAGCAAAGGTTGTTAAATATTTTTCAAGAACATCGGATTTATAGTCGGCAATAATATAAAACTTTGCCTTGGGAAATTGATTAAATAAGTAAAAAATTATCGGCAGGTTGTTAACAGAAACAAGGCATTTTGGTTTATTTGTTGTTAATGCTTCTAATCTAGTTCCAAGACCGCCAGCCTGAACGATAATATGTTTAATAGTCATTTTATTTTATAAATATAGTTTAATTCATTTTCTCCAACTAATTCTGCACCAAAACGGCGGTAAAAATTATTGGCAATATCGTTATTCTTACGGCAATCAAAATTACAAACTTCTAAATCAAGAGCGGTAAAAGCGAAGTCGATAACTAAATTCATCGCCTCGAAACTTGCAGAATTTATAATTGCTAAATTTTTATCGACAATAAAACTACCAAAAGTAAAGCTTCTTTCTTGTAAATTTACTTCATAGATTCTTGCGGTGCCAATTCTGATTTTATTAATAACGTTCTCGATAATAAAATAGCATTCTAAACCGAGTTTTTCGCGGTCAAAATAGCCTTCTAGCCATTGTTCTTGTTGATTGACACTTGCAGGAGTTGTAGATAGAAACTGACCTTTTCTTGACCGTAAATCAACAATAAAAGAAGCATCGCTAAGCTCTACTAACCGTAATTGAACATTTTTACCAATTATGGGCAAGCTTTTTAAAAGCTTTTCTCTAGCGATTAACATAATTTAAGAAATCTTGATAGTTGCGGATATAATCCGATTCGTTGTAATAATCGCTTGCCAAAACCAACAATACACAATCGCTAGAGAAATCAAACATTTCGTGCCAAATCATGTCTTCGATTAACAAAGCTTGATTAGGTGAGTTAAGCAATAACTCTTGCTTGTTGTTTTTGCCATCATCAAGCAGTATTTTGCAACTGCCAGCAACGGCAATAAGCATTTGTTTTAGATTTTTATGGGCATGAAAACCCCTGCGAACATTTGGCTTAGTGCCAAAAATATAGTAAACCCTTTTTATTATAAAAGGTATATTTTTTAACGATTCAATTGCTATTAAATAGCCCCTTTCATCGCCTTTTATATCGAATTCTAACATAGATTTATTAATTTTTTAATAGCTATTATTCTTTTAATACAACTACTTTTTAATTTAGTATAAAAAGATTTTTTTACTGAATTTTTTAACGATTGATCTATATTTTTCATTTTGCGATTAAAAACTACAAAATTCATAATTTCCTTATGTGGATATATTGATTTTTGCAAAATATGATTTTGCTTGTTTTCTACCAACACCTTAGCCGCAGTTTTGTAGATTAAATCAAGGTTTTTAATGAAGGCAGTAGGAAAATGTTTTTCTTCCATTATGCGATATAATTTTGTTTTATGATTGAGGTCTCTCTTTGTTCTTTGCAATATTTCTGTTGCTCTCTCAACAATTTCGACCTGATTATAACAATATATTTTAGCTTCTGCAAAAGAATCGATATGATTAATTGCTGTTTTTAAAGATAGACACTCAACATTATATTTTGCAACATCGAGCAAAGCGGTAAAAGAGCTAAAAGGGTAGCTATCAATTGCCAAATCTGCTATTTTTAGATATTTCTCTACAATGTTATTTGGAATTATGCCAAGTGGGATTATTCTGCCATTAGTATCTTTGTGAGCAAGAGCCCATTCTTCATTTGCCATAGTCGGGCCAATTGCTATAATTACAGAATTTACATTTATATCTAAGATTTTTTTTGCCGTATCTAGCCAATTATATTCATCAAAATTTTTATATTTATATGCCGATGAAATTGTTACAATTACTTTTTTAAAATGCTCGATCCCTAGTTCCTTCTTTGTTTGCAAAATTTCATCATCACTAAAATCTAGATTTGGGTTTTCAATTGGCAGAGGTAGTACCGCATTATGATAAATACCCCGCAATTGTTCATTTACCTTAAGCACAAAACTTCTTAAATTAACAACTAGAGTTGCTATTGTGCCACCAACCCAAAATTCATGATCCGCATGATTAAAAAATAGTATTTTTCTGTTAAAATTCTGTGCCCCAAAAGCAATTACTGGCACTAGATCATTCATATGGATATGTAAAACTATTGTTTCGTAGTTATTAGCGATTGCTCTTAAGTCTAACGATAATTCAAGAAGGCTTTTATTTTCAAATACTATAAAATCACCATTCTTATCCTGAACAACTTGCTTTAGTAAATTGGGTATTGGCATATCTTCTTGCTTTGTAATTAAAACAGAATGCTTTTGAAAACTAGGAGAATGTTTAATCCATTTTTCGCCAACCCTAGTATGTCCGCCATCTAAATAAACTTGAGTAAAAATATGCAAGAAAGAATTTGGTATAAATTCTTGGCTTAAAGGTATTATATTTTGATTTGCTATTTTAATTAATATCTTGTCTATTTGCATTGTAAAATCAAAAATAACATTCTGCAAACAAAAGTTAACTATATTTTGCAACTCATTGATGTCAATATTAGTTTTATCTTTATTCATTTCAATTTTTAACTGCTCTGCTATTGTTATTTTGTTTATTTGCATAGTTATAAGGTTGTTATAGATTACAAGACAATTGAAAAAACAATTTTATCTGCTCTATATATTCGGCATTCATTTGGTGTAATATAAGGCTATTTTTTATCTTGCAGTCCTAAATTAAAAGAAAAAACAGGGTAATTCGTTTCTGTGTTTTTTTTGCTCCATATTTTTTATAGAATACATACAGAAATTTTTGGCATTTGTCTAGAATTTATTTAATAGATAGTTTTAGTTACATCAAATTAAACCTTAGCATAATTTTGTAAAGAAATTTCTTTATTTTATTTGGTTTAAATAAAATACTTCCTAAATAAGGGAAAGTATAAATAAACACACAAAAGCCATAAAAAATATAGCTGTAAAATCTTCTATAGCCGACAATCCTAGTTTGAATATATTTTAAATCCGATGCTAAATCTGCATCTTTTAAAGCATTTCCAATTCTATGGTTGTGTAGGAATATCTGATTAATATCAAATTGAGGAAAAGCTATAGATACTATTTTAGCCCAAAAAAAGACTAAATAACTTCCAAGATCTGAATATTCGGATATTATTCTCCTCTTTATAATTGGTAATTTCATATATGCTAAAACAAAAAATTTATCAGAATGAATGTGATTCGGTTCGTTAATTAGTAATAATTGATTCTTTAAAATTGTTGATTTTATATTATTATTATTTCCCGTACCTGTGATGGTAAAAATTTCATCTATTAAATATGGACTATTTTTGAAAATAAAATCGTTAATTTGGCTGATATTAAAAACCGCAAATAGCTTTTTGTGGTTTTTTAACATTAATTGCGAAAGTCCTAGTTCGTATCTTTTAACAATTTCATCTTTGTTGTGTAATTTTGTAATATTGTTAATGAAATCAGCAAAGAATAGCTCTTTAAAAACCGTTGGTCTTAGAGAAATAAAATAGCTTTGTAGATAGTAGCTATTAATTGAAAAACTGTGGTCGTAGCCTTCGGTTAGGCCCCAAGCATCGATATCTTTAGTAATTTCGGTGCTAAAAACTTTTTCAAAACTACCAATGCAATAACAAGAATCGTTAACAAAAAGCAATTCGTGAGTATTTGCAAGAATTTCTGGGTGATGATCTACCAAGAGTTTATAGCCAAATTTATAGCTACCAAAGTCGTATTCATTGTGTTTTTGGGCGATGAAGTCGGTAATTAGGTGAGAAATCTTATTAATTTCATTCTCTAAAAGATTACAATCGGAAACAAAAATAATATTATTACAAAATTTTTTTAATTCCTTTAGGTAAGTAATAATGTAGTTATCGATAATATTATCGCTGTCAAAATGAGCAAAAATTATGGTTCGGTTCATTTTAATTTGTTGTAATTATGAAGATGCTTTGATTTGTTTATGACCATAATCCAAACAAGGCTTTTCGATATATTTGAAAGATAAAAAAGCAAAAATTAGGCTGATACTATAAGAGCTAAAAAATAAAAAAGCAAATAAAATGATGTTTAAATCGTGGTTACTGGTGGCGGTAATATTACCAAGCTCGGGGGCAAAATTACTAAGAAAAGGTTTGAGAATTTGGCTTGTAAGCAAAAAATAAATTACTGCTTGTTGAATTGGAAAGGCATAGATATAGATGCCATAAGAGAGGTCGTGTGTTTTGCCGAAATTGGCTAATTTAGGGTTGGTTGGTTTGATTGCTAAGGCGAAATAGAAAACAAGATAGGGCAAAATTGCAAAATTAAGATATTTATTAAGATAAAATTGTTGATTAAGCAAATAAATTGGCAATATCGCAATTGCAATTATTGGGATAATTTTAAGCCGTTGGCGATAGTGATAATATAGACTACCAATTGCAAAATATATCGACATTTCGACATATGAAGGATGCTTGCAGATTTCTGGTAAATATTGTAAAATTAGACTCTGCAAGTCTTGATTTTGATTGTTTTCGACTAATTTTAATAAAATAATTAGAGTCGCAGTAAGTAATATTAGAAACTTTGCCAAATTAATCTTAATTTTTGCTAAAAAGACTCCAAAAACTGCAACCATGATATAGCAAAAGACTTCGAGCTCTAATGTCCATAGTGAGCCGTTGACTGCTTGAGGATAGGGATTGCTTTCAAAGAGACTTTTAATTCGGAAAGCGGTGTTAAAGCTAATATTTTTTAAAACATAACGATAAGTTTGTTTTTGTGAAAAATATTCGCTTAAGCTAAGGTTGGTGCAGAGCGGGCCAATAATTATAATGGTGAAAATAAGGCAAATGAAAAGGCCGGGAACGATGCGGTAGAATCTTTTTTTGCCGAAATTAACAAGATTTTTGCTTTCGTCCCAGCTTTTACTAATTAAAAAGCCACTAATCACAAAAAATATTGCAACTGCATTAACGATATTAGCAAAATAGCTATTGCCATCTGCAAAGCCAAGAAGCGGATAGCAATGTTGATAGACAACAGTGCTTGCGGCGATGAATCTGAGGAGGTTAAAATTATTATCTTTGTCTTTAAGGTATTGAGCTATTACTGGCATTTCGTTAATTATTTTGAATGGCTTTGTTATTGCCGTGGGATTTGTTATTTTTATGGGCTTTATGGTTAGTGCGGGCTATTGTTAGCATTGGCTTTTCAAGGTATTTATAAGATAAAAAAGCAAGAATTAAACTAGGAATATAAGTAGCAACAAAAATAAAAGCAAATAAAATGATGTTTAAATCGTGGTTACTGGTGGCGGTAATATTGCCAAGCTCGGGGGCAAAATTACTAAGAAAAGGTTTGAGAATTTGGCTTGTAAGCAGAAAATGAACTATAGTTTGTTGAATTGGAAAATGGTAGATGTAGATGCCGTAGGAAAGGTCGGATTTTTTGCCAAAATTGTGCCAAAATTCTGTCAAGCCCCAAGATTTTGCCAAGCAAAAGTGGGAAAAGCCAAAGCGGGAAGAGCCAAAGCGGGCGAAAGAAAAATAAAAAACTAAATATGGCAACAACAGCCAATTAAAATAAATGTTGCAGTAAAATTGTTGATTTATGAGGTAAGATAGCAGTAAAAATATTGCAACTTTGCCGTTGAGGTGTATATGCTGGCGATAGCGATAATAACTAGCTCCAATTGCAAAATAAATAATTTTTTCGAGATATTCTTGGTTAATTTGTGGCTGTGATAATACATCTTGATAAGCTATAAGCAAAATCGCAATAATTAATAAATGAAAATGAGGTTGTGAATATTTGTATTTCTTTGCAACATTACCAAAAAAAGCCAACATTATGTAGCAAAAAACCTCTGGCATTAGGCTCCAAAGAGCTCCATTGGCATATTTATTGGGGTTTTCTGCAAATACTGTAGATAAAAAGTAATTGGTATTAAAAATAAGATTATTTAAAAAATAACGATAAATGCTAATATCAAAAAAATATGCTTTAAGGTTAAGATTGGTGCAGATAGGGCCAATAATAAAAATTGTTATAAACAAAGAGGCAACTAAAGCGGGAAAGATTCGTGAAATTCGTTTTCTAGCATAGATTAGGATGCTTAAGCTATTATCCCAGCTTTTACTAATAAGAAAGCCACTAATGATAAAAAATACCGCTACAGGATTGATAATTTTAATCAGATAAGAATATTGCCGATAATCATAGCCAAGAACCAGATAGCAATGCTGATACACAACAGTGCTTGCGACAATGAATCTGAGGAGGTTAAAATTATTGTTTTTGCATTGAAGGTATGGCGATAGCGAGAGCATTTTAGCTTTCTAACTTTCCCAATAGCTACGAACTTCGGCTTTTGCCCCTGGGTGAGTTACTGCACCATAACGAGCAGAGCCAACACTTTTTGCATATTTGTAGAGAGTGCCACTGCGATAATCGTTTTGATAGCTAGGATATTTCTCTTGCCATTGCTTTTGTCGTGCTAAAATTGTTTCTGGGCTTAATTTTGCCTCGATCGTTTTGTTAATTGCATCGATTTCAATAATATCACCATTTTGCAACAGGGCAATTGTGCCACCTTCTGCGGCTTCTGGGGCAATATGCCCAACACATAAACCTCTAGTTCCGCCAGAAAAACGGCCATCGGTAATAAGTGCAACCTTGTCGCCCATACCCTGACCATAAATCGCTGCGGTTGTGGCAAGCATTTCTCTCATACCGGGCCCGCCTTTTGGCCCCTCGTAGCGAATAACCAGAATATCTCCTGCTTTATATTGCTTGTTACTTACCGCTTCAAAACATTCTTCTTCCGAATTAAAGCACAAAGCGGTGCCAGTAAATTTTAGCTGATCTTTACTCATGCCAGCAATTTTCACTACCGCACCATCTACTGCTAAATTTCCTTCTAACACTACAACCCCGCCACTATTAGCAAGAGGCTCTTTTGGATGATAAACCACTTTTTGACTTGAGTTAAATTTAATATCCTGAAGATTTTCCGCCATGGTTTTGCCAGTAACCGTGAGGCAATCTCCATGAATATAGCCACAATCGAGGAGAATTTTGAGGATCATTTGCACTCCGCCTGCTTCGTAGAGGTCTTTGGCAACATATTTTCCACCCGGTTTCATATCTGCCAGATAAGGAGTTTTGGCAAAGATTTTACCAATCTCGAAGACATCGAAATCTATTCCGCATTCATGAGCAATTGCTGGCAGGTGCAATACGGCATTGGTAGAACCGCCAGTGGCAGCCACGATAGTTGCGGCATTTTCTAGGGCTTTTTTGGTAACAATTTTGCGGGCGGTAATGTTATTGGCAATTAAATTGGCAATAGCTAAGCCCGAATGATAGGCATATTCATCTCTTGATTCGTAGGGGGCAGGGGCTCCAGCAGAACCAGGTAGTGCCAAGCCAATTGCCTCGCTCACACATGCCATGGTATTGGCGGTAAATTGCCCGCCACAAGCACCAGCACTAGGGCAGGCGGCCTTTGATAGGATTTTAAGATCTTCATTTGTCATAAGCCCGGCATCTCTTTTGCCAACTCCTTCAAAAACATCGACTATTGTTACATCCCGATCCTTAAATCTTCCTGGAAGAATCGAACCGCCATACATAAAAACCGCAGGGACATCGAGCCGACACATTGCCATCATCATTGCAGGCAATGATTTGTCGCAACCCGCAATACCAATTAGGGCATCGTAGCAATGCCCGCGAACGGTAAGTTCGATTGAATCGGCAATAACTTCACGAGAGGCAAGGGAAGATTTCATCCCCTGATGACCATTAGCAATGCCATCGGTTACTGTGATTGTCGTAAATTCTCTTGGGGTGCATCCTGCTTCTTTAACCCCTTTTTTTGCTGGTTGAGCCTGTCTTTGTAGTGCAATATTGCAAGGTGCGGCCTCGTTCCAAGCGGTTACTACCCCGACTATTGGCTTTTGCAAGTCTTCCTCGTTTAGCCCTTGCGGGTATAGATCGGTAGAAATGTTATAAAGCATGGTTTTTCTGGCTTCGCAACCATGGCTATTGGTAACATATCGCGATGGCAATTTGCTTTTGTCGAATAGGAATGTATTTGGCATATTGTAAAATTTGTTGTTAGAATCAGATGCCATATAAGAAAATGTTTTTTTAAAAAAAGCAAGAAAAATGCTTGTATTTATTAATTAAGATAAGACTTGGATAATAATCCAATCAAAACCTACTTGACCCCGTCGAAAATTGAGGATTTAAATTTACGACAGTCTCATGAAATATTTATAGCTTGATGTTATTAACTAGCCAGAGGCATTAACGAATCTTGCCTCTGGTTCAATTGCTTGATCTTTAGAGAAAATATCGCTAATCAGAAAATTCTATTAATAAAGCAAAAAAATGCTTGCAAAACTAAAAACACTAAATAGTTTTATTTGCAGAAGACTAACGGGCGATTGCTGTTAAATTAACTATTAAAGCTTGTGTTTTAATTTATTTAGCAGAGGAAAGTCCGGACTTTACGGCAAAACGATACCAGTTAACAGCTGGCTAGTATTATATAATGTAATATTAAGGGAAAGTGTCACAGAGAATATACCGCCTAAGCAATTTATTGTTTAGGTAAGGGTGAA
>CAMAYG010000013.1 GCA_945862535.1 Rickettsia typhi | reverse complement strand
ACTTCGCGCGGAGGTGACGGTGGGGTGAGTACGAAGATAACGACTGGGGCGGTTTTACAGCAATAAATAGCACACTTCATTCGGCAACAAGGGGTTTCAACCCCTTGTCTCGTCACGATGACGGACGGAAAGAGATCGACTGCGATGGTTATTAGTAGCAGAATCAGCCCACCTTCGCATTCACCACAAGGGGTTAGACCCCTTGTTGCCGACAATTTTCCACATCGTCACCTTCGCGCGAAGTTGTGAAGATCCATAATCGCAAAGCAAAATTATTATTAATAGAAGCACTTACCACACCGTCACCCTGCGCGATAGTCGCAGGGTCCAGAGCAATAAAATCAATATTCCTCGTGAATGGTTTGTAGCTCCGCTAAATATTATCGAGCAAGCAATTAACTTGGTTTTAAGCGGTAAGATAGTCGATTATCGATATGATTTAGCCACAAAACAAATTCTAGAAAAGTAAAAAATAATCTAATAGATAAATATTTTTTATTAGATTATACTATTGACATATTATTTTTACTGTAAAATATTAAATGATATTTACTTATAGTTCTATATTTAACTATAAAATAGTAACTTAATTTAAATAATATGGAAATCTTAACCTCTTTTTTCGCTAATATTTTTTCTAATAAGCAAGATACTGAAGACGAAAATACGACTGACTGCGATTATTGTTCAGATATTTCCGAAGGCACTTACTATTACTACAGTTCAGAAACACAAACGGAAACTGAAAAAGAAACAGAATTCCCTAATAGTTTTAGTGCAGAAGGAGTTATAAAAGATGCGCTACATAAAAAAGTAGAAGAAAAAAAGCATGAGCAACTACCTAAGCTAAAAAAACACTGTCTTAAATCGTCGGTTTTGCTCCAGCCCGCTAAAGGCGATGAAGGTGGAGAGTTAGATACCACTGAAAGCCCTTCTTTAGATGATTCTTACGATAGCAAAAATGGTTGTCGTGGGCCCAATGTCTCAGATTCTTCTTCTTACTTAGATTTTTCTTCTTACTCAGGTTCTTCTTCTTACTCAGGTTCTTCTTCTTGCAATCTTGTTGTTGAGATTGACAATTTGAAATTTGTCAAAGAAGGAGAGTCGGAAGAAAGACAGCAATTTTCATCAGCTTTTGTAGAAGATAATGCAGAAGATAATGCAGAAGATAATAGTGTTTTTTTAAATCCTAAAAGTGATAAATCACAAAAAGGATTATCTACAATTTTAGAGGGCGAGGAATGTTCTGATTCATCGTCGTCAAACCATAGCCATAGAAATTCTGATAATCTACAACAATCATCAAAATCGTTAATAATTGAATCGCCAAGAAGTAGCTGTGAGAACCCTTATCAATATCAAAAACATATTCGCCGAGTACTCGGAGTACCAAATTCGCCTAGGTCCTGCTAAATTGTGGCAAAATTGCCATTTTCATTTTGTTATTTGTTTTTCCGTTAATTTCTTGGGAAAATTGCTTGACATTTTATTTTAAAAAATAAAACTTATTTTTGGTGGAAGCGGGCATTGTTTTTTTGACAAAAGCCTAGGTTCGAAAGAAAGCAAGCAACCTTAGAAATAGTGGGTCGCTTTCACTTTGATATTAAGGTTATTCAGTTATCTAATCTGTCAAATTCCACAGATCGCAACTTCACTTACCTGCAATGCTTATTTTAGACAGCAATTCCACAGATAATAACTCCGCAGGTAATAACTCCGCAGGTAATAAAAATAAGCCTTCTACGAAAAATTCTTACCTTGCTTTTGCCCGCAAATATCGTCCTCAAAGCTTTGCAAATTTAGTTGGTCAAGAAGTTTTGGTAAAAACATTAGGCAATGCCATTGTTGGCAACAAACTGCATCATGCCTTTATCCTTACGGGAATCAGGGGTGTTGGCAAAACCACAACAGCCAGAATTATCGCTAAAACCATTAATTGTCAAAATCTTAGTCAAATCGATTCTTTGCCAATATGTTGCAATATTTGCCCAAGTTGTGTGGCAATTAGTAACGGCAATCACCCCGATGTTTTTGAAATCGATGCCGCAAGCAATACCGGTGTCGACGATGCCCGTAAAATCATCGATAGTGTTGTTTATGGGGCTTCGATGTCGAATTATAAGGTCTATATTATCGACGAATTTCATATGTTAAGCAAAAATGCCTTCAATGCTTTGCTTAAAACCCTAGAAGAACCGCCGGCCTATGTTAAATTTATTTTTGCTACAACCGAAATTAACAAAACTCCAAATACCATCTTATCTCGTTGCCAAAAATTTTATCTTAGAAGTTTAAATGAAGAAGAATTGGCAAAACATTTAGCCAATATTATTAAGCAAGAAAATATCGAAGCCGACGATCGAGTCCTTTTGGCAATTGCAAAAGCGGCCGAAGGCTCTGTCCGCGATGCCTTGTCTTTTCTCGATCAGGCGGTCGCAACCAATAATTTTGAATCTTTCCTGCCTTTTTCGGTAATTGAAACAATGTTTCTTGCTCAAGATCCGCTTTTGGCAATTAATATTGTTAAATATGCGATTCAGGCAAATTATTATTTAGCCTTGCAGTCTTTTCACCATAATTATCAATATTCGCAAAATCTTCGCTTGCTTACCGTTGATTTGCTAACGGCAATTAGCGATATTATTAACACAAAATTAATTAATAATTATCAGGCAAAGTCTTTATCGGCTAGCTACCAAGAAGAAGTTGCAAATATTGCTAGCGATGTTGCCACAACAACAATGTTAAATCTTTGGCAAATAGTGCAAAAATCTTGGGCAGAAATTAAAGATTCGCCCGTAATGAAAATTAGCTACGAAATAATGCTAGCAAAGATGTGTCAGGTTGCTTCTTTACCAAATTTGCAAGAAGTGTTAAATGCAATTGACGATAGAAAAGAAATCGGCAAGCTTGTAGAAAGCGAAAAAACTGGTGTAGAAATTGTTCTTGAGAATTTTGCTAATGCAAAAGTTGTCGATTAATGTTCCCAAATAATGTTTTACCTTATTTGTTTACGGCAAGATACAATAAATCAGGCGGTGCAAAGCCCTATATTGCAAAATCTTTATTATTTTTAATTAAATTATATGTTTATGAGTGGTGTCAATAGCGAAATTAATATTCGTATCTTATGCGTTGAAGACGAAAGAGAAATTCGCGAAAATATTGTTGAAATATTGCAGATGGAAGGCTTTGAGGTGTTCGAGGCACCAGACGGCAAAGAAGGCTTGGCAATGTTTCACAAGACTAATCCCGATATTATTATCTCTGACATTATGATGCCAGAAGTAGATGGCTACCAATTTTTGCAAAATGTTAGAAATTCTAATAACCGCAATAGCAATGTTCCATTTATTTTTCTTAGTGCTTTGGGGCAGAAAAAAGACATTATCAAAGGTGCTTCGCTTTTTGCCAACGATTATTTGCTAAAGCCGGTAGATTTTGAAATTATGATTGCAAAAGTTAAGGAAAAAGCAATTAACTCCTTAAGAATACAAGAGTTGCAACAGCAAGATATTTCTAATATCAAAGACCAAGTTGCGGTAATTTTACCTAGCGATTTTTCTAGCCGTATCGCCGAAACCATAATAATTATTGAAAAATTAAAAGAAGAGCCTTATGGCCCGCTTCCTCACCGACTTTATTTAGAAGATATTACTTTGCTCGATCAGAAGCTTAAAAGCCTCAAAGCGGCGGTAATTAACTCTCTCGATGCCAGTGTTATTGAAAAAAGGCTTAATGCCAATGAAAAGGTGGTTTCGTCCATAAATTTACTTAAAGAGATTAAAAATCATATCGAGCAAAATTTAGCTTTTACGGTAGAGCTTCCGGACGATAATAATTTTAAAAATTTTCCACAAATAAGAATCGAAATTAAGTCAATAACAGAGGTGTTTTCTGCAATGATTAAAAAGGTTGCAGGCCATTTTGCCGATATTTCATTTTCGTTAAGTGCGGTAGTTGATTATCAAAATCAGCTTGCAATTATTTGCTATATTAAAAATAACAATCAGGATTTACCGCTAAAGTTACCGTTAGAGCAAATTTTAATTACCCCAGAATTAACAGATTTAGTAGAAAAAGAAGCTTTGCAATTTGCTATTGGCAGAACTAATCAGACAAATCAACATCAAAGCTTTGTTATTGCTATTCCTTCTTACCGGGTAGTTAATTAATTGGCATCGTATTTTGACAAAGTTATCTAAACTGGAGTTTCTGCTAAAGTTTTTTACTAAATTATTTCATTATGCGATTAAAATTTTTCGCCTCAGGAAGCTAAATCGCTACCGCAAAAAGCAACAAAAAGTCATCGCAAAGCAATTGCTAGAAAATTTGCCAGATTTGCCAGAATCGGTGAAAACAGGGGTTAAAACTTCGGTAAGCTTTGCTTTAAAGCTTAGTTTTGTGCTGGCGGTGTTTTGTGCCATCATATTATTTTACTTGGTTACCATCGTTTCTAATCAGCCACAATCAATTCCTTTTGTTGAGAAAAAAATCAAAGAACAGCTTAATGTTAAGTTTAATAATAAAGTAAATTTCGACAAATCTTACCTTGGCTTTACTAGCTATGGTATGTTAAAAATTGGTTTTGAAAACTTTACTTTTAGCGAAGGTCTTTCTGGTAGCAATAATAGTAATTTTGTAAGATTTAAGCGAATAGATCTTGAGATATCTTTATGGAGAGCGATTTTTGGCAAATTTATTCCCAATAATATTTGGTTAAGCGATGGCGAGGTAATTGTTAACTCGGGTCAAGATGTTGTTGATGATAGCTATAAAAACAAAATAGAATTTAACGATGCCACAATTCATAAGTTCCTACTGGGCTTTGTGCCCGAGGTGCAAAATTTGCCAGCGATAAAGATGAATATCGGCAATGTTAAGTTAACATTCGCAAGTTATTTTCCTAAAAATACCAAGCAAGATGATTTATTGCCTGCTCCTTATTCTTCTAGCTCTTTTGCTAATAATCACAAGAATAATCTCGGCAATTTTCTTTCGCAAAGCTTATTGCTAAAAACATTTAAAATTGATGTCGAAAATATTGATAATACATTTAATTTAAGCTCTACGGGAATTGTGCTAGTTGCAGATTTGCCAGAAGAGTTAAAATTAAAAATTGCCTGCGAAGTAAATAAAAACGGCTCTGGCGATTGTAAGGCCCTGATTGAAAAGCTCGATCTGGTCAACATTACGAGCAAAGTAGCACATATCGATGCCATTAAACAAAATATCAAAGAAATTGATGCTATTTTTGATTTATATTTTAATCTAAAAATGGCAAATTTTCGCCTTAACAAGTTCGATTTTAATATCTTAAGTAAAATAGCAAAAGTCAATGTTCTAGGCTTTTTCGCGGCTCCGGTATTATTAGAAGATCTTAAAATTAGCGGAGACTTTCTATTTGCGGAAAAGAAATTTAGGATTCTTGCCCTAGATGGCTATTTAGTTAATGCCAAAGAGCGAAATTTGACCGAAAAAACCCTGTCAGCTAATAATTTTGCAAATAGCAATGAAAATAATAATTCCAATGACAACTCCAAGGTTCATAACAAATCCTTTCATTTTATTGCCAATGTTTTTAACGATGCTTTTGAAACAAAGACTAACAGTAGCCAAGATAATAAAGAAAATAGCCAAAATCAACATTATAATCCAGATTCTAGATTGGCAAGAATTAGCCTTAACACCAATATTTTATTCGACAAAGATTCTATAGAAAAAAAGCTCGATCTCGAAATATTGCTAAAAGATTTTAATCTTAGTCAGGTTATCGAAATGTGGCCTATTGCTTTGGGTGAGGTCAATATCAATATCCGCAATTGGTTTATTGCTTCTTTTAAAGAATTAGCGGTGAAAAATGCCAAATTGAATCTTACAATGCAATTTGGTCTAGAGAACTCCCTCGAATCCTTAATTGCCAAAGTCGATTTTGCCAACGGAAAGCTTAATTATCATCGTGATTTTTTGCCAATTGATAATATTGAAGGTTTGGCAAATTTCAGCAATAAGGCAATGCTAATAAATATCAAATCTGCCACCGTCGGCAATAGCAAAATAACAGCAAGCAAAGTAACAATTGACTTTAACAACAATCCACAAAATCTAGAAATATCTCTTTATGGCAACGGAAAAGTTGCCGATATTTTTGCTCATTTGCCATTTTTAAAAATAGCAAAAAATTTAAGTCAGCAAATTATTGGCAATTATCAAGCCAAAGTCGATTTACTTATCCCCATTGTCAAAATGGTTAAATTTACAGATTTTAAAATTGTTGCCAATGCTTTTCTTACTAATCTTAGTGGCAATTATCTTGGTAATAATGCCACAATAAAACTAAATAAAGACATTGGCAGTAGTAAGATTAGTGCCTTTGCCGATCTTGTGGATTCTAACATAAAAATCGAACATCTAGGTTTTGCTAGTGTTGCGGGTAAATCTGGGCAATTGATGCTTGATGCAACATTTTTAGGGGGCGGTGGTAGCGATTTAGATTTATATTATTGGCTAGGAGGCAAGAGATTATTATATCAAAATGGTTTTAATTTAATTGATGTTGCCAATGTTTTAGAGCTTCCTATTCCTTTTTTGCCTAAGCAAGACTCACCGCAGGCCCTAAATTTAAAGCTTGCAACCGCTAGTGGTGGTGCTTTTAACCTTAAGAATCTTAGTTTAGATAATAAAATTAGCCAAAAAAATCAATATCATTTAAATTATCGAGTTGCTAAAAGCGATAAATTATTCGACCACGACATCTCTTATCTCGATGTTAAAGGCTCCAAGCTAGATTTTTCTTTGTTGGAGTCGGTAATTGCTAAAAATAGCGATAGTAAAAAGAACAATCGACTTATTGCCGATATTAATATTAGCAAAATATATTTACAGCGAGACAAGATTCTTGGCGATGTAAGGCTGAAAACCGATTGCCAGACCCCAGTTTCTTGTCGTAGTATCAATGTTAAATTTAATAATGGCGAAAAGCCAGATAGTAAAAATTTTGCTGCCATAGATTTTAAAACCAAGAAAATTACTCAGGACCGCAACCTAATCACAGGAAAAATTATTAATTTAGGAGAATTGTCCGATATTTTAAACTTGTCGAAAACTATTGGCGGTGGCGATCTAGACTTTCGCGGAGAAACCTTTGTTATTAACGATTCTATTAAATTAAAAACCGAAATAAAGCTAGAAAAAGAATTGACAATTTACAATAATTCAGAAATCAAAAAAATTGCCAACGACAGCATTATCGACAACATTAAAGATAAAATATTTGCTAATAATAAAATCATTCTTAGTTCTGGTAAAACATTGCTTGCTAGCGAAAATGGAATTTTGAAAATTGAATCTTTGGCAGCGAGTAATTACAAGATTGGCTTAACCGCCAAGGGTTTTTACAATTTACAGGATAAATCTTTTGCCTTTAAGGGAATGGTTGTGCCGGTTTTTGTTATTAATAATTTATTTGGTATAGATAGAGTGCCAATAATTGGCAAGGTGATAAAAACCGTTGTAACGGGCGAAGAGGGCGGTGGGCTTTTCTCAATTCGTTATCAATATAAAAGAGATAAAAATCAGCAAGAGGCTACTTTTGGCACAAGTAAATCTAGCTTCTTGCCGTCGTCACTAAGCCAAATCTTTGAATGACGATTAAAGTTTATAGTATTGATTTATAAAATTGCTAATAGTCTTTTTGATTTTAGGTTGACAAATATATATAAGCTATTAAATTTGATTTTCGGTTGCTTATGCCTTGTTTATTAGGGCGATTTCAACCTGCTTAATTTGTTAAAATTTACCCATTTGTTACAATTTACCCTATAGTGCTCTTAAAAAATTTATTATGAAAGACAAGCAAATAATTAAAAGCCTCGAGCAGTTGTTGATTTCTTCATACTGCCTACTTATCAAAACCCAAAACTATCATTGGAATGTTAAAGGGGAGGCATTTTTTTACTTGCATAATGCTTTTGAAGCTCAATATCAAGATCTATTCTTGGCAGTAGACGATATTGCTGAAAGAATTCGTGCTCTTGGCGAAATTGCCAATTTAACCACGGCTAATTTGCTTAATAACAACACTATTAGCGATGCCGACAACAATAAAGATGATTTTTTAATGGTTAAAGATTTAGCAAATGATCATCGTCAAATGGTAGAAATGCTTGAAAAGGCAATAAAACAGGCACAACATTCTGCAGATGAAGCTACGGCAGACCTATTAATTTCTAGGATGCAGTCTCATCAAAAAACCTCTTGGATGCTTTTAGCAACTCAAAAAAACTAATCAAATGAAAAAATTCTTTCTCAAAAATACTTTTAGCAAAAATCATAATCTTGTTTTTAGCAAGGTTTTCTTTTCTCTTTCTGCCTTAATGCTAGTTTTTAGCAATGTTTCTCTGGCTTTGTCGGCAGAAAACCTAATAGATAAACAAAAAGTTGAACAGCAAAAGATCGAGCAAAATATTATTGAAACTAACATTAAAAAACCAACTATCAATTTCTCTCTTACCGAAAAAGAGCAAAAATCTTCCCTTAGCGACTTCGACATTCAAGTTGGCGAAACTATCGATATTAAAAAAATTACAGCAATTGCTAATAAATATCAGAAACTTGCTCAATCTTGGCAGAAACTAAGCTGTGAAGCAAAAACGGCATTTCTTTGTAGCAAAAAAGAGTGCAATGCCAAAGAGATTAAGGCTTCATTGGTTCTAGATAAAGAGCGTGGTAAAATTTCTAGTTGTACTGAAGATGGTCAATGTTCGGAGCATAATGCAACTTTTAAGCAAAACGGTGCCTTTATTAACATTCAGTCCGAAGATGGCATTGGCATTTTAATTAGAGTTTTGGGCGATCATCGCTATAAAGCGATTTTTACAATTGGCTTAGATGCTTATATAAACAATGGAGAATGTAAAGTTATCTAACCTAATAACACAATATTAATATGCAAAAATTTCCACAAAACCTGTCCTCTATTGCCGCTCCGCTACCGTTAATCAATGTCGATACCGACATTATCATTCCGAAGCAGTTTTTAAAAACTGTCAATCGTAGCGGTTTAGGCAAAAACCTTTTTTATGAAATACGATACGACAATAGCGGAAATGAAACGGCGGGTTTTATACTTAATATTCCCGCTTATCGTAATGCTAAAGTATTAATTGCTAATGCTAATTTTGGCTGTGGTTCTAGTAGGGAGCATGCCCCGTGGGCATTGCTAGATTTTGGAATTAGGGTAATTATCGCCCCTTCTTTTGCCGATATATTTTTTAACAATTGCTTCAAAAACTCAATTTTGCCAATTGTTATGCCTCAGGAAGATGTAACAAAAATGCTACAATTGGCACAAGATCCAGAAAATCAAATCAGCATTAACCTTGAAAAACAGCAAATACTGTTTTTTAACCAAATATATCATTTTGAAATAAATCAAGTTAATAAAAAGAAGTTGCTAGAAGGGCTAGATGAAATTGCCGAGACAATTAAAAACTACGAAAATAAAATTTTAGATTTTGAAAAATCTAACCGTCAAAATTTTGACTGGCTTTGGAATTAGCTAGTTATAATTAAACAATTACAATCAATATCAATCAAATCATCTAATAATCATGACAATTTTAGCAGGGAAAAAAGGTTTAATAATGGGGGTGGCAAATAATCGCTCCATTGCCTGGGGAATTGCTGAGCAGGCAAGTAAATACGGTGCAGATCTTGCCTTTACCTATCAAGGTGATGCTTTACAAAAAAGAGTCGAGCCTTTGGCAAAATCTTTAGGATCTGACATTGTCTTGCCTTGCGATGTGACCGATGCCAATTCTGTTGCCGAAATGTTTAAGGAGCTAGAGAAGAGATGGGGTAAGCTAGATTTCCTAGTTCATGCCATTGCCTATTCCGACAAAGAAGAGTTAAGGGGTAAATATCTCGACACTTCCCTAGGAAATTTTAAAAATACAATGGAAATATCTGCTTTTTCCTTGGTTGCCGTTGCCAAAGGAGCGGAAGAATTATTTAAAAAAGCTGGAGGTGGCAGTATAGTTACTCTAAGTTATTACGGTGCAGAAAAAGTGATGCCTCATTACAATGTTATGGGTGTTGCCAAGGCTGCACTAGAGGCAAGTGTTCGTTATTTAGCAATGGATATGGGTAAGGACAATGTTCGAGTTAATGCAATATCTGCGGGCCCTGTAAAAACATTGGCAGCTAGCGGAATTGGCGATTTCCGCCTTATTTTTAAATGGAATGAATATAATGCACCACTAAGAAGAAACATTACCTTGGAAGATGTTGGCGGATCCGCTGTTTTCTTGCTCTCTGAACTGGGTAGCGGGGTAACAGGCGAAGTATTGCATGTTGATGCTGGATACCATGTTGTTGGTATGAAGGCACCAGATGCTCCAGATATATCCATTACTAAAACCGAGGAATAATATAAACATTGTGATTCAGAAAAATAGGCTAAAATATTTATTAAAAACTTTCCTGCAAAGATTTTTTCTTAATATTTTGACCTGTTTTTTTGTTATTAAAAAACTCACCCCATCCAAAAGAATATTAGCGACCGCTTTTATAATATCTTCCTATCTGCTAATTTCAGGATGCTCCGATTCTAATTGTGTCGAGGCAGATGACTTTGGTGAATATGTTACTGCAACTGTTGTTGTTCCCTCTAGTTCAAATTCTACTTATTGTAAATTCGACGAAAATTACAGCTTAGACCCTTTTAATTCTCTTGCTAATCACGGCGAAAGAATGAAAAAGTGCCTAACATCTCAAGAAAGAACTGTAGTTGTAGGTGTCGAACTCAAGAATAGCGGTCCAATGGGTTGCTCTGGCTTTGCCGAAGAAGCATATAAACAAGCATGTATTTTAGATTGCAAGCAATCTTGTGGCTCTATAACAAGCGGTGAGACAGACCTAACTAAGCCATCGGCCGAACCCGGCTGGACTTATACCGAGTTACCAACTTCTTTTGGAGGAATATCAATAACTCCGGAGTCGCAAATATACATTACCGCCACTGGGAGCGTAGCCCTTACTAAAGATTTAGAAGAGAAAAGCTACTATGTTGTGCCTAATAAAAACAATTTTCATTCTGCTAACCTTGCGGGGCAGTTTAGTGCTAGCGATAGTTCACTACTTTTAAAATCTAATCAAGCAGTAACTCTTTTTGTATCTGGAAAATTTACAGCTAATATTAGCGACACTAATATTAAAAAAACATATGGCACGATATATAATAAGAATAACTCATCAAGCCCTGTTTATGATTTAAGTCAAAGGCTAATTGCTTATTTAGAGCCAACTAATAAGCCAAGCACCGAAGAGATAAAAACCTATAGTAAGCTTAATAAACCTTCTAATTTAGGAAAATATGGCGGAAAATTATATTATAAACAAGATTATTTATATACAGGAATAACAGATCGCAACTACGAAGAAGATTATTTGAAAGATGCCCTTACTAAAAACAGTAGTAACAACGATGTGGTAAATCTTTCAAAGCTTAACTATTGCTTTAATGGAAACTTCGACACAGCAAGTGATAAGATAATCGATCCAGACTTCCAAAATATAAATTATGATGCAATAAGCAAAGAAAGGCTAAGTTGCGTTGTGGCAATTCCTTCACCGAAAATTGTTGCTTCTTCTTATTCATTTATAATTCCTGACTTTACAACTGATTTCTCTAGTTTTCATATCTATGCCACCAAATACAAAAATATTTCTGGCTTGAGCGACATTGAATCTGTGGCAAAATTTAGCTATTATCATAAATTTAATAGCGATGCAGGTAATTTTCTTCCATTTAAAGAGTTAAAAAATCAAGAAATTGTTCGTGATAATGTAGTTAACAAGTTAACCGCCCTTTCTGTAGCCGAGAAAGGCGACAAAATAATCATAGAAAGATCCGACCCCTACTACACTGCTCCAGTTTTTATTGTAATATCTGCCGCTAAGCACGAGTTTGTTAATCGAATTAAGCTTAATCAGTCTGGACTTTCTTCGATTTACAACATCAAAGGAACTGCTTCAAGTTGTAATTTATATAGCAGAGTGATTAATGATATTGCCGATGCTGACACCTCGGACAAAGACGATACAGATGCTGAAAGCAAAATTGTTGAGCAAGGTTATGTTATGAGAAGTAATCTTCCTACAGATACTAATTCAACAAATAAAGAGTTTTTTGTCAGAAAGGGGCAATATTTGCTTCTTGATTGGGGCGATGTTGCAAATAGAGCTAGTTGTGTCGATGTTCCATTGTTGATAAATCGCTACCGCCCAGCAGCATTTTGTAAGAGTGAGATTTTGCAAACGATAACTAATCCCTTTTGCACAACATTTAAAGAGGGAGCAGACAGCACTACTTTCACAAATATTGAAACTATTCCCGTTGATGGCAATGTGATTGGCTGTACCGCCCCTTCGTTTGATGACTGCTCAACCTCTACTGCCGAAGATTATTGTAGCGGTCAATGCCTTGGTTCCTGCTCCTCTAATTCGGCTAATAATAACTACTGCCTTGAGTGTATAAAGGGCACATCTACCACTTCGGAAATTACAAAAAGATCTTGCTCTATTCTTGATGGTACATGGAAGTCTAGCGGCTCTTCTGCTTGTATTCCACATATCTCGTCTCACGACAAGTGCTATAAATGCCTTAGTAAGCTAAAATCTTATTCCGAGATGCCGTATCAGATTAATGGCAGTGTTGACTATTGTTACAATATCGATAATTATAAAAAAACCTTTGATAGCTTTCTTGCGGAAACCTTAGATGAAAGAAAGAAGTATTTGGTTGGCAGTATAACTTCAGGCGAGGCTGGAAACTTGGGTAATTTGTCTTTCTCTGATGGTAGTGCTTTCAATGACAATCCTGCAACATTTAAAGCCTCTGCTGTAATATCGCCCAACCAAGAAAGTTATTTAAAATTTTTAATAATCGGCGATAATTTTATATATGGAGAAGATAATTTTCTTGGAACTAGTACAACTTTTCATAAGAATATTACCCCTACAACTGACTACTTAAAAATGTCAATTAATGTCAGTTCTGGAACGCAAAATGGTGATTTCCTCGAAGCTAGACTATGTGGAGACTTAGAATGTTCAGATTCATCAAAATATTTACATCCAAAAATCATATCTATCGAAGCAATTTCTCAAAATAATCAACACCTTACTTGTCCCCCGGGTTATACTTTTGATACCGCTAGCACAAAATGTAGATGCGCCACCGGTTGTAATACTTGTGGCACTAATGAAACCTTCAACTCCATAACAAATAAATGCGAATGCAATTCATCTAGCCTATCTTGGGCCAAAAAAAATGGAGTTACAGCCTGTTATCCGTATGGTGCAGTTTGCCAAGTTTCTACGTGGGATATTGATATCCTTGATGAAGATAAGATACTAAGGAATAATCTTATTAAAGTTGACGGCTCTTGCACCTGTCCAGATGGTTGGTCAAGGGATGAGTTGTTGGATATTTTGCACGATGGACAGTGCTATGTGAGGGACTGGGGCTGGTATGGGTGGGTGTACTGGTACGAAGACACAATTTACTCTAGAGTCTCTAACACCAATATTTCTCCGATTACCAAACCCGACATAGAACCTACCGTTACCACCAAAACCAGTAGTAGTTACGATGTTAGCCCAGATTCTAATTATTATTTTGATGATAGTGGAGTTTTAACCAGAATAACAGAAGTTAATTCTAGTTCTGATTGCTCGGTTATTAAAACCGTTGTTAAAGGCGGAGATGTATATTGTCATAAAAATTTTTATTACGACGACACTGCAGATAGCGCAGAAACAACAACAAAAAAAGCGAAAATTGCCAAGCTTCAGCTCGCTTTTAGAATTTACGATCCAGAGGTTAAGAATTGCAAATTATTTTCCACTTCGACACAAGAAGACGGAGTTAAGGCTATCAATCCAAAGTCAACAAGTCCTCAAAGCTCTGCTACGGTTTGTGATTACGACACTTATCAGAAAGGAACCTGCACTTCCGGATATTATTGCGATTCTGCATATGCCAACAATACCGGATTTTATAATGTTAGGATAAAAATAAAAGATCCGAAGACCACTTCCTCGAATTTTATTGATTCCATCATTAGAACGACCGATGAAATCACTAGAGGTAAATTTAAAGTTGATAATGGTGAATATACAAGGACATCGCCACCATTATTCGAGTCTCTTTATATTAATGTGATTGCAGATTCTACATATCAAGGAATACTAAGAATGTGCCTTATCTTATTTATTGCATTTTTTGGCACAGGCTACTTTCTTGGCACTGTAAAATTCACTTTCCAAGAATTGGCGATGATGGTTTTCCGCCTTTCTTTTGTAATGCTTATGGTGACACCGGGGGGATATACCTATTTTAATACTTTGTTCGTTGTGCCTTTTCAGCAAGCAACAGACTATTTAACCTTTAATTTTGCCGCCGCTTTTAACGATTCTCCGCAGATTGCCTTGGCAATTGAGCGAAAAGACTTTTTTGATCGGTCGATATTGTTTAACAGCAGTGACGATGTTCTAAATATTATGATTTCCGCCGCCACAAGGAAAAAAGTTAGCGCTTTGTTATTTGCTGGAGCATTTGGCTGGGTTTATTTGTTGCTTATTTTAACGGCATTCTTTAAATATATTTTTGCGATTGGCACGACTTTGTTAATTTATCTTACAGCCCAAATTATAATATCTTTTTTATTCTTATTTGCCCCAGTAATTTTTGTAATGTTGTTTTTTAAGCAAACCAGAGAAAGCTTTGGTGCTTGGCTTGGCAGTTTGTTCTCCTTGTCGTTACAGCAAATTTTTGTAATTATGACGATATCATTTTTCAATGCAGTGGTATATGACTTGATAAAAATGGTTTTGGGTTATCGTGTATGTTGGGATGATGTCTGGTCGAAGAATATTGGCATAATCCGCATTACCTTATTATCATTTTGGACATTTTCTGGTTTGGCACCTCGGGATGGTAGTAATTTAGAGCCAGTTACCGAAGGGGTTGACGGCTTTCCTTCTATTTTTTCAGTTTTTTCAATATATTTTGTTGCATATTTGGCAAAAGAATTTGTTGATATTGCATCTTCCATTGCCGAATCTATTGGAGGCAGTTTCTGGGGCGGGGGTTCCGGAGGCAATGTTTCTGCTGCCGGAATTTCTAAATCTTTAAGATCTGAAATTTCTGGTGGAATCGATAAATTTAAAGATGGTATGAGTAAAATTGGTGGATTTGCAGCAAATCGGCTTGGTAATAAAGTACTAGAAAGTGTTGGCTACAAGAGTGAAGGGGAAATTAATAAGTTAAATGCACAACAAGACAAAGATATTGGCACCTCAAAACAAATGAAAGAAGCTGGCGATAGTGCAGTTAGTGACTATAAAGTTAATAATGCCAATGAACTTGCCGATATGACTGCTAAAGAGAAGCGAGATACATTGGAGCAAGTTAGAAATGATGGAATCAAGAATTTTGCTAAAGAAAATGATATAGATAATAAAGAACTAGAAAGGTTAAGAAACTTTAAGCCAGAATATCACGGTCAAGACGGCTTGCTTCACATGGGCGGAGCAAAGCTCTTTAGTGCAATCAAGGGAGATAATGTTTCGATAAACGAAAGAAAAATAGAGAAGACTTCTTTAACAAGGTCCGAGGCTAAAAAGGCAATGGACAATATGGATAGTGGCGAAAGAAAAAAATTCTTAGAAAATGTTAAAGGTGGTAAAATCAGAGTTGATACTGGCCCGCTAGATATTCGCAGAAATGCCAATATTCTTGCCGATAAATCATTAAAGTCTTTGCAACAAAACCTAGATCCCAAGGGTAAATTAATTGACAACCTAGACAAGGGCACAATTGACCGCAATAAAGCTCGAGCAGATGTTATCAAAGATCTTGTTGAAAAAGGTGAAATTCCTGACAAAAAGTGGTTCGAAGAATATTCTGCAGAAGATGCCGAGAAAATAGACAAAAAGCTAGAAGAAAATGCTCCAGATAGCTATTTCGATAACGACAATCTTAATTCTGCAGATACATATCAAGAGTTAAAAAATTACGAGAAATTTGAAAAAGAAGAAGATGAAAAAAGCGAGGCCTTTCAAAAAGAAGATGCCGATGCTTCTTATAAAGATACTCAAGAACTAGGAGAGGGCTTTGTGGGTAAAATGACTGCCGATTTTAGGCAGTTTAAGAGAGATTTTGGTAACGATTTCAAAAAGTTTGTGAGAGATACTAAACACAATATGCCAAACTTTTCTGGAGTTGGCAATGAGAAATCGGATAAGTTTGATAAAAAAAATAAACAAGAATTCCGTGATTTATTAAAAAAGGAAAGAGAAGATGCCCTTTTTGACCGACCTAATGCTAACGATCTAGATCCTGCCGATGTAACCAGAGCGGAAATGAGAGAATTAATTGTCAACTTTGTTTCCAGTGAAAATGTTGCAGAAGACAAGTTTTAGCATTTATCAATAGTGCAACATTATCTATAAATAACAAAATATTAACACATGTATTTATCAAATTTTTTCTTACCAACATTAAAAGAGGTTCCGCTTGAAGCTAGTGTTGCCTCGCATCAATTAATGATTCGTGCTGGAATGATTCGCCAAACCGCAACAGGTATTTATAGCTGGTTACCACTTGGCTTGATGGTTTTAAGAAGGGTGGAAGCAATAATTAGGCAAGAAATGAATAAGTCTGGAGCTCTAGAAATCCTTATGCCAACGATACAGCCTAGCGAATTGTGGCAGGAGTCTGGAAGATTCGATGCTTATGGCAAGGAAATGCTAAGAATTACCGACCGCCATAATCGTAATCTCCTTTATTCGCCAACCCATGAAGAAGTGGTAACCGATATTTTCCGCAACAATATTAATTCTTACCGCGATCTACCAAAAAACCTCTACCAAATACATTGGAAATTTCGCGACGAGATTCGCCCCCGCTTTGGGCTTATGCGAGCTAGAGAATTTTTAATGAAAGATTCCTATTCTTTCGACCTAGACGAAGCCTCTGCCCGCAAGACCTATGATTTAATGTATATTACTTATTTGAAAATATTTTATGCCATGGGCCTTAAAGCAATGGCTATTCGTGCCGATACCGGGGCGATTGGCGGTGACTTATCTCACGAATTTCATATTTTAGCCAATACTGGCGAAAGCACAATTTATTACGACAAAAAATTCGAAGAAATTGCCGATTCGATAGATTTAAATTCAATAAATGAAAACAGCAGTCAATTACTAGAAATGCAGCAATTATATGCAATGGCAGATGAAATGCACAACCCGCAACTTTGCCAAATACCGCAAGAACAAATACTTACCAAAAAAGGAATAGAAGTTGGGCATATTTTTAATTTCAAAACCAAATATTCGCAGGCTATGAATGCTTCCGTTGTTGATTCTGGCGGTAAAAAGATCTATCCGCAAATGGGCTCTTATGGCATAGGGGTTTCTAGAATCGTGGCAGCGGCAATTGAGGCTAATCACGACGAAAAGGGAATTATTTGGCCAAAACCTCTTAGCCCTTTTGATTTCATGATGATTAACCTAAAAACTACCGATGAAAATTGCAATAATTATTGTAACAAAATCTACCAGTTATTGCAACAAAATGGCCATTCTGTTCTGCTAGAAGATTCTAACAGTCAAATTGGTCAAAAATTTGCTATTGCCGATCTTATTGGCATTGCTAGTCAAATTATTATTGGTCCAAGAAATTTAGCTAATAACACTATAGAAATCAAAGATCGTCGCAGTGGGTTAAAGCAAGAATTGTCGGTAGATAATTTTTTTGCTAGCTTAAAGAATTAAAATAATGAAGCGGGTTAAAGATTTTTCTAGTGCTGTTAGTAAGACATTTCCGGGGCTTTTGTTATGTTTTATTCTAGCCTTTGTGGCAATAAAAATATCGAATCTTGCTATCTTTAGTGTTGTCAATGATGTTACTGGCAATAATGTTGCAATTATTAGCTCGGAAATATTAGCAATTCTATTGGGTATTTTGCTAGGAAATAGCTTAAAAATTGCCAAAACATTCGATGCAGGAATTAATTTTTCTCTTAAAAATATTTTAGCTTTAGCCATTGTTTTACTAGGTGTTAAGCTCGATTTAAAATATTTATTTAACTCATCTTCATTGCTATTTTTTATCGACATTGCTTCCGTTATTTTGAATATTGCTGTTGGTGCCGTAATTTGCAAAATATTAAAATTAGACAAAAATGTAGCAACTTTATTAATTGTCGGCAATGCCATTTGTGGCAGTTCGGCAATTATCATTCTTGCTCCGCTAATCTTAGCAAATCAGAATCAAATTTCAACATCGCTAATTATTAGCTCTCTATTAGGCTTGATGGCAATATTTATTTACCCTGCTGTTGGTAAAATTTTTGCAATTGATAATAATATTTTTGGCATTTGGGCTGGGGCTACCGTGCAATCTGTTCCGCAAGTTCTGGCAACAGGATTTTCCTTTAGCGAAGAGGCAGGAAAGCTTGCCACAATTACTAAATTAATAAAAGTGCTATTATTGGCCCCAACAATTTTGCTGATTACGGTTTTTAGAAATGGCAAAACGGTAAAAATCAAAGAATTTTATCGCTGTTTCCCTCTTTTTATATTTGGCTTTTTAATTATGGTTGGGTTAAATTCCGCTAATTGCTTTGATAATGTTATTTTTGAATACAAAACCTCAGATCTTCTTGCTAATATTTCGGGATTTCTGCTAACCGCAACAATGATTGCCATCGGTATAAAAACCAATATAAAATCGTGTTTTAATGCTTCGTTTCGCCCATTCGTCGCTGGTTTTATTTCTTCCGTGCTGGTTTCTTTGCTTATTTTAGGCTTTTGCTATGCTATTTTCAATAAATAACGAACTAGCTTTAAGAATCACTTGCTTAGCATTACCAGAAATTATTCTGCATCAAGTGTTATTATTTAGCGGAAACCTTATTATTTATAATTTTTACAAATGAAAATCAAATCTTTTAGTCAGTTAATTTCTCAATTAAACAAAACAAGCGAAGATAATCTTGGCAACATCCTATCGCTATTCGAATTAGATGCCGATCGTGTTGATATTATCGAGGCTGGTTGTCAATGGAGCAGTTCCTTTTATACTCGTAACCTGATTTACCGCAACAATAATTACGAATTATTGTTTTTATGTTGGCAGCCGGGGCAAATTTCGCCTATTCACAATCATAATAACCAGCATTGTTGGGTGCATGTTGTGAAAGGCAATTGCGAAGAAATTAGCTATTCTCTAGATTCAGACGGAAAGTTACAAATGCTTGAAAAAAAGATTTTTAATAGCGGTGATAATGCTTATATGAACGATCAGATAGCCCTGCATTCTCTACAAAATATTGGCAATGGCAACATGATAACCTTGCATCTCTACTCTAATCCCATCGATAATTGCCGTGTTTTTGACCTTAATACCAAAGAAAGCAAAATAGTCACAACATCATATACGGGGCATTTCATAATGCCAAATGATAAATTCTAAGGCCTAAGTATTTACTATCTATAGATCCTCGCGATCTTCCGGGCGAAGATGACGGTTGTGAGGAGTCCGAAGGGGGCGATGGGCGGTTTTACGGCAATAAAAGGTCGGTCTAACAACCCTCCCCTTCCCGGGATGGTCGCAGAGCCAACTTTTTGGCGATGCGGGGCGGGGTCGGAAAACTCATCACAACCTTAGCCCTAATTTTGTTGAAAATACTTCTGACCCCTCCCAGAATTTGCCAGCAAATTCTACCCTCCCGGGAAGGGGAGGGTTGGAAATACCGTCATCTTCGCACGATCTCCCTTGTCATCTTCGCGCGAAGTTGCGAAGATCCATAATCGCAAAGCAAAATTATTATTAACAGAAATACTCACCACGAAGCCTGCGAAGATCAGCAGAAATAAATCAACCTCAGCTCGTAGTTTTGTTATTTTTTAGTAAAAGAAACAGCATTTCCCAATTGGTTTTTAATTTAAAATTGGCTAGAAACAAGTTGTTAAAAGCTTCGATTTGCTTTTTTGTGATATTTTTTCTTTTGCCCAAAGTATTAATATTGCTAATATTTCCGCCAAAATTTTTGATTTTATGAATCGCCTCGACCCCGCTTAAATTTTCTTGATATAATGTTTTTTCTTGATAATTAATAATTTGCCAGACTTGGCTTTGAGTAATGTTTTGTAATATTTTTTCCGCTGTTGGAAAGTTATAAAATGAGAAATTACAACCGCTAATCAAGCTAGATTCAGCAAGGTTGCTAAGGCTATTTGCTACAGGAATAGTAAGAAACATCAAGCCGTCTCTTGTGCAAAAATTAGCAATATTTCGCCAAAAAGACTCCGATAATTCTACCCAATGCAAGGCAAAATTAGAGAAAATAATGTTGAATTTATTTGGCAAAAAGGGCAATTGGCAACAATCGGCATTAATTTGTATATAATGTTTTGCACGGCTAATATTGCGATTATTTGGCTCTTTTTCTAGCTTTTCTTTTAGAGTAAAATCTTCTCTTTTTTTTAGCATCGCCAAAGATAAATCTATTTCATAAAAATCGTAATTAGCCTTTGCGATAAGGCTGGCAAATGCTTCACTTAGGCAAATTTCATTGTAAATAAAGCCGGTTCCAGCACCAAGATCGAGCATATTAAGTTCTGTTTTGGCAATAATCAGCTCTTTTAAATTTTGATTATTGGAAGAAATGTAATCTAGCAAATGATTTGCCGATTGCTTTTGCACCAATGCCAAATTGTTATATAATTTACTTTGCTTCGAGAAATTCTGAATCTGTTCGCGGTTGTTAGTTTTTTTGCCAAGCAAATTAGGGTTTTTCAATGTTTAATTTAGTGTTTTATAGACGGACAATCAACGATTTTAGTATTTTTTTACTTTCCTTAGCTAATGTCAATAGTTATTTGTTTTAAACAAATTGCTAAAGACAGTAAATAGTTCTTGAAAAATAACTTATCGTCATTAAATATAACTTAAAATTATAGTTAAAATAGCAATTTTCAAATCAATTATGTCAAATAAAGCAGATTACTACGATCTACTAGGTGTTGCTAAAAATGCTTCTGCCGATGAAATTAAAAAATCATATCGCAAATTAGCGATGCAACATCACCCAGATCGCAACCCGAACAACAAAGAAGCGGAAAAAAAGTTTAAAGAAATAAGCGAGGCCTACGAAACCTTAAAAGACGATCAAAAAAGATCCGCCTACGACCGCTACGGTCATCAGGCATTTGAAGGTGGCGGATCTAACGGCAATAGCGGTTTTAACGAATCGGGCTTTGATTTTAGCGATATTTTTGGCAATTTTGCCGATATTTTTGGCGATAACGGAGCCAAAGGTGGCAAAAAACGGAGCTCCGCTCAGCGAGGCTCAGATGTTCGCTACAATCTTACTATTTCGCTAGAAGAGGCTTTTGCTGGCACCTCAACAACAATTTCCTACAATATTCCATGCCGTTGCGATTCTTGCAGTGGCTCTGGAGCCCTAAGTGGAGAGGCTCCTGCCAATTGTCACCAATGTGGCGGTAGCGGTAAGGTTAGGGCTCAACAAGGCTTTTTTATTGTCGAAAGATCTTGCACTGGCTGTCAGGGCAGTGGGCAAATAATCAAAAACCCTTGTCGAAAATGCAGTGGTTCGGGCAGGGTTAATCAGCAAAAAAGCATTACAGTAAAAATTCCTGCAGGTATCGACGAAGGTTCTAGAATGAAAGTTGCTGGCGAGGGCGAAGCCGGACTAAGGGGCGGTTCCTCGGGAGACCTTTTCGTGTTTATTTCGGTAAAAAAACATCAATTCTTTCAACGGCAAGAAGATGACATATTTTTTGAAATGCCAATCCTATTTACAACCGCGGCTCTTGGTGGCGAAATAGAAATCCCAACGATAGAGGGCACTAGGGCAAAGGTTACCATCAAAGAAGGTTCGCAAAATCACGATCAATTCCGCCTTAAAGGCAAAGGAATGTCGGTTCTTAACTCTGGAGGTCGAAGAGGCGATATGTATGTTAAAGTCAATATTGAAACCCCTGTAAAGCTTTCTGCCGAAGAAAGAGATTTGTTGCAAAAGCTCGATCTCTTAATGAAAAACGAAAAAAATAACCCAAAATCAGAAGGGTTTTTTCAGAAAATATCAGACTTCTTTAAATAAATTAAATCATTAAAAGCTCAAAATAAATTAAAATAGTTTTTGCATTTTTATTGCTTTAATTTATTTTATAAAATCGGTGCCTTAGTAAAATAATCGATCTAAAATAATCGATGTTAAATAATCGAGGGCACTTTTTCGAGAGAAATGTTTCGAAGAAGTTTTAAAAACAGCCCATTTAGGCTACTTTACAGCAATTTTAGTAAAATTATTTTATCAATGAAAAATCAATTAATAGATTCTGCCAATAATAATTTTGTCGATAATATCGCTAATGTTAATGCTATTAGCCAAGTAATCGACCCTGCAGTTGTGCAATACCTGCCAATCCTTATTTTTCTTTGTTTGGCATTTGGTTTGTCGGTAATTATTATTGCAATTCCTTTTATTATCAACAAAATGAATCCCGATTCTCAGAAAAATTCTACTTATGAATGCGGTTTTGAAGGTTCGCCAAAAATACGGCACAAGTTCGAGGTTCAGTTTTATTTGGTGGCAATTCTTTTCATTATTTTCGACCTCGAGATCGCCTTCCTTTTTCCTTGGGCGGTAAGCCTTAAAAACATCGGTTTATTTGGCTTTTATTCAATGATGATCTTTCTTACCCTATTAACTATTGGCTTTATTTACGAATGGCGAAAAGGAGCCCTAGACTGGAAATAACCGCAAAGCCAGCTTCAGAAATAGCCTTAGTTGCAATAATCTAGCCTCATATTCAATCTATCAATTATAAAATGCCGTTAATCAATTCTAACAACCCCGATTCTCTACTCCAAGATTTCGAGCAAACCATTAATAATCGCGGTTTTATTACCGCCAAGCTCGACGACCTAGCAAATTGGGCCCGCTCGGGCTCTTTGTGGCCAATGACCTTTGGCCTTGCTTGTTGTGCCGTCGAAATGATGCAAACTGCCGCTAGCCGTTACGATCTCGATAAATTCGGGGTCATATTTCGCCCTTCGCCTCGCCAGTCCGATGTTATGATTGTCGCAGGAACTCTTACCAACAAAATGGCCTCTGCCCTTAGAAAAGTCTACGACCAAATGGCCGAGCCTCGTTATGTTATTTCTATGGGGAGCTGTGCCAATGGTGGTGGCTATTACCACTATTCCTATGCTGTAGTTCGTGGTTGCGACAACATTATTCCTGTCGATGTCTATGTTCCGGGTTGCCCGCCAACCGCAGAAGCATTATTATATGGCATTACAGTATTGCAACGAAAAATCAACAGAACTGGCACCTTTGACCGATCTTAACCCCAAATAAAGCAGATATGAACCAACCAGACCTAAGCAATATCATCAAAGCTCAACTAGACAGTCAGCAAGATTTTGCCATTAGCAATATCGCTACTTCTTGCGACAATCTTATTATCGAAGTAGAATCTAGTGCAATATTAACCGCTCTAGATTTTTGCAAAAATAATCCTAATCTTCGTTATCGCACCTTAGTCGACCTTTTTGCAATAGATGGCTTGTCGCTCGATTATCCAAAAAGATTCGCCGTTGTCTATAATTTGCTTAGCTACAAGTTAAATCACCGCCTAACCATCAAAACATATCTTGCAGAAAACGAAGCTATTGCTAGTGCAACTTCGGCATTTCTTAATGCCAATTGGTACGAGCGAGAAGCTTTCGATATGTATGGCATTAGCTTTAATAATCACCCAGACCTAAGGAGAATCCTTACCGATTACGGCTTCGAAGGCTATCCGCTAAGAAAAGACTTCCCGCTTACAGGCAATTACCAACTCCGATACGACCCAACAATAAAAGAAATTGTTAAAGAACCCGTGTTTTTAAGTCAAGAATTCCGCAAATTCGACTTCTCTTCGCCGTGGTTTGGCCCTAATTACAACAACAAAACTAACTAATATGAATTACCAGCAGATCGCAACAAATCTTAAAATCACTAGCAATAAAGCCTTAGGAAGATTACTTACCCTTGTTAAGAAAATTTTCCTCTTGCTAGAAAAAGTTTCGCAATATCCTAAAACAATAAATAGCCTTGCCTTTATATGGGGTGCCCCTGTCTATCTTTTGGCAATGATTTCTGCAAAAATTCTTAGATTTACCCCTAGTTTTTTCGACATTACCATTAGCTTTGCCTTATTGTTTTACCTGATTTGGCACATTATTGAAGTAAAAAAAATTAAACCTAAAAAATTAAAGCTAAGTAAAGAAGAAAAGCTTAAAATATTAGCAAAAGAGCAACAAAAGGGCAGTCCGTTCCTAAGAAAGCTACTTATTCAACAATCAATCTTTAAATTTAACCCCTATGTCGTGCTAATTGTTATAGATCTTGTGTTTATCGCCCATTTTTCGCAGATTATTCTTGGTTAGGGTCTTGCCTAAGTCGCAATTTCCTACAATTAAATTGTTAATTTTACTTATTTTTCCTTGTTTCGCTTTATTAAAAATAAATGCCAAAAAAAAGCTAATAACAAAAAATATGTAGCGAAAAATAAATCTTCGTCGGTTGCAAGCAATAATTTTTCTGCATATCTTGTCGAATTAATTAACAAAGTTATCGATTATCGTTTTTTTTACCTATTTTCTATTGTTATAATCTCAAGTTTTCTTTTTTACAAAATCCTTACTTACACTGCAAAATATTGGCAAAGTAACGATTATTTGGCAGAATATCCAATTAACATTAACATCAAAGAGAGTAATTTGCAAATTGCCGAAGATCTCGACGAAGAATATCAAATAAAAACTGGCGATACTCTAAACGGCATTTTGCTTGAAAGTGGTGTTCCTGCCGAAAATATTCAAGAAATTGTCAATAAGGTGTCGCAACATTTTAATCTATTGACCCTAAGCAATCAGGACACGATAATTATTAGTCAAAAAAATATCACCGACCCGCTTACCAACACAACAAAAAAGACCTTCCGCCAAATTACCCTAGACAATAACTTCGACCTAGAAGTTGTCATTAAAAATATTGCTGGCGAATTTCAGGTAACCGCTAAGCATCGTAAAATTAACAAAAAAACCGAAAAATTTCACTTTAAAATTACCGATTCACTATTTGTTGACGGGGTCGAAGCAGGAATTACCGCATCTTCAATGATGAGCCTAATTAATCTTTATGCCTACGACATAGATTTCCAGCGAGATTTTCACAGCAATGACGAAGTCGAGATTTTGGTAGAAAGCCTATTCGATGAAAATGGCAAAAAAGTTAAAGAAAATAATGTTCTTTATTCTTTGTTAAAATTACAAGAAAAAACTATCGAAACTTATGCTTTTAACATCGATGGCAAAATAGAATATTTCGATTCTAAGGGCAATAGTATTAAAAAATCGCTTCTTAAAACTCCTATTAACGGAGCAAGAATATCTTCGACATTTGGCATGAGAAGGCACCCCGTTCTTGGCTATTCTAAAATGCACAAGGGCACAGATTTTGCTGCCCCAACTGGCACACCAATTCTTTCTGCGGGCAGTGGTGTTGTGGTTTTTGCTGGTCGCAAGGGTGGTTATGGCAATTATGTCGAAATCAAACATAATCGCGAATATTCTACAGCCTATGCTCATGCTAGTCGTTTTGCAAAAAATATTGCCTCGGGGCAAAAAGTAAAACAAGGAGAAGTTGTTGCTTTTGTTGGCACAACGGGCAGGTCGACAGGGCCACATTTGCATTTCGAAGTATTATATCGCGGTAGTCAAATTAACCCAGCTGTAGCAAAATCTGTTTCTGGCATTGTTTTATTAGGCAAATCTTTGCTAAAGTTTAAGGAAAATAAAAATTCAATCGATAATCAGTTAAAAAGCCTAGTTAATTCTAGTGCTAATTAACTTTTTTGCCACCACCTTCTTCGTAAATTTGCGAAGATCTGTGAGCCGTAAATATAACGCCGAAGAGCATATTTAGAAATAATAATTGTTGCAGATTAAAAATAGGTTTTTAATATAATATAGCAACAATTGCAACAACCTTAAAACCATTTATCAGTGAATGCTCCTTTTATTTTGATAATTGGTGCTGTTGCATTAATAACAGCATCGCCATCGCTACTTTTTCTTGTCTTGTTAATTGCTGGTATCGATACCTTGGTTATTAAATCCGCTAACAAACAAGCTTCAATTCAAAAGCCAATACCGCAACCCGATACAGATTCTAAAAAAAACAAACCTCTCCCCCTAGATTCACAGCAGAAAATTGTAGAAAAGCCGATTGCAACTAAAGCCAACAAAGAAGAAGTTGTAAAGCCAAAAAAGAAGCCAAAGCCAAGAATTGACAAAAGCGAATCAGCATCAGCAAAAAGCGATGAACCATCAGCAAAAGACAGTAGCCTTGTTTATAAAAGAAAGCGGTCCAATACCTCTAAAGAGTTTAATTTTAATTCTGTTAGTGACAAGGGCTCTGCTAAGAAAAATCTAAAAAATAGCTTCAATGCTAATCGCTTAGGTGTAAGCCGCAATAATTATCTTGGAGATGAGGTGAGCGTAAGTGATATCATCCTTACTCTTACAGAAAATCAATATCAAGAATCAAATTCTAACAAAAAATCAGAATCCAAACGTTTTGAAGCTGGTTATAGTAACAAAGGGCGTGGGTTAGCATCTAAGTTTGAAAAATTCAAAACCCTTGACGAAACAAAAAAAGTAAACCAAATACAACTCAACGATTCCCAAGAAATACAAGACATAGAAAGTGAATCAATTGACACACGATTAGGAGGTAAAGATTTTAGAGCTTGTTATGGTAGAGGAGGGCTGGGGGCATCATCAAGCTATCCCCATAATTTTGAAAAATGCAACAACAATCGCAGAATGATAAAAGTAAACTCAGTAAAACAAGGCTATTCCCAAGAAATACAAGACATGAAAAGTGAATCAACCCTCCATCATCACTAAGACAGACTCAAAATAAATACTTGCTAAATAATTAGCAGTGCCTAATGTTGTTTTGCAGGCTTATATAACATTAACAACAAAAAAGTAAATCATAAAAGAATCAACAGCATCAATCGAGATACCTAATCAAGCAAGCGAGCTACCTAATCAAGCAATCGAGGAATCTAACGATAAACCAAGCATCAATCCAGAACCTAAAACAACTGAAAAGGAAGAGAGCAAGATAAAGGAGCCTTCTGAACAAGGCAATCACTCACAAGAAGCCATCGACCCAAAAAAACCGGAACCGCAAAAAGATAATCAAAAGAATGATTCGAATATTGAGGGGGTTGTCGCTTTTGTGGCGAAGGCGGTGAAGATGTTGTTTCAGGATAATCAAGATACTGAGAAAGATGGGGCAGGCAATACAGATAATCAAGAGAAGAAGATTAAGGGGTTTCTCGATCCCGTGTTGAAGGCGGCGGATAAGTTTCTTCATAAAGAAGAAAAGAAGCAAGGTCCAGAAGGAGATAAGGCAGGCGAAGAAAAGCAAGGTCCAGAAGGAGAGAAAAAGGATGGTAAGGAGGAGAAGATTGATGAGCAAACCAAGGAAAAGCTTAATGAAGTAGCTGACACTCTCCAGCATAATAAGGATAATACCCAAGAACCAACAAGCCAATCTACCGGCGGTAAAGGACCTTCTTTAGGTACCAGCGGCAATACAAGGTAGGTAAATATAATTTCATAAATGATTTTGGCGGTAAAGGAGTTTCTTTTTTAGTAAATATTAATATGCCCCATTTTTCTATTTGGGGCAATTTCTTTGCCATAAAGGTGGATTCTGCTGTCGCCAGATTTTAAATATTGCTCTACTTCCAAGACTTCTTCGCCTATTAGGTTTATCATTTTGCCCGAGAACAAAAAATTGGGGTTGCCTAAAGGTAAACTGGCTATAGCCCTTACTAATTGTTCGAACTGCGAACAATGTGCCCCATCCATCGAAAAATGCCCCGAATTATGTGGTCTAGGGGCAATTTCATTAACTAAAATTGTTGTTTCATTGTTTTTTGTGCCAACAAAAAATTCTACAGTCAATAAGCCAAAAATATCTAGGGCTATTGCTAGCCGATTAGTAATATCTACTGCCTTGGCAATAATCTCTTCACTTGCCTTGCTTGGGTAGATGCTGGTTGATAAAATACCGTTTTTATGAATATTTAACATCGGCATAAATGCCCTAATTTCCTTGTTGCTTCTGGCGGTAATTACCGAGATTTCGTAGTCGAATTGCCAAAATTCTTCAATAATTAGTGGCGGAACTTTTTGATAATGTTGTGCTAATTCTTGCCAAATTTCAATTATTTTATTGGTAGGATTATTGCCAATTTTGAGCCTGTCTAACACAAACTGCCCCTTGCCATCATAGCCAAAAACTGCGGTTTTAATAACAATTTTTTGATATTTTCCTAAAAATTCTACAGACTTAGCTTTTAGCTCTTCTAGGCTATTTATTGGGGCAAAATCTACGGTTTGAATATTATTATTTGCCAAAAAAGCTTTTTCTAGCTGGCGATTTTGGGCAATGGCTAAGGCATTGCTATTAGGAAATATTGGCATTCTCGCCTCAAGGAATTTTGCCGTTGCCAAAGGAATATTTTCAAATTCGAATGTCGCAACATCGGCCAAATTGGCAAATTTACTTAAGGCTTCTTCGTTGTTATAGGGGGCGATAATGCTATTTGCCGAGCTTTTGCTACCGCAAGATTCTTGATCGCTAAAAACAATGGTGTTGAACCCGAGTTGCTGGGCGGCATGATTTGTCATTTTGCCGAGTTGCCCGCCACCAATAATACCTATTGTTTTTACCGTTGTTAATTGGTTTATCATAATAATTTGATATGATTTAAGTAAGAATATGATTTAAGTAAGAATGTTAAATTAAAAAATATTTTATTTTTTGCAATGTTTTATTAAGACTATTTGGCAATTTCTTGATAATTGTTAATGTATTTAGAGTCTGCAGATTCTCGCCACTCACCACAACCCTCATCCTTTCTCGCGAAGCCCGCGAAGATCCCACGGTTCCCACACCGTCACCTCCGCACTCCCTCCCTTGTCATCCTGCACGAAGTTGCAGGATCCATGGCTCCCCACAGCCGTCACCTTCGCACCTCCACCCGTAGTCATCCTGCACTCCCTCCCTTGTCATCCTGCACGAAGTTGCAGGATCCATGGCTCCCCACACCGTCATCCTGCACGAAGCGAAAGCGAAGTTGCAGGATCTATTGATTTTATTACTCTGGACCCTGCGACTTCGCGCAGGGTGACAAGGTGGGGCGATCCTGCGAGCTTCGCGCAGGGTGACAAGGTGGGGCGATCCTGCGAGCTTCGCGCATGGTGACAAGGTGGGGCGATCCTGCAACTTCGTGCAGGACGACGATGTGGAAAATTGTCGGCAACAGACTGTTTCAACCTCTTGTCTCGTCACGAAGGCAGATTAGATAAGATCGACAGCGAAGTTACGAAAAGTAGAAAAAATCCGCTTATGTATTTACCGCAAGGGGTTGAAACCCCTTGTTGCCGAATGAAGAGGGTTGCTAGACCGAGCTTTTATTGCCGTAAAACCCCCCCAGTCTTTACCTTTGGACTCCCCACAGCCGTCACCTCCGCACTCCACCCGTAGTCATCCTGCACTCCCTCCCTTGTCATCCTGCACGGAAGCTTGCGAAGGTCCATGGCTCCCCACAGCCGTCACCTCCGCACTCCACCCGTAGTCATCCTGCACGAAGTTGCAGGATCCATGGCTCCCCAAAGCCGTCACCTCCGCACTCCCTCCCTTGTCATCCTGCACTCCATCCGTAGTCATCCTGCACGAAGTTGCAGGATCCATGGCTCCCCACAGCCGTCACCTCCGCACTCCCTCCCTTGTCATCCTGCGCGAAGTCGCAGGATCTATTGATTTTATTGCTATGGACCCTGCGACTTCGCGCAGGGTGACAAGGTGGGGCGATCCTGCAACTTCGCGCAGGGTGACAAGGTGGGGCGATCCTGCGAGCTTCGCGCAGGATGACGATGTGGGAAGTTTTCGGCAACAGACTGTTTTAACCTCCAGTAATTATAAGGAATTATAAGGCAACAGACTGTTTTAACCCCTTGCGGTGATACATGAGCGGACTGTTTATGTCTGTTTCGTTGCACTATTTTTACCGTCTTTTTCGTTGCCGATCTCTTTCCGTCCGTCATCGTGACGAGACAAGGAGCTAAAACCCCTTGTTGCCGAATGAAGTGGGTTGCTAGACCGAGCTTTTATTGCCGTAAAACCCCCCCAGTCCGCCCTCGCACTCCCCAAAGCCGTCACCTCCGCACTCCCTCCCTTGTCATCCTGCACGAAGTTGCAGGATCCATGGCTCCCCACACCGTCATCCTGCACGAAGTTGCAGGATCCATGGCTCCACCCGTAGTCATCCTGCACTCCACCCGTAGTCATCCTGCACTCCACCCGTAGTCATCCTGCACGAAGCGAAAGCGAAGTTGCAGGATCTATTGATTTTATTACTCTGGACCCTGCGACTTCGCGCAGGGTGACAAGGTGGGGCGATCCTGCAACTTCGTGCAGGATGACGATGTGGGAAGTTTTCGGCAACAGACTGTTTCAACCTCTTGTCTCGTCACGAAGGCAGATTAGATAAGATCGACAGCGAAGTTACGAAAAGTAGAAAAAATCCGCTTATGTATTTACCGCAAGGGGTTGAAACCCCTTGTTGCCGAATGAAGTGGGTTGTTAGACCGAGCTTTTATTGCCGTAAAACCGCCCCAGTCCGCCCTCGCACTCCCCAAAGCCGTCACCTCCGCACTCCACCCGTAGTCATCCTGCACTCCCTCCCTTGTCATCCTGCACTCCACCCGTAGTCATCCTGCGCGAAGTCGCAGGATCCATGGCTCCCCACAGCCGTCACCTCCGCACTCCCTCCCTTGTCATCCTGCGCGAAGTCGCAGGATCCATAGTTACCCCGCTGTCACCCTGCGCAAAGCCCGCGAAGGTCCATAGAAAGTAAATACAAATTGTTGCAGATTAAAAAGAGGTTTCTAATATAAGATAAAGGTTATAAAAAAATATTTGCTAAATAATTTTTAGTGCCTAATATTGGTTTATATGATTTACATAAAATTAACAACAAAGAGGTAAATATGGAAAACAATTTTACAGAACAACTAAAAGCATTGAAAAAAAAAATAAAATACTCACTCCTTACAGATTGCCTTGATGTATTAGAAAAAGACAAAACTAGGCCAGAAGGGTTTTTCTGGGAAGATAACGTCTGGGAAGATAACGTCTGGGAAGATAACAAGTTTCTTGGAATTGCAGGTCTCTTTGAATTGCAAGGACAAGAGAATCAAAAACTAGCTGATTATGTAAAAAGCAAGGCCGATTTTTTTGCTAGAGGATTAGTGGGAAAATATCTTGAAGATCAAGATTTGCAGGATGAAGATCAAGATAAATTTGTTATCTTATATGGAGATGAAGAGAATGAATTTTCAAGTACTGAAGAATCACCTTCCTTTAAAGCAGAAGTTAAAGAATTAATCAGAAAAAACCACTACCCCAAAGAAGTTTTAGAAAAAGCTTTAGAGTTGGCATTGAAAAATGTGCAAGTCGTTGATCTTAATTGGGCGGACTGTACAGATCGGATATTCTATGACAAAAGTATGGAATATAAAACAAGTGTAGTAAGAGAATTTAAAAAAGAAGCAGAAAAAGGGCTAAAAGAACATATAAAGCAAAAAGTAGAGGCATTAAATTTTTTTACTGATATGGAAAAAACAGTTCTGCGCCAAATAGAAAAAAAGCCAGAGGTATATTTAGAAAAAGGAGGCGAGCTTAACCTAGGAAAAATATTAAAAATAACAACAGAAGGCGATGGCCTAACCTTGCGACAAAAAATTGATACATTGATTGGTGTACCATTTACTCTTGCAGATTTTCCTCAAAAGGAAGAATTTTATCAAAAAATCCTTGTAAGTGCAGATGTAGGTGCAATGAAAAATGTCCTCCTAGACGAAATAAGGAAAGACAAATCAATATTAAAGAAAAAAATTCAAGAAATCTGCACGGGGTTGCCAGAAGGAGTTGCTGAAGAAGTTGCTAAAGAGTTGTTAGAAGGTGTAGAATCTCAAGTAGCCAAGAAAGGACAAGATGAAAATAAGCAAAAAGAAGCAGGATTTGAAAGTTTAAGTAAATCTCTTGACGGCAAGTTGCTCAAAAAGCGGGCAATGTATAAATATATTGAAAATCATGAGAATCTGAAAGTTGACAAACATTTATGGCCAATCCTTAAAGGAGAGCAAGTTTTAACTTGGGGAGACACAAGTGTTGCATCGGATAAGGCAATAGTTAAAGTGTTGGCAGAAAAAATTAATAAGGTTAAAGCAGCTATTGATGATGAGGCGGCAAAGGTTTTTGATGATATATTGAAAGAAAAATTTAAGATTTATTCGAAATTTGCTCCTGCAGAAGGCGATAATATTGCAACAATTGTCAAAAAAGACTATTTGGATGCAAGATTTTTTGATGAGGCAGGTTTACTAAAAGCAAATGCAATAAAGGAAGAATTCGTCAAAAAAGCCAAAGAGTTTTTAAAAAAAGAATTACTTGAAGGTAAAGAATTCGAAGATGTTGCCAGAGATATTGCTATGGACAAGGAAGAGTTGAAAAAGACGATTAAAGAAGGGGTTGACAAATTTGATTTTATTGCAAATTTAGAAGGAAATGGCCAAGAAGGCAGCCAAGGACTAAGTAAGGAAGATCTGTTGAAAAAATTTACCCTCAAATTTACCCTCTTTGTAGTACTGCAGGATGTAGGTAAAAAAGAAGAAGAAATAATTAGTGCTTTAGGCGAGGTTAATAAAATATTACCAGGAAGTAATCCAATAAAATCAACAGAGCTTGGCACATTGAAACACAAAAAAAACACTGTGCTTTATGCCATGTTGCAAAAAGAACTTAAAATTAAAGTTGGCAAAAAAGATGCAGATCCTAAACAAGCCTTGCTAGATTTATTCAATGAAGAAAGATCTAAAACCAAAGAAATCTTAGAAAAATATATCACAAATGTTGATAGTACTGAATTAAACAAGTGTTTAGCAAATGCAATTAACATTCAAAGAGAAGACAGAAAAATTACTCTTGAAAATGTTTTAGGAGGCAAAGATGCTGCTAACACAGCTAGTCTAAAATATTGGAAAGATGAAGCTCTTAAACTTGTTGAAACTGGTAACACTTATAGACTAAAAGGGCCAAAAGCTGGTTTTCTTGAGAAAGATTTTAAAGAGATGTTTTTAGGAAAAGATACAAAACTAAGCTTCTCAGGTTCTGGTAAAATGCCGAGCGATGAACAGCAAATCGACATGCTAATGCAATTTTGTCATGCACTTGAGGTCAGTAGTTCAGAAGGCTCTAAACTGGAAGAAGATAAAAAAACATTTGGAGCGATTCTAAAAGCAGTTAATAAAGCTCCGAGTGGTAAAGTAACCCTTACTCTAAATATAGCGGGGAAAGATAGAGAGGTAGAGTTTGGAAAAAGGGGCAATCAACAAGAATTTTCTGTAAAAGTAAAAGATGGTGTTTTTTCAGAAAGTTATGCAAAGTTGGAAAGCGGAAAAATAAACAACGGCAAACATGTTGGCGGTTTAACACTCGCAGACCTTGAAAATGCTAAATTATCCAATGTGTTACTAGAACATGTCGTCGATGATTCGTTTAAAAAGCCATTTAAATTCGTCGATGATTCGTTTAAAAAGCCATTTAAATATAGATGGGTAGCAATAAATGGTTCACTTGCAAGCCCTAACACGACAAGAACAGTAAAAATCGAGGGCAAAAAATTTACATTTAAAAAAGAAGGGGATGGTTTTAATGTTGTGTTTGATGATCCATCATCTTCTAATACTAATATTCAACAAAAAACATTGCAATTTCCAACGGCAGGTTCTGTTGATGATTGTGATTATGATTATTTTTTCAGATATATAAACAGAGAGAACATTCTCGAATTAGCTAAACAAAAAGAAGCTCAGGAGTTTTTTGCACAAAAGGTTATGGAAAAAGCTAAAGGCTTAAATGGTGGCCTAAGCACAGACATTTCTTTTGTAATAGACGGTAAAGAGCAAAAACTAAAACTTGAGGTGAAAAAAGAACCGCCTAGCGCACTTGGTCAACTTTTTGGGATTGGGGAATCGGTAGAATTTCTCTATTTAGACGACAAAAAACTTGGCTTAAGAGGTAGTCTTGATAAAGATGAAGGAGCATTACAAACAGCTCTTTCAAGCCAACTTGGTCTTTCAAAAAAAACCTTGCAACTTTCGGACAATTTTGGCAAAAGCGAGTTTATTGCGAAGCAGTCGGAGGCCGAGAATGGGGAGGAGGTCAAGAAGGTGAGTGGTGATAAGTCAGGACAACCTAAAAGTAAACCCAATCCTACTCAAAACCTTGGGGGAGGTGCAAATATCCCCCGCCCAAAAAAACCCGGAATAAATTATGAGAAAGCTTTTTGGAATATTGCAGCGTTTGCTATGTTTGTGGCGGCGATTGCACTTGCTGCTACTGGAGTCGGTGTTACAGTTGTTCCGATTCTTCTCCTTGGTGCTCTTTGTGCTTTTACCAAGGCACTTCTTGCCGATGGTGAGAAAATGGAAGAGCCAAGAATGGAAACTAAGCTTGCGAGAGATCAACACAAGCCAGCAAAGCAGAGGGAACAACAACAACAGAATCAAAAGCAGTATAGTGCAGATAGTATTGGACTAGGAAAAGTTGCATCAAAACTACAAGATCATATGGCGAATCCTTTAATGCCAAAACCCTCAGTGATTAACCAAGCATCACCACCAAATAAAGTTGTTAAAAAAGAAAAATGCAGTAGTGTGAAAGCAAGACCATCAGACCCATTAATTAAACGCTAAAAAGTATTTACTTTCTATGGATCCTGCAACTTGTGCGAAGATGACGGTTTGGGGCGGTTTTACAGCAACAATAAAAGCCCGCTTTTTCTTAAAAACTTCCCACACCGTCATCTTCGCACACCGTCATCTTCGCACAAAATTGCGAAGATCTATAGAAATAAAGGCGATATCGCTACTATCACAAACCAAAAAATTACTTAACTAGAAAATTAATTGCTAATTATTCTCAAGTAAATATCTTGTTGCTTTATTATTTTTACTTGTGGCAAATGAAAAAGAACCTAATAAAGCTTGTTTTTACAGCTCATCCAACAAATCCGAATGTTGCAATGTTTGTAAAATCTTTAACAGCATTGCCTGAAGATCAAGATTTATCTGTATCGCAACAATCAACACTACCAACATTATCAAGGCCAAAATTATGGCAAGAGATTCTGTATTACAGCAATAAATTTCCATTATTTCTAAAGATGATGCAAGGCAATGATGCGGTAAGTAAAATCTCTAGAATAGACAGCTGGATTGGTTTTGACAACGATCGCCATCAAGACGAGCAAGCAGGTATCTTTACCTTTAGCTATTTGGCCCATCTGGTTAATATAGCAAAATTTTATCAACTAGAAAATAGTGATAGCGGTAAGTTAATGATTGGTAAAAGTGACGAGGTGCTTAGTAGCTTGTATCAAAAATTTGAATCGGGAGAAAATGTTGATTTACCTAGCTTGAGTGGTGATTTAAAAGTAATTGGCAAAAATTTGCAAATTATGTCGCCTAAGATTTTAGGTGAAAATTTCGATAAAAATATTGCTAGCCTTATTCCGCCTTCGGGTCCTTGTTTTCATTATCGCATTAGCGGTGAAGATTTGGCAAATGAAGATGGGAAGGCAAAAATTATCAACAGGCTAAATGAGCTTAAAATGTTGCAGGAGGCAATGGGCAAGAAAATTGTCAGTGAAATAATTATTGCCGATTGTCAAGATTTAGATCAGGTTATAACATTGCAAAAGTTGATTAAAGATCGAGAAATTGCTAATCTGAAAATTGTTCCATTGATTGAAGAATGGCTACAGCCCGAAGCAATTAGTCAAATGTTAAGTTGCCCCGATGTTAATAAAATTATGCTTGCTGGCTCTGATAGTATTCAAAGAATTACCTATATTGGGGCAATGTTAATGAAAATTAATATTCAGCAAATTATTATCGCCGAATCCACCGCTGTTTGCCACAAAGAATTGGTTGAGTTTTTCGAAGGTGCGGGCTCTACTATTAATCGCAATGGCGGGGTTTATGGTGGCATGTTAGAATCGAGGCTAAATACAGTCAATCTTGCCAATATTCCTTATCAAAGAACAATTCAAGGCAAAGAGGCGGAAATGTTTATGACCGATTTTAATCACCAGAAAGCCATTCTCGACACATTGCTAGGGGCAAAAGGCTGTAGCGAGGAAGATTTAATTATTGCTAAGCCAATTATCGAAAAAATTTTTACTAAAGTTTCTAATAGCCAGATAAATCTACAAAAAGAACCAAATTTTACCAATTTTTATAATCGTCAATTAGTAAATCAATTAATTTCAAGCAATAGCGACAATGGTTCGCGAGCTAAGAAACCAAAATTAGCGGAAGACTTATTGATTAAAAAAGAAAGGGCAATTACTCAGTCGATGATAAATCAGGCAACGGGAATTCACCCAGAGCTGTTTTTTTGGAATGCATTAGATGAAGAGTTACAACAAGAAATTGTTAGTAATTTAAAAAACCCAATAATGCAGGATTTTATTAATCATTATACCGCCTTAATGATAGTTGCTAATCCGGAAGGGGCAAAAAATTGGCTAAATCAGCAAAATTCTGCCGAAGAGGAATTTGCTAGCAATTACTTTTTAGGTTGCGATGCCATGGCTAAGTTTTTACAAAAGATACATAAAGCCTCTAAAGACGACCCTGATTTGATTAAAAATTTATTGATGTTTCGCAGTTATGCAGAGCAAATTGCCACTAGTTACAATTGTAATTATGCAGATTTTGGAAGGACTGAAACCCTTGGAAATATTGGCGAATTTATTGATTATCGAGTTGCCGAGGAAGAAGTTATAAAACAATTTGATAAAATTCGTCAATTGCAGAAAGATCCGTTAAAATTAGTATCGCCAACGGGCTATCGCCAGGTGATAAAATCTAGTCCCTTGTTAAAAAATCAGGGTTGCGGTTTTTCGACATTAAATTAAGATTCCGTTCTTTATCTTTGCTCGAAGTTGCAGAGCTTAGGTTTAATAAAGACACCCCCCGGTTGTCATCTTCGCACAAGTTCGCGAAAATCCGAGAGCAATAAAATCGATTTAAGAAGGATTATAACTTGTTTTTTTGGTTGCTTTTTAAAAAACTTTAGCAAGAATTTTGCCATCATATTAGCTAAAATCAATAGTTAACAAAATTATTTTTTAGCAAAATTCTAATTTTATTTTAAAATGCTAATTGTTCAAAAATTTGGCGGTACTTCGGTAGGCAATATCGATCGCATTAAAAATGTTGCCAATAAAGTTTCAGACGAATTAAAAAAGCAGAATAAGGTGATTGTTGTGGTTTCGGCAATGTCTGGGGTTACTAATCAGCTGGTTGAATATTGCAATTCTGTTTCTAATTTACTTAGTGCCGATTCTCAGAAAGAATACGATTCCATTGTGGCAACCGGAGAGCAAATTACCTGCGGTCTTCTTGCTTTGCAATTGCAATCTATGGGCTATAAGGCAAGGTCTTTTCTTGGTTGGCAGGTGCCAATATTAACCGACAACACTCACAGCAAGGCCAGAATCGAATCGATCGACGGCAGTTTTCTGTTAAAAACCCTCGAAGAGTTCGATGTTATTGTTATTGCCGGTTTTCAGGGGGTGGCAAATAATAACCTTATTACTACTTTAGGTCGTGGTGGCTCGGACACTTCGGCGGTAGCAATTGCGGCATCGGTTAAGGCAGATCTATGCGATATTTATACCGATGTCGACGGTGTTTATACTACAGACCCCAGAATTACCGACAAAGCTCGCAAGCTCAATAAGGTTTCTTACGAGGAAATGCTTGAAATGGCTTACAGTGGCTCTAAAGTTTTGCAAACTAGGTCTGTTGTAATGGCAATGGTTCACAATGTTCGTGTTAGAGTGCTTTCAACATTTGCAGAGGTCAACGAAGATTCTGGAACAATTTTAGTTAATAACGAGGAAGAAATTATGGAAAAACATGTCATAACAGGCATTAGCTACAGCAAAAACGATGTCCAAATTGCCCTAATCGGCATGCCAGACCATCCGGGGTTATCGTCGACAATTTTTGGCAATCTTGCCTCGCAAGAAGTTAATGTCGATATGATTGTGCAAAATATTAGTGTTGATAATAAAACAATCGATATTACTTTTACTATCAACAAAGACGAGCTAGCAAAAGCGAAAGTTACAATTGAAGAGGTAGCGGGGCAGTTGCAATATCAAAAAATGCTTATTAACGAAGATATTGCCAAAATCTCGATTATCGGAGTCGGCATGATTAGCCATTCTGGAGTTGCCCATACGATGTTTAAAACATTGGCCGAAAAAGGAATAAATATCTTGCTAATTTCTACTTCAGAAATTAAAATATCGGTTCTTATTGCTAAAGAATATGGCGAATTGGCAGTTCGTGTCTTGCATACGGCTTTTGAGCTCGATAAAATATAGCTTAATGTCTTGTTAATTCTAGCCACTTCTTTCTAATTATTAACTAATGCAATATTAAAATCGGCTAAATTATTCACCAACACCAAAAATGAAGTCTTAATAAAATGACCAAATCGCAAAACAAAAATCTACACAAGGCGAAAAATCCAGGCAAACGCTATGAAAAATATAGCATTACATCTTTATTTAGTGGTTGTGGCGGTCTTGACTTGGGTTTTCACGGAGGATTTAAGTTTTTGCAAAAAGACTATACAAGGCTAAAATTTGAAACCGTATATGCAAATGATATTGATAAAAACGCTTGTATTACATTTCAAAAGAATTTTTGTAAGGATATTATTTGTTCTGATATCAATACCCTTGATATTGCCAAATTACAATATACGGATATAGTAACTGGTGGTTTTCCTTGTCAAGATTTTAGCCACGCAGGCAAAAGACTTGGTTTTGACACTGAAAGAGGTAAATTGTATAAAAGTATGTGCAATGTAATAAACCACATCAAGCCAAAACTATTTCTTGCAGAAAATGTAAAAGGGCTTTTAACGATTGACGATAGCAAGGCAATTCAAACCATTGTCAAAGATTTTGAAAATTTAGGGTATAATATAACTTACAAACTATTAAAAGTTAGTGATTTCGAAGTTTCTCAAAAAAGGGAAAGAGTTATTATAATTGGTACAAAAAAAGATATATTGCCAAAATTTAACTTTGATGTTATGCAAATCAATAAGGCTTCCCCTGTGTATGACATAATTAAAGACCTTGAACATTATGAAGAAGGTTGTATAAGCAATCACAAATGGTCAAAAGCAAAAATGAACAAAGGGCAGGGAAATTCTACAATAGATAAAAATGATTTTGCGCCAACTATGAGAGCGGAACACCACGGAAATATTGAGTTTCATTACAATGGAAAGCGTCGCCTTTCAGCACGAGAAGCGGCGAGAATACAGAGTTTTCCTGATGATTTTATATTTTATCCTTCAACTTCAAGTGCATACAAACAAATTGGCAACGCAGTTCCACCAGTTTTTGCGTGGCACATAGCAAATGAAATACAAAGATTTTTAGATAACAATTTATGAGTAAAATAGACAAACTTTTTCAAGACCTTAGTATTGTAGAAAAAATACAAGAAAAATTGCCAACATTATTTCAACTTGCAGAAATTGACAACCAAAGAGATGGCAAACTTGGAATGGAGATGGGCTCGGCAAGGGAAAGAATTATTATAGCATTGTTAATATATCAATTCAGCGAGGAAAATGTAATAACAAATATTCCTATTACGGAAAATGAAACAGATGTAATTGTATTTAAAGAGCCTATTTCAATAAAGACGGTAACAAATAAGAAAATCGTGGGCGTAAAGTTAATATGGACTGTTGACGCACAAAAAGCGTTAGAATTTATCAATAAATACAAAGCGGAATGCGATATGTTATTTGTGCATATTAATTGGAATGGTGACGGTGGAATGTATTTGATACCAAAAGAAGTACAAACTGAAATTTTAAATCAATATGGCAAGGAATTTTATTTCAAGCTTCCAAAACAAGGAACTAATCCACGAGGAGTTGAAATAACTAATCAAGCAATCAATAAATTAACAGAACATAGCCAAACTAAAATGATTAAAATTAATTGGTTTCGTGGTGATGATGAAAATTATACTCCATACGATAGATGGGTTGATTTATGGAAGGATGAAAAAAATAAAATGGGCTAATTAAATATATCATTGCCAAATGTTGTGCAAAAGTTGCAATCGCAGGAAGTCGGATAAATAACTATTTTTAACTAATAAACTAAAATAACAAAATATGAGTAATCAAAATAACATTAATCTTATTGCTGTCGGCAAAGATATCGAGCCAGTTTCGCTAGTTGGCGAAATGAAAAAATCTTATCTCGATTATGCGATGAGTGTTATTGTTTCAAGAGCAATACCAGATGTCTGCGACGGCCTAAAGCCAGTCCACCGCCGTATTTTATATGCGATGTATGAAGGTGGCTACGATTACAACAAGCCTTTCAAGAAATCGGCAAGAATTGTTGGTGAAGTGATGGGTAAATATCACCCTCACGGCGATGCGGCAATTTACGAATCTTTAGTTCGTATGGCTCAAGATTTTTCGATGCGAGTGCCATTAATCGACGGGCAGGGTAATTTTGGCTCGATCGACGACGATCCACCTGCGGCAATGAGATATACTGAATCGCGATTAGAAAAAGTTTCCCATTCAATGCTCGATGACCTCGACAAAGACACTGTCGACTTTGTGCCAAATTACGACGGTAGCGAAAGAGAGCCAAAGCTTATTCCTGCTCGTTTCCCTAATCTGCTTGTTAATGGCTCGGGCGGTATTGCTGTTGGTATGGCAACCAATATTCCACCGCATAATCTTGGTGAAGTTGTCGATGCTTGTATTGCCTATATCGACAATAATAATATTACTCCAGAAGAATTGTTGCAAATCGTCCCGGGGCCAGATTTCCCAACGGGTGGAACAATTATTGGCCGTAGTGGTTATCAGTCGGCGGCCTTTACTGGTCGTGGCTCGGTTATTACTCGGGGCAAGCACAAGATTGAAAAAGTTAATGCCAATAAAAATGCCATTATTATTAACGAAATACCTTATCAGGTAAATAAGGCAAGGTTAGTCGAGAAAATCTCCGATCTTGTCAAAGAAAAGAAAATCGAAGGAATTACCGATTTAAGGGATGAGTCCGACCGCGACGGCATTAGGGTGGTAATCGAACTGCGAAGAGATGCCAATGAAGAAGTTATCGTCAATCAATTATATAATTATACCGAGCTACAAACCAGCTTTGGGGTTAATATGCTTGCCCTTAATTATGGTCGTCCAGAATTGCTGAATTTGGCAACCGTTATTAGAATCTTTGTTGAATTCCGCGAGAAAGTGGTAACTCGTCGTCTTAACTTTTTATTAGCAAGAGCAAGAGACAAAACCCATATGTTAATTGGTTTGGCGGTTGCCGTTGCTAATATCGACGAAATTGTTGAGCTTATAAAATCTTCGCAAGATGCCGCGGAAGCTAAAATTAGGCTTTTAGCCAAAGCTTGGCCAGCTTTTGAGGTCGAAGCAATTATTCGTTTAGTGCAAGACAAGGGCAATGTGGTGAGTGACGGAATGTTTTATTTTACCGAGACCCAAGCAAAAGCCATTTTAGAGATGCGACTTGCCCGTTTAACTGGCTTAGAAAGCGGTAAAATAGACAATGAATTAAAAGAATTGGCAGTAGAAATTTCACGATACCTCGAAATTTTGAGCGATAGGGTAAGGTTATTTGCCTTAGTTCGTAGCGAATTAGTTGAAACCAAAGAGCAATTTGCCACACCCCGCAAAACCACAATCGAAAATAGCGATGCCGATATCGATATTGAAGACTTAATCCCCAGAGAAGAAATGGTTGTAGTAAGAACCATGAACGGCTACATTAAAAGAGTGTTGCTTTCTACTTACCGCACTCAAAAGAGAGGTGGCAAAGGTAGAAGCACCATCGATATTCGCGAAGAAGATGTTACTACCGATATTTTTGTTGCCAGTACTCACACCGCAATTCTATTCTTTTCTAGTAAAGGCAAGGTTTATAAGTTAAAAACCTATAAATTGCCTCTGGGTAACCCACAATCAAAAGGCCGAGCCTTGGTTAATTTACTACCTTTAGAAGCAGATGAAAAAATTAGCACCATTATTGCTTTGCCAGAAAACCAGCAAGAGCTAGAAAATATTAGCATTGTTTTCGCAACCTCAATGGGCGATGTCCGTCGTAATTCGATGGATCAATTTACCGATATTCGTTCTGGCGGTAAAATTGCCATGAAGTTAAGCGATACAGAGTCTTTGGTTGGTGTTGCTTTATGTAGCGATGAAGACGACATTTTGCTTGCAACCGAAAATGGCAAATGTATTCGTTTTCCAGTTGAAAATCTTCGTGTTTTCCAAAGCCGTAATTCTACCGGGGTTCGCGGAATTAAGCTCGAAGCAAAGAATTATGTTATTGGGCTTTCGATCGTTAAACATATTAAGCAAGAAATCGAGACCAGAGAGAAATATTTAAAAATTCCAGTCGAGACCCGCATCGCTCTTAGAGAAGCTCTTGTCTTTAACCGTAATTTACAGCAAAATCCTAGCCCCGATCTGCTAGAACAGCCAAAAGCCTTGCCAAAAATTGCCAATTCGCCAGAAACAATCGGTCTTACTGCCGAGCAAATCGAACAAATGGCAATAGACGAACAGTTTATTTTGACAATTACCGAAAATGGCTTTGGCAAAAGAACCTCTGCTTATGAATACCGAATTACCAATCGTGGCGGTAGTGGCATCACCAACATCATTACTTCAAAAAGAAATGGTAATGTTGTTGCAAGCTTCCCTATTGAAGAGAACGACCAAGTAATGCTAATTGCTAGCAAAGGCACTTTGATTCGCACCGAAGTTACTGCAATTCGTATTACTAGCCGTAATACTCAAGGTGTTACTCTAATTAAAACTCAAGACGAAACCGTTGTTTCTGTGGCAAGAATTGCCCATAGTGGCAATAAAGATGTCGATTCTATTGAATGTGGCGAATATAGCGAAGAAGAAACCTCTGCAAAAGAATAGTTTTTTCGCAAAAAATTGCCAAAGGTTAAATAAAGCAGACTTAATATTTTATTTAACCTTTGGTATTGTTTTTAATCAGATAAGTAAAATATTTGCATATTTTATAATTTAAAAATCAAATTGATATTTGATTAATTTATTTTTGACAACGATGTTTTTTTGGTTGCAAAGTGAGTGATTGATTGATTTTAACATCGCTACTATCTGGCTGTTGCCCATGCTCATTATTTACAATTGAAGTCCTTGGTGTATTGGGCTGAACACCAAGCTGCTTTTGCTGTTTGTTAGACAATGATGAATTTTTTTGCATTTGATTTGGTTCTAGTTTTTGTGCTGTAATACTGTGTCTCGCTTGCTTTAGCGATTTTTTCACTGGGGCATGCGTGCTTTCAATCGTCAATGATGTTCCTACGACAAAGTCTGTTCTTGAACACGATCTACCTTGTTTAGTTCGACAGTGAAGTATAGAAGCATTACCTCTTTTGATTAGGCTTTGTGCATTTCTCGAAAGTCTTTCTCCTTTGGCACCTTTTAATTCTGCATGTGAACTAACTCGTCCAAGGCGATAGACATTCAGATCTGCAGTTGTGCTACTTTTCGAAAGCCCTCCTCCTTTTATCTTCTGTTCTTCTTCTTTTATATCAATACTACCAAGTCTGATGCTTGATTTATTTCTCGAAAGTCTTTCTCCTTCGGCACTTTTTAATTTTTCAAGCGATCTATCTTGTTTATGGCGATCGTTATTCAGTTTTGCAGTTGCGCTATTTCTCGAAAGCCCTCCTCCTTTTATCTTCTGTTCTTCTTCTACCTTCTGTTCTTCTTCTGGTTTTTGGTATTTTTTTAGCGGTGTTTCGAGAGTTGTGTCTGGATATTCTACTTTTTCAGTTAGGTCTCTATTTATTAAGCTAAAATCTTCATCGTCAAGACTGTGAACTTCATCTCCCTCTTCTGATTTGTCAATAATTGTGGTGTTGTCTGAAACACCAATTTTAAACTCTTTCAACTTTTTAAGCTCTTTCAACTTTTGATTCCTTCGTTTTTTCTTTTGCTTATTCTCCTCCTTTTTTTTGTCTTTTAGTTTACCATTTTCCCACTCTTCCTCGCATTTTTTACCGTCTGCACCAGTATATATTCCTTTGCCATTTCGTTCGCCATCTTTAAACTCTCCTTCGAATTTGCTATTGTTTGGATACTTGTATGTTCCTTTGCCATTTTTTTCACCATTTTGCCAATTTCCTACATATTCTTCGCCGTTTGTATAAGCGTATTTTCCTTGGCCATTGAATTTATTATCTTTAAACTCTCCTTCGTATATTGCGCCGTTTGCATAAGCGTATTTTCCTTGGCCATGTTGTTTACCATCTTGCCAATCTCCTTCGTATATTGTGCCGCTTGCATAAGTGCATGTTCCTTGGCCATTTTTTTTATCATTTTCCCACTCTCCTTCGTATTTTGCGCCGTCTGCATAAGTGCATGTTCCTTGGCCATTTTTTTTACCATTTTGCCAATTTCCTACATATTTGCCACCGTCTGCATAAGCGTGTGTTCCTTTGCCATTTTTTTCACCATTTTGCCAATTTCCTACATATTTGCCGCCGTTTGCAAAAGTGAATGTTCCTTGGCCATTGAATTTATTATCTAAAAACTCTCCATTGTATTTATTGTTTTGATATAAGTCACCTATCAACTTTCCAGATCCTAAAACAAGTTGACTTGAATCATCTATGAATTTACCACCGGCTTCTGTCTCAAAAATTACTATCTCTTCTTTTTGACGTATTATTATGAAGAAAAATGAATTATTTTGAAATTTTATTGATATTGCTGAATCTTCACCCCTTTTAAGTGTCCAGTTTCCGATAGGAGTGCCATCCTTACTACATAATCCAATATATTTATTGTCGCCTACGGTAATTTCTGCAGAAAAATTTTCCTCTGAATCTTTAGTAATGTTGGATTGATATCCTGCAGGAAAAAGGTCGTTTAGTTTTTGTAGTGCATCTGCATTTGGGTCTTGCGATACATCTTGAGGCATATCTAATATTATTTCTTCCGCTTTTATTGGGTTTTTGTATTGTTGTTCCATGGTTTAATTATGTTGTTTATTATTTATATATTTGAAAAACAAAGT